>SVTR01000004.1 GCA_015063685.1 Oscillospiraceae bacterium | reverse complement strand
CCCGAAACAACCTTGAAGATTGATTGTGAAAACGCTTCTCTGGTGATAAAATAAAAGTTATGCCCTCGCTCCATTTCGGAACGAGGGCATAATGTTATTCAGCGTAAAAATAAATTGAGTGTGTACCAAGGTTGATCGGCAATGTAGGTTCTTCTGTTCCATCGTAATACTTGGTCATAGCAACAGTTGCATATCCGTTTTTCCCGTCTATGATAATTTCGTAATCTATTCCATCAGGCGTTTTCTTTGCTACCTTGTAGCATTCAATCGAAAAATCCCTATGGGGCGTTGAGCTCCATAGGGATTTTCTGGTCGGAGTGACAGGATTCGAACCTGCGGCATCGACGTCCCAAACGTCGCGCGCTACCAACTGCGCCACACCCCGAAGTGTAAAAAGTATTAAATTTTAAGAGTTTTTTGTAAGTGGTCAAATCTGTGGTCAGACCGCTTTTTTGTTTGGGCTTTGGAGAAGACAATATGCGAAAAAGTCAATGTTTACAAGGGCTTTTTAGCCGTTGTAAAACCTGCGACCGAAAACCGACTGCATGCTCCCAAACGTCGCGCGCTACCAACTGCGCCACACCCCGAAAGGCTACCGTAATATTATAGCAGAAAAGACTTCTTTTGTCAAGCCGACTTTTGAAAAAAGCTCAAGATGCCCATTAGGTAAGAAAAAAGTATTTGTTTTTTTCTGCAAATGTGGTATAATAAGAAAAAAGACGAAAGGATGCCGCCATGATATACACTGTCACCTTCAATCCTGCCCTTGATTATCATTTGTTCACCAAGCGTCTGACTCTTGGCACCACCAATCGGGCCGTCCGGGAGATGATGAGCTTTGGTGGGAAAGGTATCAACGTATCGGTCGTGCTGACTCGTTTGGGCATTCCCAACATAGCCCTGGGCTTTGTGGCGGGTTTTACGGGGGATGAGCTCTGCGTGCGCTTGACTGAAGCGGGGATTGTCCATAACATGATCCGCCTGACGGAGGGTTTGACCCGCATCAACGTCAAGCTTCACGCCGAAGCTGAAACCGAGATCAACGCTGCCGGGCCGATCATCACAACCGAGTCCACAGAAGCCCTGATGGGCAAGCTGGAGGCTCTGAGCGGAGGCGACACCGTGGTTCTTTCGGGAAGTGTTCCGTCATCGCTTCCTAAGGACATCTACGCGACCATCATGGCTCGATTGGCCGTCAAAGGTATCCGTTTTGTGGTAGATGCCGAGGGAGATACCTTGACGTCGACCCTCCCATACCACCCCTTCCTGATCAAGCCTAACCGCCGCGAGCTATCCATTCTGTCAGGGCAGGAGCTGACCACAGACGATGCTGTGATCTCTGCCGCCCGGCATCTGCAAAGGGAGGGTGCGAAAAACGTCTTAGTTTCCCTGGGGGGCGACGGCGCACTCCTGCTCACGGAGGACGGGAAATGCTATCGGTACCCTGCCCTGGGCGGTCACCCAATCAATACCGTGGGTGCGGGCGACTCTATGGTGGCGGGCTTTTTGGCGGGATTACCCGAGGGATACAAGAACGCCCTGCGCATGGGGTTGGCTGCGGGCGGTGCTACGGCTTGTGCCGAGGGACTGGGAACGCGGGAGGATATTCTCGCGCTATACCGGGGTTGAACGCACGGTTTTCTCAAAAATATTTTGTTTTTCGTTTTCTTCGCTTTGCCGCATATCCCCCTTGTCCTTGACAATGGAGATATTTTATGGTATACTGAAGGTCGGATTTACACTTCTCAATCAAGGAGCACTTTATGAAAACCATTCAAAGCTTCACCGTCAACCACGACATCCTCAAACCCGGTATGTATGTATCCCGCGTGGATGGGGACGTGGTGACCTATGATATCCGCATGAAGACCCCCAACGGCGGAGATTACGTCCCTACTCCCGCCGCCCACACCATCGAGCATCTGTTCGCCACCTACGCTCGCAACAGCGGCTTTTCCGACGGCGTGATCTACGTGGGCCCCATGGGCTGTCGCACGGGCTTTTATCTGCTGCTCCGCGACCGTATCAGCCACGCCGAGGCCATCCGTCTGGTGCAGGAGTCCTTTGCTTTTGTCGCCGCCTATGAGGGAGAGATCCCCGGCACTGAGCGTTGGCAATGCGGTAACTATCTGGAGCATGACCTGGCAGGCGCCAAGTCCGTGGCATCTGACCTCTGTAAGACCCTCGAAGGTTGGACGGAGGACAAGCTGTGGTACGAGGGCGGTTCGTCGGGTGTATAATTTCTTCGTGAAATAAATTTTTGGGCATCTCTAAATACTCAGCGTGCGGCGAGATGCGAGGGATTTTTTCGTCAGACTAAAGGTCACCTCTAAAAACTCTATTGGCGAGCGAGCCGCAAGGGAGTTTTGCGTCAGATGATACAATTTTTCGCGCGCGTAGTAGAGCTACGCGAAGAAAAATCTGTGAAATATGACGGAAAAATCACTACGGCTTCGCCGTCAAGAGAGTTTTTAGAGGTGACCTAAACAAAAATCTGCACGCATAGTTGGCCCTATGCGAAAGAATTTTGTGACGTATGACGGAAAAAGCACCGTCATATCGGCGTGCGATGAGTTTTTAGAGATGCCCTTTTATGATAGCAAAAGCCCGACGGCGTGCCGTCGGGCTTTCTCTCATAGATCACTTCTTCTGCTGCTTGCACCAGATCTCCATGACCACGCCGTGAGGGAGCAGCTTGGTCAGAAGCACCTGGGCGCGGATGGATGCGCCGCACACCGACACGTCCCTTCCCTTCTTCATGTCGGACAGGGCACGGGTGACAACCTCTTCAGGAGAAAAATAGCGATTGTAGTAGGTGATGGTATCATCCACCACGGCGCGCTTGAAAAAGTCGGTGCGCACCCAACCGGGACAGACCGCCATACAACGGATGCCCCGCTTTTGCTTCTTCAGTTCCACGTTCAGAGCGCGGGAAAAGCTCAGCACAAAGGCCTTGCTGGCACCGTACACGTTGATATAAGGCACAGGCTGGAAGGACGACAGCGATCCCAGCTGGTAGATCTCACTTCCCTCACGCATATAGGGCAGGGTCATATAGGTCATGGCCACCAGCGCCTTATCGTTGAGGTCAATGATAGCCAACTGCTCTTCCAGAGACAGCTCGGTAAAGGCCTTGAATTTACCAAAGCCCGCGGCGTTGACCAATACCCGAACGTTGGGCTTTTCTTTCTCCAAAAGCTTTTGATATCCGTCCAGATCCTCCTTGCGGGACAGATCCAGGGCAAGGGGGCGGATCTCGGCACGGGTCAGCCCCTTGAGGGAATCGAGACGGTCGAGACGGCGGGCGATGACCCAGATCTCGTCGAATTTTTGTTGCTTATCAAGATCGGTGACAAAAACCCGACCCATGCCGGAGGAGGCGCCGGTAATAACGGCGATATTCTTTTGTGAAGTCATGACTTCTCCTTACTTCTTCTTTTTCTTGACCTTATAGGCCTTATGTTTTTTGGCCATAGGTGCCTTCTTCAGCTTCTCAGCCTTCATGAGCTTGATGAGTCCAGTTTTTTTGTTCAGCTTGCCGCCCTTCTTTTTCAGATCCTTGGCGTGCTTCTTGGCGGCTTTCTTCTGATTTTTCAGCTTCTTGCGGCGGGCCTTGGCAAAGCGGGCCACCAGATCGGCGTAGAGATCCAGTCCGGAGGGACGGAGGATCACATTATGCTCCTCTCCCTCATTTGTGCCCAGCGCTTCGGCAACAGCCACTCGTGCGGCGGCTTCGGCGGCCTCCTCAGAGATCTTTTTGCCGGTGGTGCTGACGGCCTTGCGGTAATTTTTATCCTTCATGACGGCCTTGACCAGCTTGCCGGTGACCTTTTTCTGCTCCTTGGGAGTCAGTCCCGCCACGGTAACGACAATCTTTTTATCTTTGTTTGACATAGTTTTTCTCCTTGCGGTAATTTGATATGGGGACTATGCTGGACGGCGTTATTATAATTCTTCGATATTCTTAAACAGCCCCGAAGCTGTAAGAGCATCCTTGCCGCCCACGGCGGTACGGAGGCTCGCCTTCTGCCGGTTCAGCTTGCGGATAAGATCCGAGAAATCGGCAAAATCCTTCGACTCGGTGGAAAGAATGGTGTTGATATCGGCACTCACGTCGGCGGCGGTCTTACCCTTGAGATAACGGGTCAGGGCGGCCACACCCTCGTCGAGAGGGCTTTGCGGCGTACAGTAGCCGGAGCCGATGGTGCTGACGATGAGACTGCCCAGCTCGTCCTCACCGGGGATGTGGGCATCCAGCCAGTCGGGCAGACGGCTATAGACATCATAGGTATCGTTGACACGGGGATCGCGGTAGGAAACGAAGGCCAAAAGTCCGTAGGGGAAGGCCACGGCAGAGGCACCGTAGGCACCGCCGCGAGCGCGGATCTCATCCCAGAAATACGTACTGTAGAGATGGGAGGTGATCACCTGCATCCGAGGGGAATAGGCAGCACCCGCATCCGAGAGCGTATAGGCTTCACAACAATAATTCACGTTGCCCGGGATGGACAAAGCGCGGTGGGTACGTTCAAGCGGAGAAACAGCGATAGCCTTGGAGAAATTTTTTGCGGACAGAGGGAGCTCTGCCAGCGCCTGCGTCCAGATGCCGTATGCCTCGGAACTGCCGATGCAATAGCACAAAGGACGGATACCGCCAAAGATCGCCCGGCTGACACGGGTAAGGCCTCCGATAAGCTCGTCGGCGTTTTCCTCAAATCCGTCGGCCAGCTTAGAAAGATAGTTATACGCGGGAATGCCCACCAGCGCCCAACGGACAGCACCGGCGGAGGACAGGCTTGCCTCGGCCATCTGGACGGCGGTACTGTTTCCTCTCATGATCAGGTGATTCTTGAGATTGGCGGTATTGGCGAACAGACGGCTCAAAACGGTTTTATCAAAGACAAGCTCGGTCACGACCTTGCCGAGAAGCGCCACAGCTTCAGCCAGATGCTCCTCGGGGGCGTCAATGCGCACCTGCAAATACTGGCGGTAAGCATCCTCGTCGGTACCTGTGACGGATTGAATAAAACTCCAATCCACGTTGGTCTGCAGCTTCGTCCAAAGATCGGACAGCTCATTGACAGTATACCCCGCCGCGGGCAGATCCATGAGGGCATCCTTGAGACAACGAACAAATTTCAGGTCATCGACGGAGATAGACCCAAGATCAAAGAGCCAGCCTGCCAGCACCATGCCCTCAGCACGGGTCTCATAAAACAGAGACGTAACCTCGCCGTTCTTCATGGGGGTGATTTCCTCCACGATATCACGGTTTTTGCGGAGATTGGTGAGATCCTTGGGGGTCAGATGGGGGACTGACGCGATGGCTTCGGGGGAATCCTCGGCCACCAGGTAGGCGTTGAGGGACTCCACGCTCTCAGCCATCCGCTCATAACCGTCGGAGGTAGCCTGTAGCTTCTCCAGCTCTTGATCCAGGCGGGCCTTCATGGCGGCGCGGCGCTCCTCCTCCAGTGTGCGGGAAGGAACACAGATCGTCATGGCATGGTGGTCGCTGTTCAGAACAAAATTCTCAATAAGGTGCTCAAAGTAGCGAGGATCGGCGGCCAGCTTCTCTCGAAGAAGAGCAAGGCTGTCCAGGGTGGTGACGTCTCCTGTCATGACGTGCTCACGGATAAACGCGTTCATAAGCGCGAAGCCGGAATCCACCCGCAGGGCGGCGCGGCGGCAATCGGTCTCGTGGCGATCCAATAGGGCGTTGAGACGTTCCCTATCCAATCCCTCAGCTGCCAAGCGGCGGAGCGCCTCGGTGACGGTGTGGGTGAAACCATCTGCCTTTTCGGGATCTGATTTTCCCAGGGTGAAGAACAGGAGGGGTTGGAGACAGTCAATGTCGCATCCCATGGAAAAGTCCAGGCCCACGTCGGCGTTGAGCACCGCGGCTGACAGGGGGGATTCTGTGGTCTCTGCCAGGTAGTTGGACAGGAGATTAAAGGCCAGGGACAATTCGTCTGCCCGTTCAGGCGGCAGGACGTAGGACATCATCAGATGGGTATTGCCTTCGGGCTCTTCCTTATCGCTGAGCTGATAGTATACCTCGTCCCGGCTTGTCACAGGGGCTTGCGGCGTCACAACGGCGGGCTTTTCGTAGCCGAAGGAAGGGCGGGAGGACAGCACGCTGTCGATATATCCCAGCTTTTCCTGGGGATCCAGGCGCCCCGACAGATAGAAAATGGCGTTGTCGTTGCCGTAGAAGCGGCGGTAGGCTTCGCAGAACTGCTCATAGGACAGATCGGGAATATGATAGGGATCGCCGCCGGAATTGCAGGCGGGATAGCGATCAGGGAAAAGCTGCCTTGTGGCGGCGTTCCACATGACGTAGTCGGCGTTGTTATCGTGGCCCTGCATTTCGTTGAATACCACACCCGAATAATTCACCCCGCCATTTCCGTCGGGCTCAAGGTGCCAGGCTTCTTTTTCAAAAATGCGGCGATCAGAGAGCAGCAGAGGGTGGAACACGGCGTCCAGATATACCTGCATCATGTTCATATAGTCCCGCTCACCGGTGGTAATGAAATAGTAGACGGTGCGCTCGGGGAAAGTCATGGCGTTGAGGTCGGAGGCCATGGAGGTTTTGATCAGGTTGACGAAGGGCTCCTTGAGGCGGTAGGACTCGGAGCCGTCCAGACAGGAGTGCTCAAGGATGTGAAACACACCCGTATCATTTTCGGGGATGGTGCGGAAGCCCACGGAGAAGATGAGCTGACCGTCGTCACGGTCGCTGTAGTATAGTGTTGCGCCGGTCTTTTCGTGGATCAGCTTAACGTAGGAGGCGTTCATTTTTGGAATGACGCCGCTGCGCTCGACACGAAAGCCGCAGACGACATCTCCTGTTTTCAAAGCCAAAAGATTCATGGGAAGGTTCCTCCCTTCGAAGGATGATATTTGATTCATTATATCACATCTTCAGGCGTTTGACAAGGGTTGGACAAAAGTTTTGGCAGTCAAAGAAAGATTTTTTTGCCGATTTGCTCATGAAAATGCAAAACCCTCTTGACTTTTTGCTTCCTTTGTGATACAATACCCATGTTGCTCCGCCCAGTGGCCCATAGTATCAGCCGGAATGATGGAATTGGCAGACGTGCTGGACTCAAAATCCAGTGGTAGCGATACCGTGCGGGTTCGACCCCCGCTTCCGGCACCAGCGGCAGGCTGTCGCCCCCAAGAGTCGGGTGGCAACAACAAGGATCCGAGCCTTATCACACGATGGTAGGGCTCGGATTTTTTTATTCACCATATCCAAAAACCGACAAGCAGATGCTTGTCGGTTTTTGGATATTTGATTTTCGGTTGTAACACTTACCTTTTTACAAGCCGTCGGTCATGATTCGTTGACAAGCTTTCCGCACATATGCTCCGGTATGAGCTTCAAAAGCAACGTGCCTCGGCTGAACTGCTTGATCTCATGCTCGATATAGGCTTCATCATCTGTGAATTTTCGGCTGAGGGCGGTGGTTATGGGGATAATGAGGTTTATATCGTCAATGATTTCCATGCGCCCGAAAGTCACGACGCTGCGGACGTCGTACGCCCACTGCCCCTCCTTGCGCTCCCCTCGTTCGCAGACACAGAAGCACACCTTGTCCGATCGCCGCAAGGCATCCAGACGGTGCCCCGCCCTTCCGCAATGGAAATAGATGCAGCCATCCTCGGCGCAATAATAATGATTCATGGGCGTGGCATAGGGGTAGCCTCCGTCACCGTTGACCGTAAGGATCCCTCGCGTTTCTTTCATCAGGATCTCACGGCACGCCTCCTGAGATATTTCCTGTTTTTTTCTCACAAGCTCTCTGAACACGATTCCATATCCTCCGTTTTTGTTGGGGTATCAGGCCAGCCAGATATCACGGATGCTTTGGATCTCCTCTTCGGTGACACCGATGTGGAGGAGATATGCCTGAATCTTCTCCTGAAGGGTATCGTCCTTATCTCCGAAGTTGTCAAGCTCATTGACCAATCTGTTCACGTTGGCGATGAGGAGGGGGAACTCCGTTTTGTCAAAAGCACCCTGCTGGGAGAAGAAGGAGGCATAGTATTCGTGGCGAAGGGTGTCCTCATCTACGCCCAGAAGACCGAGGATCAGGAAGGTGGTCGTACCGGTGCGGTCGCGTCCCATGGAGCAATGGAAAATGATGGGATAATTCTCTTCGTCCGCAAAGGTGGAGATGGTTCGTCTCACCACGCCGTACATATCTTCCTCAAAAATATGCTCGTACCATTGCATGGCCACGGAAATATGCTTGACAGAGCCACCCAGGGGAGTGGAGCCGCCGCCGCGCAGGTCAAGATCCGTGCGGATATTCAGTTGCTCCAGAGCGATGACCTTTGCCTCGGCGGAAATACCGTCCAGCTGTGCCGAGCGATAGGCAAGATTCTGTCTGACCTTTCTGCCGTCGATGGTAGTATAGCCGCCGATGTCACGCACATTGGAAACACCGTCCAGCTTGACGAAGCGGGGATAGCCGTCTTCTGTATAAAAGACCTGCACAGGAGAGGCTTCCTCGCCGGATTTCACCTGCCAGTAATAGGTAGTGCCGATGTTCAGGTTATACACCTCAACCTCAGTACCCACCACATCAAGCTCCAAGGCCCCGCTCATGTCGCGGCTTTCGGAAATACACACCGTGTAGCTTTTCCCCTCCGCGGCATTCGCATCCGTCCAGGCAAGGGTAACAGGCGCGGGGGTACAATGCTCACCCTTGAGGTAACCGTAATTTGCGCTTTCAATTACCTTGAGCGGAGCCTTGGCGTGGTCATAGATAACGTCAGCGGCCAGGATCACGTGTCTGTCTCCGTCGTAAGGAGCGGTCAAGGTGATCGTTGTTTGTTCATCCGAGAACTTCACAATCATAGCCTCCTTTGTAAATGCTTGGCCCACATAATCATATACCTTGGTGATGGTCTGTCCGTTCAATTCGTATACGGGCAGTCTTGTCTCCGTAATATCCGCACCGTACCGCAGAGCCACACAAATGCACATGGAGCCGAGACCCTCACCGAGAACCTCCAAATCCACAGCAACATTCTCGCTGTCGATCAAGGAGGAAAGCTGCTGACGGATATGCTCCTCTTTGTTTTCCACGTCGGCATCGCAGGTGAAATTGGCCTGCTCCAAAGCCGTCTGCGCCGCCGTCAGCGCATTGCAGGCCTCTGTAGACAGAGGGGCATACACAAAGGGGATATCCAGGTGCAGAATGTAATTATCCCGATTGGTCACGCCGCGCAGCATGATGCGGTAGGATTCCCCCTCCGTCAGCAAGCTGCCCAGATCCAAAAATGCATTGACCAGCAAATGAGAGAAACCGTCCTTGTTCATCTCCAGCAGATGAGGCGTGCGCCACACCACGTTTTCGTCGTCATAGCTCAGGTCACCCGCCACCACCGCATACTCCACGGAGCGGACGCCCTCGTCACAGGTGAGGGTGTTGTCAGTCAGGAACAGAAGTCCCGAGGGATCAAAGGTCTCCTGCCATTGTCCGCGGGAATCGTGGGATGAGCCGTATTTGCCGTTGGTGGCATCCAACCACACACCGGTGACCGCAGGGATCGTGGCCGTATGCTGCTTGGTCACCACCGTTCCGTCAGACAAGGTAGCGGTAGCCGTGTATCGCAGAGAGCCTGCGGCTTCGCTTGAATTTTTGCGGTAAGCGGCACCATTTACGGAAATATCTGCCCTGATGTCAGCCGCCGCAAAGCGGTCGGCGATGATGTCGGCAACGGCTTGGGCGGCGCCCTGCGCGAAGAAGCAGTTCCCCGCCACCTCGTCAACCACCAGAAATTCATCGGGACTGACGCTGAAATCCACGCTTTGAACATAGCAATCGGTTTTGTTCTTGTTGCGGAAGTACATCTGGAAGGAGCGGATATAACCGTCGTTATCTGCCAGCTCCGAAAAATCCTTCACCCCCAAGTTCACGGTTGCCCACTGCGTTGTGGCACCGCTCATAGGCTCACAGGCATTGATGAAGGCCGCGTTGTTGGTCTGATCAGCTGTAAGAATGCGCATGGAGCTGGAAGGGGCCTGAGCGGTGGTCTTGAAGGTCAGGGTCATGCCTGTTACAGAGGACGCGAGAATGGGGGTAGCCAGCGTAACGGTGATACCACCCTGATCCTTTCCGTGAGAGGACATAAGATATGCACCGCCGTCCTCGGTGTCCACATAGCCGCAGGTATCGCAGGTAGCCACGTCATGGCAATTGGCGGCCACCTTGGTGGAGGATATGATATACCGACCGTTCAAAGCCGTGAAATCCAAATGGATCTGACCTGAATCACGGGTACCCTCGGACTGAACCGAGGCGGATTTGGTGTCGGGATTGGTGTAGGCGGGCACGTTAAAGGACAGATCCTCATACACCTCTCGCTCCGGTTTTTCGAGCTGCTCCTCCGTGGATGCTTCGGATGCCGTATCTTCCGCCGGGGCCTCTGTAGGCGTCTCGGCCGTCGTTTCGGTTGGGATCTCGGTATATGGTTCCGTGGCGGCATCCGTCTCCGGATCAATTCCGGACGTTTCAGGTGTCGCGTCGGATGCTGGAGTATCCGTTCCCTCCGGTACGAGGGTCTCCGGGACACCGGTGGCGGTGACCGAATCGGTTTCGGGAAGATCGGATGGCTGATTCGTACAAGCTACCGCTACGGACAGAAGTCCGACCGCCAGAGTACAAAGCACGCGCTTTACAATAGAAGATTTCATGAGGACACCCTTTCTGCTTGAATAGTTTATGCTCCTATTATACCATATTTGGAGAAATTGTGCAAGCCCCCGCGAGAGTTCAGTTTCGATGATCTTCCGTTTCCGTGTCTATGATATCGTGTCGGCTCGATATTTTCGATTTTTTAGAGGTGACCGAATGTTTATGTTCTGTTAGACTCATTTTTTCGTCATTTTCTTTGGGCCGCAAAAAAGGAGCCGACGTTTTTCGTCAGCCCCTTGGGTTATTGGGGGTATCAGTCGGAGAGGCGATCTTACATTTCCTCCACCTTGATGATATTGGTATTGCCCGACTTGCCGCTGGTATCGCCGCCTGTGATGACGATCTTATCACCCTTCTGCAACGAAAGGGTAGATTTGGCGATCTTCTTGGCGGTATAGAACAGCACGTCGGTGGAGGAAAACACCTCGCACATGGCGGGGATCACGCCCCAGGACAACGCCAGGCGGCGCCAGGTTCGCTCGTCGGTGGTCAGACCGATGATGGGCACGGGGGAGCGGAATCTGGAAACCATTCTCGCCGTCATGCCCGACAGGGAGCACGCCACGATGGCCTGTGCCTCCAGGTCGATGGCCATACCGCAGGTAGAGTGAGAGATGGCGTCTACAGAATTACGAATCACAAAATCGGTGTTGCGGAAGCGCTTGGCATAATGGATGCCCGCCTCGGTGGTCTCGGCGATCCTTGCCATGATCTCCACCGACTGCACGGGGTACTTGCCCGCCGCCGTCTCACCTGACAGCATGATGGCACTGGTACCGTCGTAGACCGCGTTGGCCACGTCGGAGATCTCGGCTCTGGTGGGCCTGGGATTATGGATCATGGATTCCAGCATTTCGGTAGCGGTAATGACCCGCTTACCCAACATACGACCCTTGGTGATCAGCTTTTTCTGGATACCGGGCAGGCGGTCGAAGGGCACCTCAACGCCCATGTCTCCCCGCGCCACCATAATACCGTCGCAGGCCTCGCAAATCTCGTCAATGTTGTCAAAGCCCGACTGATTCTCAATTTTGGCGATGAGCTCCACGCGGGGCGCGCCGATCTCCTCAAGATAGGCGTGAACGTCCAGAAGATCCTGCTTGCAGGATACAAAGGAGCAGGCGATGTAGTCCACGTCGTTCCGAATACCGAAGGCGATATCCTCTTTGTCCTGATCCGACAGATATTTCTGCTTCATCACCTTTCCGGGGAAGCTCATGCTCTTGCGATCCGAGAGCTCGCCGCCGCAGACCACCCGACAGAGGATCTCGCTACCCGTTATTTCCATGACCTCAAAGGTCATAAGGCCGTTGTTCAAAAGGATGGTATCCCCCGCCGACAGCTCCTCAGGCAGGTGGGCATAGCTGACCGACACGCGGTGGTTGTCTCCCACCACGTCCTCGGTAGTAAAGGTAAAGCGATCCCCCTCGGACAGGGTGATCTTCCCTTCCTCAAAGGTTTTGATCCGATACTCGGGTCCCTTGGTATCCAGCATGATGGCGATGGGAAGCCCCAGCTCCTCACGCACTTTTTTGACGGCGTCAATCCTTCTTTGATGGTCGCCGTGGGTACCGTGAGAAAAATTCATTCTTGCCACGTTCATGCCGGCGCGGCACAAGCCCTTCAGCACCTCTTCAGTCTCGCTGGCAGGGCCGATAGTACAGACAATTTTGGTTTTACGCATGGTTCCTCCGCTGATAGATCATTCAATCATATTATGCGCCGCCCATGACAGCGGCATAACAATTTTGCCCAAATAGGGCGTTTTTTATTTGTCCAAGCGGTGAACGATCTTACCGTCCACCATGGTCAGATAGGCGGCGCCGCCAACGGTGGTGATGGGATCCGCCGTCCAGATGACGATATCCGCATCCTTCCCTGCCTCCAGGCTGCCCACCCGGTCACCGATGCCCGTGGACTCGGCAGGGTTGATGGTGATGGCGCGCCAGGCTTCCTCCACAGGCAGACCCGCGTCTACCGCAAGACCTGCGCAAAGGGGAAGATGCTGGAGAGGGATGACGGGAGCGTCGGTAATGATGCTGACCTTGACCCCCGCCTCATACAGGGCGTTGGGGGTAGTAAAGCTCTTGTTTTTCAACTCGATCTTGGTTTTGGAGCCCAGGCTGGGGCCCACAAAAGCGGGATATCCCTCCTTGGCCAGCTCGTCGGCAATGATGGCGCCGTCGGTGCAGTGATCCAGGGTCAGTCCCACGCCAAACTCCTTGGCGATGCGGATAGAGGTCAGGATATCGTCGGCGCGATGGGCGTGAGCCTTCAAGGGAATCTCCCCCTTGATGACGGGGATCATGGCCTCCAGCTTCATGTCAAAGGCGGGATTCTTCCCGTCCTCCTTGTCCTGTAGGTAACGGCGGGTCTTGAACAGGATCTCACGAAGGAGGGCGGCGGAGCCCATGCGGGTCATGGGGCTTTTTTTCATGCCCTGACCGTAGCAGCGCTTGGGGTTTTCACCGAAGGCGCACTTCATGGCGATGGCTTCCTTGATGTACATATGATCCACACGCTTGCCCACCAGCTTGATGGCGGTAAAGGTACCGCCCACGATGTTGGCGCTGCCGGGGCCGGTACAAGCAGTGGTCACACCGCCTCTGATGGCATTTTCAAAGGCCTCATCCTGGGGATTGATGGAGTCGATGGCGCGCATCTGAGGAGTCAGGGGATCCACGATCTCGTTGTAGTCCATGCCTTCCCAGCCCATAGCCTCGTTGTCAAGACCGATATGGCAATGGGCGTCCACGCACCCGGGGGTCACAAGTCTCCCCTCGGCGTCAATGATCTCTGCGCCCTCGGGGGCTGTCAGGTCAACGCCCACGGCGGCAATCTTTCCCTGATCGTCGATCAGTACGCACCCGCTCAAAAGATCGGGGCCTGCCATGGTTTTTACATGTCCGTTTTTGATGAGAATCATATTATACCTCCGTATAGTTATCTGAGCTTCAGCTCACGATTGAATTCATTGACAAACTGGATATCCCGCGCGGTCAGCTCCACCCAGGCGGGACGAAAGCCGCACTTGATGGCATTGCGGGCGGAACGAAGATTACACCATGCGGTGCAATAAAAGGGAACCTTGCCAATCTTCAGGATCTCCAGCGCCAATCGGCTGGTCACCGCGGCGGCAATGCCCTGCCTGCGATAGGCGGGGAGCACGTCCACACCGATTTGATACATATCCTCGCAATCAGCGGAGCAACCGGCCAGACCCACCAGCGTGTCACCGTCGTAGGCGCCCACACCCAAAACGTCCAAGTGCTTGCGTTTTTCGCAAAGGGCATTGCTCCACTCGGGCAGATATAAGGCTTGAAAATCCTTCGGATACAGGACCCGCAATTCGTAATCGCAATCCAAGGGTCTTACTGCCTCCACATCGGGCAGAAAATACTCCGCCATGAAGCAGACCTTCAAGTCATAGGGACGCAACAGCTCATCCAGCACGTGAATATTGGGTGTCTCAAAGGCATGGGCTGCCCAATAATGGCTGACATAGGCTCTGACCGCCTCCTCCACCCGCTCACTCGTCTGGGCCACCACGTTGTTGCCGTAGGAGACAAGATCACATTCAAAGGGCAGGGGCAGATATTTTCTCGCCTTTTCGTGAGGCACCGATCGGGTGACCACATGGGTATCCGACAAAAAATCCTCGGGGCGGCAGTTGCAATCATAGGCGGATTGGCGAAGAGCGATATTCCAAATCTCTTGGTTTGTCATGCTCACTCTCCCAAAAACGTGATAAGCTCATCCATATCCTTGCGCTTCTTGGCCCTGAGGGTATCTCCCTCAGCGGGATAACCCAAGGTAATGACCAGACGAACGGGGGCATCTAATCCGCACAGCTCACGGAGCTTGGCGTCCTCAAACCAACCCAGAATGCAGGTGCCAAGGCCAAGAGCTGTGGCCTCGGCGGTGATGTACGCGGACAAAATGCCGATATCGATGGAACGGTAATCGTTATGCTTTACCTTGGCACCCAGGGCGGCGGTCTTGACGTAAGGCTCTTCGGAAATGACCAGCATCACCGGCGCGTCCGAGGCAAATTTGTTCATACCCATGCTCTGGGTAGCTTTGGCGACCTGCTTTGCCATGTCTCCGCGACAGACCGTGATATGATAGGGCTGGCCGTTGCAGGCAGAGGGTGACAGGCGGGCGGAAGCCAGGATGGCATCCAGCTTATCATGCTCCACGGGACGGGAAGGATCGTATTTTCGACAGGACTGTCGATTCTCCGCAATCTCGGTAAAATTCATAAATTCCTCCTCAGGGGCGGATCAAGCCAAGGGTCACCAGACGATCTCGCACGCCCTCCTCGGTGCGGCGAAGATCGTGGGCGATCTCAGGCAGATCCTTACGGAAATTAAAAAGATAGGTCAGGCGCTGATCGTGCTCGGGAGTCCAGGGGCGGTTATAAAAGTCCGTCAGATCATTGGATTGTTTCTCTGCGGCTCTGGCAGCTTTCCTCTCTTCCCTGGCGGCTTGCCGTTGCTCCTTGTCTGCTGCGCGGTAGGCGATGATACCGTCCAGGTTGTCCAGGATAAAGCGTTGCGCCTCCTCGGTGTAAAGAACCGTTGTATAGGTGCCGTACTGCCCGGTGCGTTGCTCGGTGATGATGCCCGCGGATCTTCCCTGCTCGGTAGGTCGCTTGTTGTTTTTGCCTTCCTGATTTGTAACGTTCTCCAGCATTCCCGCCGAGACCAGCCATCCCGTGACGGCGGTCACCGGAAGCTTTTGGGTACGCTCAAGATCCGACAGACCGTTGAGACGCTCGGCAATCTCGCTGGCCGTCAAGGGCTTCTCGGAATAGGGGAAGCGTTCCCTCGCCTCAAGGGACAAGGAAAATTCCTGCTTGGCCGTCCTTGAAGTCCCGGGCTGTGCCACCCCGCCATTGGCGATGACCTGTCCCAGGATGTCCGAAACGTAGAAGAAGCACCGGGACAAGCGAACATTGTTCACAATATCATTTTCCGGCAGCGGTGTGTTGTCCAAAGGATTGACACCCTCGGCCAGTTTATCAATAAAGGACTTGGCATAGGCGATCTTTTCAAGCTCTGTCATGGAAGGCTCCTTTCGCATATCTTGTCTGTAGGTATTATAGCATATTTTACCACGGATTTCAACCGTTACGGCGCAATAATTTTACAGACGACGGATATGCCAAGGTAAAAATAAATCAGGACGACGGTACTGTTTCCTACGGTATCATCGACGAAACAGGTAAGTATATCGTTACGCCTGCTGACTGATAATTTTCCCCCATCAAATCCAGCCCCCGAATGTGGCACCACGTTCGGGGACCATTTTTTCGTCATCGCCACACAATTCTCCTTATGCCGAGTTCATAATTCGTCCGCAAGAGATTTTCACGAGATAGTCTTATCACAAATCACATTTTCCTCTTGACGATTGCCGGATAATGGAGTATAATAACCATATGAGGTCGATAAGAATCGAACTCAACACACCAACGGCCATGCATGAAACTACACAGTCGCACAGCAGAAGCTTGCGGCAGAAAGGAAACACTATGGACAATTCAAACATGCAACCCGCCTCCCCTCCCTTATACGTCAAGCTATGGGGGTTAAGAAAATTTCTTAACTTCACGCCCGTCTTCGCTACGGGACTCACCTTATGGCTTCTTCTGCTTCCCGCAATCTTCAGCGGAAACGGACGCATATCCCTTTCATTCAACGATGCACAAGGATCTTTGGATGCTACGGAACTCTTTCTGATCTTTCTTATTGCCTCTGTCCTGGTAGGATTGTACACGCCCCTGCTTCTTCGCAAACACCGATTGGTCGCTATTCTGTGGTCCTCATATACCGTCATGTATCATTTCGCTCTGCTTTTACCTGCCCTGATCCGTGTATGGAACGCACAGGCAGCCGTCGCCCCTCATATGAGCTACTGGCCGGCAGATGCTCTGTGGAGCCAACTGAGCGAAGAAATTTTGCCTTCCGTGATTAAAAACTGCTGCATCTCCCTCGTTCTGTTTTGGCTACTCTACATTATTGTGAGATTGTGCACAAAGCTTTATGCGAACAAGCTTTCCCCAGAATCAACAGATGCGGCTGACCAACCCGCTCCGCTGTTGAACACCCGCAAAGAGTATCTGCCGTTGCTTTTGAATCTTTTGCTCCTTCTTCCGCTGGTGGCAACGATCATCCTCGCTATTGCGCACAAGAAAAATCTTGACTACGGCACCATAAATACCCTTGGCAGTACTATGGGCTACATTTTCTTGGCTGTCTTTTTCCTTCTTTTCCCCATATGCGCGGGCATCTATTGCGCCAAGAATCAAGCCAGAGCTTATCTGCAAATGAAAACGGTTGCCTATACGTTCTTTTCTTTCGCATCCGTGATGCTTCTGGTGTATGTCCTTTTCTTCGATGATTTCAACTTCCATACGGCCAGCAACATCGAAGTATATCTTTTGTGCAGCGCATTCTCCATTGTAATTTTCACCTGCGTTGCCTCCTACCGCGTTGGCAAAATGCAAGGGAACGACGAGGCGGTCACGCTGTTCCCCAAGTCCGCCAAAACCATACTTCCCTCCTGTATCACGCTATTCGGATACGCCGTTTTCCTGCTGTTAGCGCCCCAATTGTTGCTTGTACAGTATGAACCGCCTGTATCGCCCAATTACATCGTATTGATCGCCGCTGACAGCTTCGTCACTATGTGGCTAACGACCATGTCTGTTGCCTTTGCGATTCTTTACACCGGCTGGTGTATATTTAAGGCCTCCAAGCCCCTCCGCGCTATGCTGTGTTCTTTCATCATCCTCGCGATTGCTATTCTGGGAAACTTCTTGTACAGATCTGTCGAAGGAATAACGCCCGCAGCTTTCTTTACCATGGCGTTCGTATATCTGATCAGTGCTTGGCTCTTTTTCGGATTTTATTCTCTCGGCAAATGGATCGCCAAACGAAAGTTGAAAAAGAAAGCGCTTGCGGCATCATAATAGCTTTTCCCCCGGAGCGGCTCTGCCGCTCCTTTTTTAACATACAAATCCGCTTATCTCACCATCGGCACTTTACGGAATTTGGCCAATGACTCCCTGATGATGCAAGCTTAACGGAATAACTGCCACCGTGAAGAAAGTGAAAACGGGCGCGCTCCGGTGCGTCAGCCCTATGAATCGACAAAAATCCCACTATTTCACAAAAGGTGTTTACAAATTTTCAAATCTATGGTATACTTATTTCGATTAATCATAACGCAAACGGAGAACCGACATGAACAAAAGAACCCTCAGGCTGACAGCGCTGGCCCTGGCCGCGCTGATGCTGTTATCCTCTCTATGGATCGTCGTATCCGCGGCTCCCGCCTCTTACTCCACGATCTCCAACTCGGGCAAGCGCGGCGAGGTGTGCGTCTCGCTGGACGGCACAAGCGTCTCCTCCTACTACACGGGGGACTACACCTTTGACAGCCTCGCCACACAATCGCCGAGCAATCTGAAATCTTCCCTGCATCACCTGATGACAAGCAACCACAAGAAGATCACCTCCTACGCCGATTGCCGCGACTACGTTTTCCGCGTGGACTGTGAGCAGAACGACACCACACACGCCACCACCCTCTACACAAGCTACCACATGACCTCCGCTGATTGGTCGCCCGCCTGGGCCTGCAACCGTGAGCACGTCTGGCCTCAGAGCTTGGGCGGTAACAACACGAACGGCGGCGGCGCCGATCTCCACCACATCCGTCCCGCCGAGGCAGGGGTGAATTCCTCCCGCGGCAATAAGCTCTACGGTGAGTCCAAGGGCTTTTACGAGCCTCTTGACAATGTCAAGGGAGACGTGGCCCGTATCATTTTGTACGTCTACGTCCGCTGGGATGCCGATTGGGGCGCAACCGATGTGACCAAGGTGTTTGAGAGCGTTGACATCCTTCTGGAGTGGTGCGAGATGGACCCTGTGGACACCTGGGAAATGGGGCGCAACGAGGTTGTGCAGAGCATTCAGGGCAACCGCAACGCCTTCATTGACTATCCTGAGCTGGCCTGGCACCTTTTCGGCCGCGAGGTTCCCGAGGACATGGTAACCCCCTCCTGCTCGGCGCTGGACGGTGAGATCCCCACCTTCTCCCCCGAAACCGAGACCGATCCTCCCGAGGAGGAGACCAATGCCCCCGTAGGCTCTCCCAATTCCGTGGCCGTATTCGACTTCGGTGAAAACGGCGGCGCGTCCCACAACGACGGCACGGATATCACCTCCTCCCAGTCCTATACCGACGGAGACTATACCCTGACCCTGACAGGCCCCAACAAGCTCTATGGAGGCGCGCGTGACGCCAAGGGCAACTCCTGTCTCAAGCTGGGCTCCAGCAAGGCCACGGGCAGCTTTAACTTCAAGGTACCGGACGACGTGGACGAGGTGATCATCTACGCGGCTCAGTACAAGGCCAACAAGAGCGCACTTACCATCAACGGCACGAAATATACCCTGACCACAGCCTCCAATAACGGTGAATATACGCCCCTGACCATCGACACCTCCAAGAACAAGACTGTCACAGTGGCTACGGTTTCGGGTTCTACCAGATGTATGATCAATACCATTGAGTTCATCAGTCACAGTGTCGTGGAACCGGAGACGGATCCCCCCCACATTCACGACTACACCATTGCCGTGACAGCCCCCACCTGTACCGAAAAGGGCTATACCGTCTACACCTGCACCACATGCGCCCACACCTATCAGGGCGACGAAGTGGCCGCTTTGGGTCACGACTACAAGGATACCGTCACCGCCCCTACCTGCACCGAAAAGGGCTATACCACCCATACCTGCTCTCGCTGCAACCACAGCTATACCGATAGCGAGACAGCCGCTCTCGGACATAGCGCGGGAGATGCCGCCGATTGCACGACTGATCAGACGTGCACGGTGTGCGGCATTGTGTTGATCGGTCAGCTGGGTCACGACTACAAGGATACCGTTACCGCTCCTACCTGCACCGAAAAGGGCTACACCACCCATACCTGCTCCCGTTGTAACCACAGCTATACCGACGGCGAGGTGGCTGCTCTCGGACACAACGCGGGAGTTGCCGCCGATTGCACGACTGATCAAACATGCACGGTGTGCGGCATTGTGTTGATCGGTCAGCTGGGTCACGACTACAAGGATACCGTCACCGCGCCCACCTGCACCGAAAAGGGCTATACCACCCATACCTGCTCTCGCTGTAACGACAGCTATACCGACGGCGAAACAGACGCCCTCGGACACACCGCAGGGGATTGGATCATTGATACCGAAGCCGCTCCCGGCGCGGAGGGCAGCAAGCATAAGGAATGTACCGTCTGCGGCACAACGCTGGAGACCGTCGTCATTGAAGCTCTCCCCGTAGAAACCGAAAAGCCCACGGAAGAGACTACCGAAGAGCCTGTCGAAGAATCTACCGAGGAATCCACCGAGGAGATTACCGAGGCATCTACAGAAGTGTCCACCGAGGCATCTACCGAAGCATCTACCATTCCCCAAGCCGATACCGAAGGCAACAATATCGAGACCACCGCAGAGCCCCCCGTCAGTCAGGAAACTCAGCCCTCTGCGGATACCTCCACACAGAGCGGCACAGCTTCCGAAACAAACGAGTCCCTGAATGAAGAGGTGACAACTCCCTCAACCGACGGAGATCTCACCGAAAGCGGTTGTTCAAGCGCCATAGCTTCTCAGATTTCTATGGTACTTCTTCTGTTTGCCCTTGTGCCTCTTGCAGCCGTCAAGCGCAAGAAAGATATCCTGTAATAAAAACAAGCGGAAGCCGCGTGCGGCTTCCGCTTTCGTTTTTCAAAGGTGATGAAAGCAGCCCGCCTTGCGGCGGGCTGCAAAAAATTTAGAAAAGAAAAATGAAAGAAATTTGAACTATTTTAGGAAAGGAATATGAAAACTATTTTTTAGGAAAGGAATATGAAAACTATTTCAGAAATTTGAAAGGATAGGGTTTACTTAATTTGTGGAATCAGTCTTCCTTTTCGAATGCGTCCTTGCCCAATCCGCAAACGGGGCATTCGAAGTCCTCAGGCAGGTCTTCCCAGGCAGTACCGGGGGCAATGCCGTTGTCGGGATCACCGACGGCGGGATCGTATTCATAACCACAGGGGCAAACGTATTTCATAGGTGTAGTCTCCTTTTGAGTTGTTAGATTTGTACCGTAGGGGCGACCTGCGGTCGCCCGCCACGTTAAGAGTTTATTGGTATGGGTATTTTGTCGATGCGGGCGACCGCAGGTCGCCCCTACGAAGATAGATTACTTACCGAAATAACGCTCCAAGAGGCCTGCGAAAGCCTTGCCGTGTCTTGCTTCGTCGCGAGCCATCTCGTGAACGGTATCGTGGATAGCATCCAGGTTCAGCTCCTTAGCCATCTTAGCCAGCTCGAACTTGCCTGCGGTTGCGCCGTTCTCGGCGGCCACGCGCATTTCCAGATTCTTCTTGGTGGAATCGGTGAGGCACTCGCCCAAAAGCTCTGCGAACTTAGCGGCGTGCTCGGCCTCCTCATAGGCGGCCTTCTCCCAGTACAGGGCGATCTCGGGATAGCCTTCTCTTGCGGCTACACGAGCCATAGCCAAGTACATACCGACCTCGGAGCACTCGCCCTCGAAGTTGGCACGCAGACCCTCAATGATAGCCTCGGGTGCGCCCTTAGCAACACCAACAACGTGCTCAGCGGCCCAGGTCATCTTGTCGTCAACGACTTCTTCAAACTTATCCTCGCCCTTGACCTTGCATCTGGGGCACTGCTCGGGGTAATTCTCGCTCTCAATGATCTCTCCGCAAACCTTGCATCTCCACTTTTTCATGTTGTTTTCCTCCATTAATGTATGATTTTTTGAAATTTAAGAATGACTTATTTGATGGTCTCCAAAAGGTCACAGACAGAAAGGTCGGCATCCACCATCATGGCAATCGTCAGACGATCTAACCGCTCCACCAGCATTTGATTCAGCACACCAAACACGTTGTGGAATCGGCAGCAGTCCTTGTTGGGATTGTTCAGACAATCACAGCTCTCCGACAGGCACTTGGAAATTTCAATGGGCCCGTCGATGGTCTCGATCACGTCTTTGATCGTCAGCTCCTTGGGATCGCGCAGGAGATAATACCCTCCCGCCACACCGCGCATGGCTTTGACAATACCCGCCAAAGACAGCTTGCGCAGGATCTTGTTGGCAAATCCCACGGGAACCGCCACGGCATCGGCCATGGACGGGGCAAACAATGTGCCCTGCACCGTTCCATATGAGAAAACCGCGCCTGATTTTGTCAGCAGACTGACCATGCGGAGTGCGTAGTCGGCTTCTTGTGTGATCCTCATGTCGGCTTCGCTCCTTTTTAATCTGCACCTTTTTGGTACGGTTTTATTATACACCATGTTTGACCGTTTGTCAATAGGTTTTTTTGAAATTTTTCAAAAAATTTTTCAGTATACAAAAATCCCCCGTCTGGCAAGGAAAATTGCCTGACGGGGGATGGTTTATACGGGGGGGGCTTCAAAGCAAATGTTTTTGTAGACCACAAACGCGGAGGGGATGGAATACTGAGCCGCCATATCCTCAGCACCCGCGAGAAGACCATGGCACAGCCCATCTTCAATATGAGAATCCGGCAGAGTCACGTCGCAGAGATACCCACGCATTTGCCATGTGATATGGGTAAAGACGTGCTTCCCTTCGGGGAGCGGGGTGATATGATGTACCGTCGCGCCCTCCAGGGTAAGGGCCTCGGCCACCCGATCGGGATCAGCGTGACCGCTCATATAGGGAAACTCGTAAAGCCCCGCCAGAAGGCCGCTGTCAGGTCGGCGGCGGATGACGTAGCGAGGGTTGCCGTCTCCATCCTTTACACGGAGCAAAAGCACCGTCAGGTCCTCAAATTTCCTTTTGGTTTTGACAATACGAAGCGGCAATTCCTCTACTCTGCCCTCCCGTTTGGCGGCGCAGAGCAATTGGAGCGGGCAGTCATGACATTTGGCATTGCCGCCGGGAAGGCAGATCAACGCCCCCAGCTCAATGAGGCTTTGATTGAAATCCCCGGCATCGGAAGCAGGCACACAGGGGGCGATCGCATCCTCAATGGATCTTCGGGTAGCGTCGGTCAGGATATCCCGTCCGTCTCCCATGACACGGGCGGCCACGCGGAGCACGTTGCCGTCCACCGCCGCCACCGGAAGACCGTAAGCGATGGAGCCCACCGCACCCGCGGTATAGCGCCCCACCCCCGGGAGAGCCAGGAGCTTGTCATAGTCCGCGGGAATCACGCCGCCATGGTTGTCCATCACGGCACGCGCCGCCTTTTGCAGGTTGCGGACGCGGCTGTAGTAGCCCAAGCCCTCCCACAGCTTGAGGATAAGATCCTCGGGTGCCTCAGCCAAGGCCTGCACCGTGGGCAGCTCGGATAGGAATCGGGCGTAATAGGGCTTTACCGTCTCGGCGCGGGTCTGCTGGAGCATGATCTCCGAGACGAGGATATGGTAAGGATCACGGGTCTGTCGCCAGGGCAGATCCCGACGGCAGGCGTGATACCAGGAGAGAAGCAGAGGAACTGCTTCCTGCGGGAATCGGATCATAAAGATCTCCTTATGGACGGTTGAGATTTATTCCATGAATTTTGAAAATATCAATTGGAAAATGTTCATTTTTTGTACAGTCTGAAAGACCACCGAATCATCATAGGCACTCATGTTGCCCGTGATATACACCACGGCGTACAACACCGAGGACACCAGGGCTACGGTGATGAGTCCGCTGACGCATCCAACGCCCAATCCCAAGAGCTTATCCCCCGTGCGGATCAGCGGCAGATCAGCCAGCTTACCCAGAATCACCATGGCTACAGTCAAAAGAACAAAGGCAAGAAGAAACAGAAGGACGTGGCCCAAAACCGCCGCCGGCAACGCGGGCGACGAGGGCATCATCCTCTCATGAAGCCAGGTGGAGAAGGGTGATCCCAGCGTAACGGTGAAGACAACCGCCAAGATCAGCCGTCCCAGGCTGAGCACCATGCGGATTAAGCCCTTTCGGTAGCCCCAAAAGGCAAACAGACCAAAGATGGCCAACAAAATCAAATCAAAAACAACTTTCACCCTATCCTCCTTACGACAGAGGCAAGGCGGAGATTACGATTTCACCCGGAAATCCGACGGCTTGATGCGCACGGCGTAGGCGGGCCCGCAGGCCAGCAAGCTACCGTTGCTATCCGGCAAAAGTGAGACCGTATCACGAGGAACAGACGCCACCGCCTGCTTTGCCCCCTGTTCTGATACGTACAGGATATGCGTTTTCAGGCGAATATATACGTTTTTACCATGAAGAACAAGCTCTGAGGCGTCGTCAACGTCCTCCAGCGCTACTTCATAGGTCGCCTTGCCGTTTTTGTCATATACCTTGAGCACACGCTCGTCTAACTGCTCCCGCGAGGCCATGAGCAACCCTACGTAGCCATCGGTGGTGGCAGCGGTCAGCAGGGGGGTATCCCCCTCATAGGGAATTTCAGACAGCTTGACGCTATCGTTGCGGTAAAAGACAATTCGATCCTCAAAAACTACTGCCAGGCGGTCATCGGACAGAAATTCGGCGCTCAGCGCGGTAGTGTCGGACAGAAGCACCTGTTTTTCGGTGCCATCGCTACGCACAAAGCTCACCTTAGTGGTATAGCCGTTGTCCCCCAGCTCCAACGACACCACCGCCAGGGTACTGCCATCAGGACTGACGGACATGGCCGTCACATAGCCGATACGGCGCACGGCCAGGCGCTTGGTCATATCCGCATCATAAAAAATGACCTCAGACGTATAATCAGCCGAGCGGGTCAGCACCGCGTAGGCGCCGTCACGCCCCATGCAGACATCGTAAACGGGGAATTCGGTCGCTTCCTTCTTCACACGGACAAAAGCGTTGTAAACCGAAAAATCCCGCTCTCCGCGGCTGAAGGTCACAAAATATTGTTCTCCCGTGCGGATCTGGGGCGCGGCCAGGGAAACATTTTCCGAAAGGGTCTGCTTTCCCGAGCCGCTGAGCACCGTGATCTCCTCACTGCCCGCGATGGTAAGGCCACCGCGATACAGGCCAAAATCCGCCGAGACACCGGACACGGGATAGTTCAAATGATCGGCCTGGGACTGCGCCGTCAGAGTAGCGGCACCTACGTCCTTGACCAGATAGTAAAGATTCTCATAGGTAATCAGATGGCGACTGCTGACCACCGTCACCACAACAAACACGAAAAGCACCATGTACAGAACGATGCGCGCCAGGTTGAACCGCTCCGCCAGGTTAGTATAATAGGGGACAGAGGGTGCGGAAAAATCAATGGGCTCTATACTTTCCTCCTCCGGCAAGCGGGAAAACCGCTTGATAAAGGCATATAGCCGTTGCCACAGGGGGCGGAGAGGATGCTTGCCATTAGGTCGCTTAGCACTCACGGTCATCACCTCCTACGTAACCGGGAACGGACGGATCGTTGTAAAAGACACGATGAAGATAAAGGCCCTCCGCGGGTGCGGTGCGTCCCATGGCACGGCGATCCAGAGAAGCCAGGCGTTCCGGCAGGGAGTGGGCGGGAATCTTGCCTAACGCCACGTCCAAAAGCGTCCCCGTCATGATGCGTACCATGTTGTAAAGAAAGCCGTCGGCACGGACGGTAAAATATACGTAATTTCCTTCCCGTCTGACCGAGGCGGACATGACGTTTCTCACCCTGTCCTCAATCTCGGAGCCCGACGCCATGCAAGCCGAAAAATCTCGCTTCCCTATAAAGCAACGGGCGGCGGCATCCATTTGGGCCACAGCATCCTCATCGAGATGCTGAGGGATATGCCAGCTCCGCTTATGCTCAAAGGGACAGCGGTGGGGCGCGTTATAAATCTTGTATACGTACTCCTTGGAGCTGACCGAATAACGGGGATGAAAATCTTCGGGTACGCGGCAGGCATAGCCCACGGCAATGGTATCGGGCAGGTGAATATTCAACACCGCAGGGAGCTTATCCAAAGGGATGGTAGTGACAAGAGGGGTACCTCCCTGCCCTGTGACGGTAGCACAGAACATATGGGCGTGGACGCCGCTGTCGGTGCGGCTGCAGCCGGTGACGTCACAGGGATGGCCGAAAACGGCTTCGGTTGCCGCGTTCAGCGTCTGCTGAACCGTGTTTCCGTGGCTCTGCGCCTGGTATCCGCAGAATCCGGATCCGTCATATGAAAGATACAATAAGAGCTTCATCCCGCACCTCCCCTTGATTTCGAGCCTCATCCGAGGCCATAAGAAAAGTATAACACAAATCGGCGGATAAGTCAATCTTTTTCTTTAGAGATACCCTTCAGATCATCCAAGCAAAAAAAATTCTCCCCTTTTTGCGCAAAATACATTTTTTTAGTTGACAAAGAGGTCATAACATTGTATAATATAGCCAACAAAGGGCGGGTGCGGCTTTCCCCCATCAGCCCTTCCTTGAAAGGAGATTTTATTTTATGAAATCATCAACCATCAAGCGTTTGCTTGCGCTGCTTCTGTGTCTTTTGATGGTAGGCAGTGCCTTCAGCATGGTCATCCCCGTGTATGCCGCTGAGGATATCAGCATTCAGAACGGCACGGGTACCCGTGAGCCTGTCCGTGTAGGCAAGACATACTCCTACCGCGCCATGATCAACGGCGAGTTCACGGGATTCGGTTTTGCTATGCCCACCTGGACAAAAACCGACTCCTACGCCACCCTGTCTGTGTATAAATGGCTGGGCGGTTATGACAAAACCATCGCCTCCGAGCCTATTGCCAAGCAGGCATACAATCCTTTGAAGGACGGCCAGTATCACTGGGTGGAGTTTGATCCCCAGCCCGCCGGTGAGTATCTGTTCCACATCTCCGACGGCGGTGCCGACGTGGGTGTATGGACCAACATGAGCCCCTCGGATTCCAAAGGCTTTTTGTACCTCAACGGACTTGAGCAGAGAGGAGAACCCGAATTGAAGATCAGAATGACCAATCCTATGCTGGAGCCCTTCGGCAATTGCGAGCCCTCCGGCGAAATCCGCAACATCAAGTACCCCTACACCGGCAACACCGGTGAAGCTGTTTTCAACATGAACGGTCCCTTCGGTATGCGTCTGAACGTGGCCTCCTCCTTCGTGGGTGTGCAGTTCAAAATGGCTACCTACATGGCCACCGATATGGAAGTAGATATGTCGGTCTACGCCTGGAAGGGCACCTATGAAAAGACTGTGTCCGAGGATCCCGTAGCCACGGGCCGCGTCAAGATGGTAGACAACGCCATGCAGGGTGTCACCTTTGACGAGGTGCCTGCAGGTGACTACCTGTTCATCGCCCACAACTACAACAAAGCTCCCGCGATGTACGTCTACAACAATGTGGAAAACTTCAAGGGCTATGTCTATCGCGACGGCTTCCCTGTGGAGACCAATATTCAGTACCCCATCATGCAGATCATATTCAACGAAGAAAAGGATGAATTTTTTATGGAATGTGAAAAGCCCGAAGACACGGTCACGGGCGACCACGTAGCGCCCCCCGCTTACGTCATCCCTGAGGATAGCCTCATTTACACTCACCCCGTCATGCCCGACACCTGGGTATTTACCGACGGTTTGGGCCGTGTGTCCCTGACCAACGCTGACGTTGGCGATCTCAAGGATGACAAGACCCTGGCTATGTTCTACTGGACCTGGCACATTGACGGCTTTACCAATGACGTCCCCGCCAACCTGCAAAAGCTCTCCGAGCAGTACCCCGATGCCATGCGCGACTGGGACAATCCGCTTTGGAAGGATCTGAAAACCACCTCCTACTGGTGGAACGAGTCCATCTACGGCTTCTACCGCGGCGATGACAAGTGGGTGCTCCGCAAGCAGGCAGAGCTGCTCACCAACGCGGGCGTAGACGTGATCTTCACCGACAACACCAATGCCGAGATGACCTGGCGCAACGCCTACACCCCCCTCATGGAGGAATGGTCCGACGCCATGGAGGACGGTCTGAAAGCCCCCAAGGTATCCTTCATGCTGCCCTTCTGGGATGAAAGCTACACCAACACCCAGCTCCAATCCCTATACCTGGATATTTTCCGCGCGGGCAAGTGGAACAATCTGTGGTTCTACTGGGATGATAAGCCCATGCTCATGGCGATCAAGAACTCCGTAAAGCCCTCCGCCTCTCCCGTGGAGAAGGAGATCTCTAATTTCTTCACCTTCCGCGCAGGTCAGCCCGGTTACGTGGTAGACAAGACCGCTTACGCCAACTGGGGTTGGCTGTCTATGTATCCTCAGGCGCTCTACTACGCCAACAAAGGTGATGCGAGAAAGGGTATCGTGGAGCAAATGACCGTCGGCATCGCTATGAACCACGACTACGAGAACAAGATGCTGGCCGCTATGAGCGGCAACCACATCGCCGGCCGTTCCTATACCTCCAAGTACCCCAACCGCTACGAGGTGGAGGGTGCTGAGGCCTCCAAGTGGGGCTACAACTTCGCGGAGCAGTTCGAGTATGCTCTGGAGGTAGATCCCAAGGTCATCTTCGTTACCGGCTGGAATGAGTTCCGCGTAGGTCGCTATGAGGTATGGCCCGAAAACGAGGGCAACCCCGCCGCCGTGGAAAACGCTTTCCCCGATCAGTACAATGACGAATTCTCCCGCGACATCGAGCCCACCAAGGGTGCGCTGAAGGATCACTATTACTATCAACTGGTGAACTACGTTCGTCAGTTCAAGGGCGCCCGCGCCATCCCCACCCCCAGCCTGAGCGCCACCATCGACATGGCCGCAGGTCATGATCAGTGGGAAAGCGTTGAGCCCTACTACGCCGCCTACATCGGCAACACCGAGGATAGAAACGCCCCCGGCTACGGTACGCTGGTCTATACCGAAACCTCCGGTCGTAATGATATCATCGGCGCGCAGATCGCCCGCGATGACGAGTACGTCTACTTCCACGTGGAGTGCGCCGAGGACATCACCCCCTATACCGACAACCTGTGGATGAATCTCTACATCGACACCGACCAGGCCAATCAGGGCTGGGAGACCTTTGAATACGTCGTCAACAAGTCCGCCGCTTCCGCTGAGACCGTAGTGCTGGAGAAGTTCACCGGCGAGGGTTACGCTTCCGAAAAGGTAGTTGACTGCGAGTACAAGGTGGACGGCCGCTACATGACCGTGAAGGTGGCCAAGTCCGATCTGGGCCTTTCCGGCAACGACTACACCATCAACTTCTCTTGGACCGACAACGTCCACGACGAGGGCGACGACACCAAGTTCTCCGGCGATATCATGGACTTCTACATCTCCGGCGACGTAGCTCCCGGCGCACGCTTCAAGTACAGCTATATCTCCACCGAGGCAAACGCTACCGGTAATGTCACCGATACCGAAACCGAGCCCGAGACTACCCCCGACGCAGAGCCCGAGACTGAGCCCTCTGAGGATACCGAGGCTGCCACCGATGCTGAATCTGGGGCTGAGACCGAGGCTGTCACTGAGGCTGATACCGAGGCCGAAAAGGATACCGCAGCAACCGTAGACACTCAAGCCGAGACCAAGGCGGAGGATGAAAAGACAACCGAAGGTCAGGCTGACGGTTCCGTTGCCGTCGACACCGCCACGGGTAGCGATACCGCTCCTGTAGAGGAGGGCTGTGGTTCTACCATTTCCGCATCCCTGGGCGTGATCGGCACGGCTGCCGCCGCTGCTGCTATCGCTCTTGCCAAGAAGAAGAAGGACGACGAGGCATAATCCCGAAGCCCGTTTCTTCCGACATCCGAGGACCGGATCCTGAGATGGATCCGGTCCTTTTGTTGTATCCCCCAATCGAAAGAATTTTTTCACAGATACAAAATCATAAAACCGTCAAAAATGTATCAGCCCCTTGACACTTCACAGGTGTATGATGTATAATATAGGTAGATATATGCGGCATGCCGCATACCGAATACACGGAGGAATGAGCTTTGGTAGAAATCAAAAACGTAACCGTACATTACGACTCAAATCCCATAGCGGCCTTGAGCGATGTCAGCTTTACGGTCAGAAACAGAAAAATATACGGCCTGTTGGGGCCTCGGGGAGCCGGAAAATCCACCCTCATGAACGTGATCGCAGGGGCACTGGAGCCCACCGAGGGACTGGTGCTCATCAACGGCTATGATATTGCCAAAATGCCCCTCGCGGCAAAAAAACAAATCGGTTATCTCCCCGAGGATCCGGCGCTGTTCCCCGATTTGACGCCTTACGAGGCATTGGAATTCGTGGGGCTTGCCCGGGGAGTCAAGGGCGAAAGCCTTCACGCCCAAATCAAGGAAGCTCTATCTGTGACGGGGCTTCTCGGCGTACAGGATCGTCTCATCCGCAACCTGTCCCGAGGCTATTGCCAAAAGGTGGGGCTGGCTCAGGCATTGATGGGCGCCCCCGACGTCATTCTGCTGGACGAGCCCACCGAAGGACTGGATCCCAGGCAGGTCGTTGAGATCAGGGAGCTGATTCAAAAGCTGGGACAAACCAAAAGCGTGCTGGTGTCAAGCCACGTGCTGGCAGATATCCGCTCCTACTGTGACCACATCATCATCCTGTCCGAGGGACGGGTGATCGCCGATGACGTTCCCGAAATGCTGGATTGTCCCGAGGATGCCTCTGCCCTGACCGTCACGATCCAAGGAGACGGCGCGGGGGTACGGGAGCTACTGGGGGAGGTCAAGGGCGTTCTGTCCGTCACCGTTATGAAAGCAACCGCAGAATCCGCCGAGCTTCGAGTGGTCACCGACGGCGCGCCGGGGGTTGGCAATCGGCTGACCTTCGCTTTGACCCAGGCACGGCATACCGTGCTGTCCGTGGAAACCAATGACCAATCCTTGGAGGAAGCTTTTCTGACCTTGACTCAAGCGGCCGACGAGGTACAAGAGGCGGAGTATGAGGAGGATACAGACTGATATGATCGCAGTATATAAACGTGAAATCAAAGCCTATCTGAACAACGTATACGGCTTTTTGTTTGCCGCGGTTTTGCTGGTGGTGATGGGCGCTATGATGTTTATCATCAACTTAAATTATGGCCTGGCGGATCTGGCCTATGCCTGGTCCGGCGGTTATTGTGAATACGTGCTCATGCTGATGGTGCCCATCCTTTGCATGAGAAGCATGGCAGATGACCGAAAGCACGGAACAGACATGCTCTACCGTGCGCTTCCCCTGAAGCCCCTGACTGTGATCCTGGGTAAGTATCTGGCGCTTCTGACCGTGTTTGCCGTGCCCATGGTCATCATAGCCCTTTACCCCCTGTTGCTCAGCACCTTCGGAAAGGTCAACTTCGCGTGGGCATACACCACCATTCTGATGTATTTCTTCCTTGGCGCGGCGCTTCTGGCTCTCTGCCTGTTCATCTCGTCTCTGACGAAATTCAAGTCCGTGGCCGCCGTCACGGGTATGGCCACCTGCGTTGTGCTGTACTTCGCCCCCACCCTGATCAGCTATCTCCCCTATTCTGCCCCGGCTTCCTTCATCTGTTTCGGCGTGGTCGCGTTGATCGGAATAGCCATCGCGTGGTTCTCTACCAAAAACGTAGCCGCCACCTGTATTACCGCCGCCGCAGCGGCCCTTGTCCTTTGCGTTTCCTATCTTTTGGACATGGTACTGAAATGGGGGCTTTATGAGGGCCTGTTCCCCTTCATCGCCTTCCAGTTTTCGCCGTTCTACCAATACGAATGGGTCGTGCAGAGCGGCTTTGTAGATCTGTATTCCGTCGTTGTGCTTTTGGTCTTTGCAGCATTTTTCGTGTTCCTGACCGTCCGGTCCGAGCACAAGCGTCGCCAGGCTTGAAAGGAGGACAGACACCATGAAAAGCTTTCATAAACCTGTCCGCGCCTTTGTAATCAGCGCGGCTGTCCTCTGTGCCGCCATACTCATCAGCGTGCTTGCCTATCAAATCCCCTCGGATTTCACCCGCTTTGACGTCACCGGCGTTGAAATGCACAAGGTTTCCCGAGATACAAAGAATTTCGTCGCAGGCATAGACGAGGATATCACCATCTACTGGATTTATGAAAATGAGCTACCCAATGAATCCATGAGCATGTTCCTGCTCAATTATCTGAATGCCAGCGATCATCTTTCCCTTAGATCCGTCAATCCCTCCACGTCTCCCGATTTTCTCAAGAAGTATACCTCCCGAACCGTGAGCAACGGCAGTCTCATCGTAGAGAGTGGGCGCCGCTATCAGATCATTGACGCCTCGGATATGTATTATTATGTCAATGAATTCATCAACTCCGGTGTGGGCTATACTTATGAAATGACAGAGGCTGAGTACACTTATTACCATAACCTTTACAGCACCGATATGGATCAGGCCGCCACCACCCGTTACTTCAAGGGTGAGGCCCTCCTGACCTCGGCTCTGGATTATGTGACCCAGCCCTTGATCCCCCGTCCCTATATCCTGACAGGCGAAGGAAAGCAGACCCTCTCCAAAACCCTGCATGAGGTTTTCAGCAATGCGGATCTTGCGCCCACGGAGTTGGATCTTGGGAAGGAAACCACCTTCCCCGAGGATGCCGGATGCATCATCCTTTTCTCCCCCACAAGCGATCTGACCGAGCACGAGGCCGATATTCTCAAGGCCTATATCAAAAACGGCGGTTCCTTCCTCCTGGTCAGCGGCCCCGCCTCCTCGGGCTTTGAAAACCTGGCGTCGGTCTGCGCCCTCTTTGGTATGAGTCCCACCGACGGTATGGTGGTAGATACCAACACCAGCTATCACAACGGAGAGGCCCATCTTCTGGTACCTCTCATCAATTCCAATCACGCCGCCATGAACGCTGTAGGATCTATGGGATATCTCGCTTATATGCCCGAATCCATGGGTATCGCCTTTACCGATCCCCTGCCCTCCGGCGTTGAGACCCAAGTGCTGCTGGGCACCTCTGAAAGCGGCTATCGGGTATCCGAGGACAGCGCCAAGACGCCTTTGTGCAGCGCTTCCGCTCAATTCGTGGCTGCTTGCGGCATCATGGAAACCGAGGCCGGAGACGGCACCAAGGATCAGGCCTATATGACCTGGTTCGCCTCCGAAAAGGCGTTTACAGACGAATATGCCAAGGCCGCAAGCCACGGCAACTACTATTATCTCATGATGTCTCTGCGCTGGATGGTGGAGGACGAAAGATTCACCTCCATTTATTCCACCCTCAGCGCGGCCAACCTCTCTGTCCCCGTGCTGGACGGCGTAACCACAACCTCTGCCATCGTAGTAGGTCTGATGACCGTGGTCGTTCTGCCCCTGGCTCTCCTTGGCACGGGTCTTGGGATCTGGCTGAAGCGCAGAGGTCGCTGATCCCTATTCCAATATCATGCTTTGCTGAGTCCTCGCCATCTTTTGAGCTAAGACGGTCTATTTTGATGACACAATCACATACAATCGAAGTACCGACCGATAAGCCAACGGACACGCCAAGGCTTTCCGCGATTTTGGCGGAAAAAGCCCTTCGGCCGTGGACTGTACTTGTGGGACATACCCACAAGCCGCCCCAACGAACACAGCTCTGGGAGGGGCTGATATAGCATGAACATTGCATTTTTACTGAAACCCAAAAGTCAGGTGGCCTATCTTGTGGAGGGTAGCAGTTTCCGTCAAGGCATGGAAAAATTGCACCGACACGGCTACACCGCCATCCCCGTGATCTCCAGAGACGGCCGCTACCGCGGTTGTATCAGCGAGGGTGACTTTCTTTGGAACATCATGAGCATGGGGAGTCTGGAGACCCATGATCTGGAGCAGGCGCGGATCGACGATATCATCTCCCAAGACCGCATGCCGCCCGTTCGTATCACCGCTAACGTAGAGGCCCTGCTGACCCGCGCCCTGGAGCAAAACTTTGTTCCCGTCGTAGATGACCGCGATATGTTCATGGGCATCATCACCCGACGGTCCATCCTCTCCTACTGTATAGAGCAAGGGCTGATCGCGGAGGACGGCGGCGGGACGGCACGTATGAAAAAGGACGCATGAGGTTTCCTCAAAGGGCAAATCCGCAGCGAGGAAAAAAGTTTTTTGGGAAAATTTCAAAAACCCCTTGCATTTTGAAATCCTTTGTGCTATAATATATAGGCTTTTGTACCCCATGTCAAAGAACATGAGAAATTTAAGAGTGAGGTAAATGAAAATGAAGAACGGTATCCATCCTGAGTACGTTGAGTGCACCATCAAGTGCGCCTGCGGCGAGACTGTCGTTTCTCGTTCTACCAAGGGTAGCGAGATGCGTGTTGAAATTTGCTCCAAGTGCCACCCCTTCTACACCGGCAAGCAGAAGTTTGTCGACGTTGGCGGTCGTGTGGATAAGTTCAAGAAGAGACTGGCCGGTATCAAGCAGTAATCTCTCCTTGGAGCCTGTGGGATGCCTATGCTTCCACGGGGGCAATATGTCAACCGATAAAAGGACAGGTGCGCTGTATGCGTCCTGTCCTTTTGCTTTTATTAAATTGTGGAATTGGTGAGACGATAAATTGTTGTTTGGCGGCCGTGCCGCGGCCATCGCTCGGGGTAGTGCATCCTCTACCTAATGCGTCACGCGATGGGTAGTTGGGCAGGTAAATTGTTGTTTAGCATTCTTTCCACTTTTCTGCCCACGGCGGCATGAAAAGACGCCGCAAGCGGCTCAAAAGAACGCCGCTTAGTGCAGAACCTACGGTTCTCCCTAAGAACCCAACTCCCTCGTGACGCACGCCGCTCCCCGAAAGGGAGTGGAGCGGCTATCGCGTGTTTTGTGTCAGCCAACGCCGATAGCCCGCCCCTGCGGCGGAGCGCCTTGAGGCTCATACCGTGCCGTTCAGAAAGCGTTAGTGAGTTTGAAGAAATTCAATATTGAAAAATAGTATCGAATCCATAGTTCTCACGGCGAGAGATAATCGTTTGATTGAAAAACAACAACATTTGTCCATTCGCCATCAGAACTGTAGCTTCGCCACTTGACCCTGAACATTCCCTTGTTCGACCAACAGAAATATGTCAATCGGCTTTTCGATGAGCCCCGAGGCGCTCCGCCGTGGGGGCGGGCCATCGCCGGTGGCTGACAAAAAACACGCTGTTGTCCGTTTGGCCTTTGCCAAACGGCTAGCGTCACGAGGGAGTTGGGTTCTTAGGGAGAACCGTAGGTTCTGCACTAAGCGGCGCTTCTTTTGCAACTTTTCTCTCGCCGTGGAGAGAAAAGTTGAGAAGAATATAAACAACAATTTATCTGCCTAACCATCCATCGCGTGATGTATCTAGCACAGGATGCACTACCCCGAGCCAAAGCCCCACCGCAGGTGGTAAACAACAATTTATGTTACAGCCCATATCTATAAGAGAGGAATTTATATGTCTGAAAATAAAAACACCATTATATCCAAGGGTGAAAACGAATCCCCCATCAAGGCCGTCCTTGTGGGCGTGGTTGCCCGCGAGGAGCGCACCGCCGCTGACAGTATTGAGGAGGCCGAAAAATCCCTGGACGAGTTGGAACGTCTCTTGGACACCGCAGGGGGCGAGACCTTCGCCCGCATGATCCAAAAGACTACCCCCGATCCCCGCACCCTCATTGGCTCGGGCAAGGTCAAAGAGTTGGCTGATCTCTGCCACAACAATGATATAGGCCTTGTGGTCTTCGACTGCGATCTTTCTCCCGTGCAGATCCGCAATCTGGAGGATGACATCGGAGGGGACAACCTCCGCGTCATTGACCGCTCCATTTTGATTCTGGATATATTCGCCCTCCACGCCGTGACCTCCGAGGGTAAGCTGCAGGTGGAGCTGGCACAGCTGCAATATACAGCTCCACGGCTTACGGGTCACGGTATCGAAATGTCCCGTTTGGGCGGTGGTATCGGCACCCGAGGCCCCGGTGAGTCCAAGCTGGAAAGCGACAGACGGCACATGAAACGCCGCATCGACGCCCTGAAGGCTGAGCTTGAGGTGGTGGAGAAGAACCGCCGCACCATGCGTGCTTCCCGCGACAGAAGCGGCGTGCCCAAGATCGCCATCGTGGGCTACACCAACGCAGGCAAATCCACCCTGCTCAATACCCTGACGGGTGCGGGCATTTTGGCGGAGGACAAGCTCTTCGCCACCCTAGATCCCACCACCCGCAAGTTCACCCTGCCAAGCGGTGAGTCCGTCCTCTTGACCGACACCGTTGGCTTTATCAAAAAGCTCCCCCACCATCTGGTCAATGCCTTCCGCTCCACCCTGGAGGAAGCGGTTTACGCCGACATCATCATGCTCCTGCTGGATGCTTCCGACCCTGAGTGCGCTTCCCAACTGGAGGTCACCGAGCAGCTTTTGGACGAGCTGGGCGCGGGCGGTAAGCCTACCCTGTACGTGTTTAACAAGTGTGACCGTGCCTTTGGGGACGCCGTCAGCCTCATGGATGTGACCGCCAACAAGGTCAGCGGCCGCGACGGTCAAAAACGTGCCGTGTGTATCTCAGCCTTGACAGGTCAGGGATGCGACGAGTTAGCCGAGGCCATTCAGGATATCATCCGCCGCGGAAAGCGCACCGTAACCTTCGTGATTCCCAACGCCGAGCAAGGGGCTTTGTCCCGCCTCTACTCCGAGCAAGCCGCCGTGGAATCGGTAGACTACGGCTACGATGCCGTCACCGTGGTAGCCACCGTAGACGATCGAGTGTATGGGCTCATGAAGAAGTATGATCCCAATGCCAAGACCGTGAAGGAAGAGGATACTTGGTAGTTTGTGGCGATTTCTACGATGCCGTAGGGGCGAACTGTGTTCGCCCGCTTATCCCAATCACCGTTATCAAAATTTGATCTGTCTTAACTTGCGGGCGAACGCAGTTCGCCCCTACGACTGAATTAGTCAAAATGAATTTCCACCTTAACATTCCAAGGAGCCGCTATGAAACTCATTCTATCTTCCTGCGACTTCCGCAACGAGCGCTCCCGCCAGGTCATTCTGGACAACCTCCCGAAGCCCCTTTCGGAGTGCCATCTCCTGTTCATCCCCAACGAAAAAGCCACCTCCGACAAGGTGACAGGCGGCAAGTATCACGCCCGTATGGCGGAGCTGGGCTTTGATCCCGCCCTTGTCCGCGTGCTGGACTACGCCGATCCCGCCCCCTCAGTTGGCCTGGACATCGATGTCCTCTATATCAGTGGTGGCAATACCTTCTCCACCCTTGACCACATCCGCAAAAGTGGTTTTGACCGTGAGATCATTCGTTATATCCAATCGGGAGTGACATATATCGGAGGAAGCGCAGGAGCGCATATAGTCTGCGGCGACCTCACTCACGTCACCCGCTACGATGCCCCGCCCGCGGGCATGACTGACCTTCGGGGCTTGGGTCTGACAGACATGACCTTGCTCTGCCACTTCACCCCAGCCCGTGAAAGCCATCTAGACGAGCTGACGACGGCGGGGCGAAAGGTCGTAGCGCTGACCGACGAACAATCCATTGTCATGATATAAGGAGCCATTATGGAACTCTGGGATTTACTTGATAAAGACCGCACCCCCCTGGGTATTACCCATCCCCGTGGGCGACAGTACCCTATGCCGCCCCACACCTATCATACCGTTGTCTCGGTGTTTACCGTGGATGCGGCCAACCGCCTGCTTCTGACCCTCCGCGCCCCTACCAAAGGGATGTATCCCGGTTACTGGGAATTCACCGGCGGCTCGGGTCTCAGCGGCGAGGACAGCCTGACTTCCGCGTGGCGTGAGTTGTCGGAGGAAACGGGTATCAATGTCCCTAAGGAGGAGCTGATCTATCTCGGCACCCTCCGGGAACCGTCAGCCTTTATGGATTGCTACCTCTGCCACCTCGACAGGGCGGATGAGGATGCGACCATCACCCTGCAAGAGGGTGAGACCGTGGATTTCCAGTGGGTCACCTTCTGTGAATTTGAGACTATGATCCACAAGGGTCTGATCCCCCCGCCCTGCGCCATGCGCTACGGCTTTGTCAAGGCCAAGCTGACCGATATCATCGGAGATGACGCCTGGCTGCAACCTACGGAAGAGGAAGTTTCCACGCTTGAAAATAATCCCAAGGAGAAGAATCATGAGTGAAAACAGCGTCGCTCCCGTTCTGTATACCACATTGGCGGGCGAGGGCGAGGACAGATTTGAAGAAAAGCGCTCCGAATTTATCGGTCATGCCGCCCACGTAGAGAGTGAAGAGGATGCCATGGCCTTCATCAAGAGCCTGCAAAAGCAGTACGCCGACGCCACCCATAACGTCTGGGCCTACCGCATCAGCAAGGGAACCTCCAACGAGCTGGCGGCAAGGTATTCCGACGACGGCGAGCCCCAAGGCTCGTCAGGGCTTCCCACCTTGGAGGCTATCCGCAAAAAAGGGGTCTTTGACGCCGTGGTGGTGACCACCCGTTATTTTGGCGGCATTCTTTTGGGGGTGGGAGGTCTTGTCCGCGCCTATTCTCACGCTGCCACCATCGCCTTGGAGGCAGCCAAGATCATCACCTACGAAAAATACACCGAGTTTATGCTGGAAACCACCTACTCCGATTATCAGCTTATTCTTCAGGAGCTACCCAAGTACGGTGTTGTGACCGACGACAGTGAGTTTTCGGATCGGGTGACCCTGACTTTGGCGGTGAAAAAGATTCACTATGCCGACATGGAGGCAAGACTGTCCGAGATCACCGCCGCCCGGTGCTTTCTCATGGAGACGGGGGAACGGTTTGATTATCGGTGACATACAAGGAAAGCCTGCGGGCTTTCCTTTATTGTTTTATACAGCGGAAGATAAATTGTTGCTTACCACCTGCGGTGGGGCTTTGGCTCGGGGTAGTGTATCCCATGTTGATCTACATCCCACGATGGGATATAAGCGGTAAATTGTTGTTTGCGGGCAGTGCCCGCGGCCAAAAACGGGGATGTGCAACCCATGCGAGCCGCATACCGCGAGGGGTAATAAACCGGTAAATTGTTGTTTACGGTTTTCTGAGCAACATGGTCGTAGGGGCGAACTGTGTTCGCCCGTAATAAAAAGTATATTGATAAGCAAAGGCTTTTGGGGAACGGCGGGCGAACGCAGTTCGCCCCTACGGGTTCATAGTAAGCCCACGCAAACAACAATTTATCTGACCAACTACCCATCGTGTGATGTCTATGGCACGGGATGAACTCCCCCGAGCATTGGCCGCGGCACGGCCGCCCCCACCGCAGGTGGTAAACAACAATTTACCGTTGTATCGCCCATCGTGTGATGTAGCTTGCACGGGATGCACATCCCCGGCATTGGCAGCCGGCACGGCCGGCAAACAACAATTTACCTTTCAAAATTTATTTTCTCCCACCCCTCACCACCACCCTCCCTCCGACACTATATAACCGAATGCATTCAAACAAGGAGTACACCATGGACAGAAAACGCGCAGCCGCGTTGCTTGCGGAAAATATCAAGGCCATTTATGGCTATGCCTACGGCAAGCTATACGATCGAACTCAGGCTGACGATCTGGCCGGTGAGATCGTCTATCAGGTTTTGTCCTCGGCAAACCATCTGCGGGAGGAAGCCGCCTTCTGGGGCTTTGTGTGGCGAGTAGCCGATAATACTTTTCATATGTATCTGCGCCGTCAAAAGCTCCGTGAGCGGATATCGGCTCTCCCCGATGAAGGAAGTGAGCTGGCATTGGGCGTTTATGTTCCCTCCCCTGCCACGGCCTACGCCGAGCAGGAGGCTGCCGACGAAGAGCTTCATCTTCTACGGCGTGAGCTGGCCACCCTGTCCCGACACAGACGGGAGGTGACGGTAGCCTATTATGTGGGGCAGAAAAGCTGCGCTACCATTGCGCGGGAGCTGGGTATCAGCGTGGACATGGTGAAATACCACCTGGCGCAAGCCAGAAAGCAATTGAAGGAAGGGATGAATATGACAAGAAAATACGGAGAAAAAAGCTATGATCCCGGCGTATTCCGCTTGGATTTTTGGGGTGATAACAATCATTATGGCCATGTATTTGACCGCCGCCTGCCGGGCGCCTTGATGCTGGCGGCCTACGATGCACCTATGACCGAGGGGGAGCTGTCCATAGAAACAGGCGTACCGGCGGTCTATTTAGAGGATGAACTGGACACGCTGGTAGCGGCGGGGCTGATGACGAAGAATGGCAACCGCTATCGCACGAATCTGATCATCGTGACGGACGCTTATGAAAAAGAGTTTGTCAAGCGTACCATTTCGGAATATGATGCGCTGGCTGTCGAGCTGCATGAAGCCGTGAAGACGCGGATCTCGGATGTCAGACGCCTGGATTTCTCGGGTAAAGATGATGATGACAACCGCCTTCTTTGGATGATACTCAATATCCTGCTGTATCGGGGATACGAAATGAGTTGTTTTAAATCCCCCGTGTCGGATCCGCCTGCGCTTCCCCTTGGAGGGAACGGATTTTTGTTCGGTTACGATAACAACTACGAAAACCACCATTTCGGCGGCATTACAGGGCGCACGGGCAATCAAGAGGGCACCGCTTGGTTTTCTGCCGTGAATTATCGCGTGGCGATCACCTGCCAAAAATACGATTATTTCCGCTTCCGAGAAAAAGGACAAATCATGTGTGATGCCATCCTGGGGCGCCCCTCCAAAGAAGATCCCGAGGTAATCGCCATGCTGATCAGGGATCATATAATCGAGAGTCGCGACGGCGTACTGCATCCTCTGTTTCCCGTATTCACCGAAGATAGCATTTGGCAACTGGAGGAAATGATGATACCTATGCGGGACAAAATCGTCGATTTTATGATTTCCATTTCGGATAAAGCTGAGACTCTGCTACGGCAGTACGTGCCTCACGATTTGGACACCACCCTGTGCGGAGTTGCTGATGTCGCCAAAATTCATCACCGTTTGGATGTGATGGCCTTCGTGCTGGAGGCCATGGTTGCCAAGGGACTGTTGACAGTTCCCGACGAGCCGACCAATCTGGCGATATTCGGGGTAAAGCGCTGAAGGGGGAAGGCTTTCGCAGGCTTCTGCTTACCGCCAGGATAGTCAAAAAGAACACCACCCACGAGGGGTGGTGTTCTTTTTGTGAAGCGCGTACAAAAAAGATATTTTACCTTTTTAACCGATGGATTTGAACCTTTGCGATTTTTTAAATAAATTCAAATGCTTAATTTAAAAGCTCAATTATATCTTCTATCAAACAATTATTCATTCCCGATATCGAAGGAATATGTATAAAAACGGTGTTTTTATTTTTCTTTAACATGTGATAAAATGCGGCATTACACAAATATTTGGTAGGAGAATATGAAATAGAATAAGACAGTTTATTGTCAATTCTTTTTTTTAGCTCCGATATGTCAAATTCTGTAAAAATCCGTTCTCCGTTATATTCGGCACAAGTTTCAATTTTGATTTTGTTGTTTAATGACTTATTACACCCCAACATATAAACAACATCATAGTCATTTACAACGGTAGCTATATCTTTTTCCAACCCTTGAAAAGAATTGGTTAGAAATAAAACAGTTCCATTTAAGCGGCTTGCTACTTGATAAGAAGTATTATTTTTTCCTTTGAATGCAGTATATAGTATTTTCATTTATTTTCTTAAGTAGATTTGGCAGTATTAAGCGAAGAAATCAGCATACGTTTGATTTCTTCGGCTAACGAAAGCAACTTATCAAAATCGTAAATAACTAAATTTGTGCGCTTCAACAAGGTAATCCAATAAATACTTTCACCCGTTTCTTTGAGCGAAATATGTAATTTCGATATAAAGTCTGCTTTGCTGTTTCCGTAAATAGCTTCGTTTATATTCGCGCCGATACTTGTAGCGGAGCGCAATAATTGCTTTGCAATCGTCGTATCCTTTTTGCTTTTTAAAAACTCCTCATAGAAGAGTACAATCTGCGTTGCAAAATCCATTGATTTTTCAAGTAATGGGCTGTTCATTGTCTTCGCCTCACTTCATAATCATTATATCACATTTTATAATAAAAATCAATGCTTTTCGACCAAAGCGCCAAAGGCGCAGGAGAAAAGCTACCTTTTCTTTTCTCTCTTCTCTCTTATCTCTTCTCTGGAAAAGTCGCGCGGAGATTTAGAGAAAAGTGAAGAGTGAAAAGAGAATAGTGAAGAGTACAAAAAGAAAAAGCCGCTTGCGCGACTTTTCTTTTTGGCCTACCCGAGCGGATTCGAACCGCTGGCCTTCAGAGTCGGAGTCTGACGCGCTATCCAGCTGTGCCACGGGTAGATATGAATACTACAGTATTATACCACAACATCCTAAAAAATGCAAGCCCTTTTCAGGAAAAGTTTACGGTTTCTGCCTTTGTTCAATCCACAGAAAAGAGACTCCTTCGCAAGAAGGAGTCTCTGGATCATTCAGCTATTATGCAGTAGCGCCCTCGGTTGCGGCTTCGGTTGCGGCTTCAGTCGCAACGGTCGTCTCAGCAGCAGTAGTTTCGGCGTCATTCTTAATGCACTCGTTGAAGATGAAGTAGCGCTTTTCCTCGGTCTTGGGCTTGCCGTCGGCCGTGGTCTCGGTCTCGGACTCCACGGTAAACAGGATGCAGCTCCACTCCTCGCCCTTAGCCACGCGGGTCACCTTAGCGCCCTTCTTCAGAAGGCCTCTCTTGGTGAGGTCGCCGCCATCGGTAGAGGGATAAGTACGGACGTTCACGTCACCGGAGATCTCGATCTCCTCGTTGACCTCGGTCATCTCTGCGATCTTGGCGTTGTCACCAACGACAGTCTTGGAAATGTAGCAGGTCTGCTCCTTATACTGGATGCGATACCACTTCTCGCTCTCGCCGGTGGCGGTCAGAAGGGTGCCCTCCACAGGCCAGCCAATTGCATTTTCATCGTCATCCGTATTGGTAGAAGTGCGGATGGTTGCCTTGCCGTACCAAACGTACAGGGTCTTATTCACATCCTTGAAGGTGGGGGTCTCTTCATTATAGTCGGGGTTCGAAGGCTTCTGGGTCTCGGTCGTCTTACTTGTTTCAGCAGTGCCGTTACCATTGGTTACGGCTTCCGTACCGGGAACGGCCGCATCGGTACCGGGCACCTGGATGCTGGTGTCAGCACCGGCAGACGTTTCATCTCCTGCGCCCTCATTGCCGCAAGCAACAGCGGAAACCAACAGGATAGAGGCCAACAACACAACTAAAAGCTTCTTTTTCATTTTTCTTCCTCCCTGAATTTCTCAGTATTTTAACATGATCCGCGCGATTTGTTCAAAGCTCTGATATCTCTGGGACAAATCGTTCTCGATATCTATTTTACAATCTTCATTATATCACATTGTTTTCGGTATGTCAAGCGTCAAAGCGGGCAAAAAATTGCCAAAGCAAAGATTTTTTTCAATTTCCGCAAAGATTTTTTGCGGCTGCTTCGGCAAGCTTGCAGACGCCCCGCCTTGGGTCAAAAATGCGCCATAATTTCCTCAATATGATGGATCAAAGGCTTTCCTCGAGTCAACAGGCGCTCCTCAGATTGATGCCCGCCTGTATACAGCAAGCATTGCGCGCCCAGCACATCGCCCAAGTCTGCATCGTGGTCTGTATCTCCTACAGACAGCACCACCGCCTCAGGATGAGCCCGGCGCCATGCGGCGGCCAGCTCGGTTTTGGAAGCGGCATAAAAATTATCCAAGCCAAGGATCTCGTCAAAATAGGAAACGAGCCCCAGACGGCCAAGCTGATTCATCAGCTGCTCTGTTTTGGTTGCAGAAATTACCAACTGCTTGATACCAGCATCTTTTGCCGCCTCCAGTACGGTAAGAACACCTGGCATCATAGGACAGTTTTTCTCTCCGGCCAAATACAGCGCTACCCATTCCGGTGCCAGGACATCATAATAGTCCTCAGTTTTCATATCAAATCCAAGGTCGCGGTAGTAATCAATCACGGGAAATCTCATGATGGCGCGGTATTCCTCCACGCTGTCCAGGGTTTTGAGATTACGCTTTTTCAGCATGACATTGACACAATCGATACCCAACTGTATATCATCCAGAATGGTACCGTTAAAATCCCACACCAGGTGGGTATACGTTTTTTTCATATAGCTTCCGTCCTTTGGCACACAAAAGGGTAACCCACCATCCACAGATGGGCTACCCCTTTGGTCTAAATTACATAAACCGATTCTGATCAGTTCGTAGGCACAGGAGAGTAAGCGTAGCCGTACTGATTCAGCCAGTTCTGATAAATGGTGTAGGGCGAGCTACCGCTGGTATCAGCGACCTGCTCCTCGGCAGGAACATCGGCACCCTGAGGCATAGAAGGATCGTATGCAGGGTTGGTTGCCTTGTTCAGCTTCACATTACCTGCGCTGGCAGCGAGGGACTTGGCAAGACCGTCGGTGGTGTTCTCCAGGAGGTACTTCAGATCGTCCATGGAAGCGCAATCCATGATCTTATTCCAGGTCTCTTCGCTGAGCTTGTTCATCTCGTTGATGAGCGCAGTATCAAGACCGTAGTCATCATCCTCAGTCATGGTGTTGAAATCAAAGCCCAGAAGAGGATTGATCAGAGAGTCGTTGTTCTGACGCTTAGCATAGACCCAAGCATCAGCGCCGCCCATCTCCATGGTGGGGGTTGCGATGAAGCAGTTACCGGTCTTCTCAATATCCATGCTGTAGACACCGTACTTTTCAGCAGCGGCAGCACTGGTCAGAGGCTTTATAACATACTTGACAACCTCAACACCCTTATCATTGGTCTCGACGACCTCCTGCTTTTCGTAGTGCTGACCCTCAATACCGTACTGAAGCAGGTTGCGGAAGTCGGTATTGGTATTCAGGTAGGTAATAACCTCCATGCTACGCGCCAGGTTTGCGGAATTTCCGTAAACGGCAAACATGTTACCGTAAAGCTCCTTAGCGGTTGCCTCGGGATACTCGGCAACGAGCGCATAGTACTCACGGTTGGTGGTAGGATCTACGTAAACACCGTTCTCCTCGTACTCCAGCTTGATACGAGCATCGCCCTTCACGAAGGATACAGCGGCACGCTGACCCTCCTGGACGTCACCGTAATAGCCCTTGAACTCATAGTTCATGAGTTTGGTCAGCACGTCACGGTAAGTGCTCTGGGTGAACAGGCTGTTAAAGCCAAGGTTGATACCGCCACGGGTACGAGCAGCAGCATCCAGCTGCAGACTACCCAGGATAGAGAAATTGGAGGCGTCGTTGTAACCGTAGTCGTAGGTTGCCTTGGTATTACCGTAAGAGTCAACGGAGGTTTCCGCGTCGATCACCACGCGCTTGTCGTTCTCTTTGGTAACAGCATCGCCGTTCTCGTCCACAAGATAGATAGATCCGGCTCCGCGAGCTTCATACTTGGTAGCCTTGCCGTTATCGACCCAGCCGCCCTCGTTGTCAATTTCGTAATGGTAATCCAGAACGTTATTGTCCTTGTCCACGTACTTGCCATCCTCATTGGTCTTGTAGAGCTTGTCGGCAACTACCTTGGAGGCCAGCATTTTTTCCTTCTTGATGGTAGGCTCTTCACCCTCGTTGGCAGCGGGAACCTCGATCTCAATCTCGTACTCGTTCTGGAGTACATAGTTGCGGTCGCGCTCCTCGTCGTAATAGGTTTCATACACGGACATATCCGTATAGGTCAGCTCCCAATACCAAACCAGCATACGCATGCAATCCTCAAAGGTGGAGGCCAGAGGAACTACGTAGCCTTCGGAATCGGCAGTATACTCATGATCGGCGTTATAGTTGGTAACGTCGTTGAGGAAGGTGCCCAGATCCAGCACGGTATTGACCTTGGAGATCTTGTGTATGTACAGATCGAAGAGTTCCTTATCAATCATCATGTAAGTGTACTCACCGATGGGCACATTGTTGGGGATAGCATACACGCCGCCGTCCAGCTGCACACCGTTCAGAAGGGTAGTGGAAATGTAGTCGGTCAGCTTCTTGGAAGAGGTGGAAAGCTCTTCACCCAGAAGAGACAGCCACTCCTTCTCATAGTACTCCATGTACTTCTCCTGGCCGGAGAGGTAGAAGATATCCACCTGGTTTTCCTTGGGATCAGGATACTTGATTTCGACGATACCGTAATCGTTGAGCTCAGTTTCTTCCTCGGTGACAACGGCATCCTCATCGTCCAGATCGTCATCCACGCCCTGGAACTTCTGATACTGAGGATTAGCGGCATAGAATGCCTTTTCCAGCTCTTCGTTGGTGCCCTCATTCTTGTGGTTGCGGAGGTAGACACGGAGATCCTTGTCATGCTGTTCCTTCAGCTTGATCTCGTCCTCGTTGGCCTGAATAGCGGCCTCGAGCTTTGTATAATATTCGTCCTCGGTGCAGAACTTGATAACCACATTGGTCTTAAACTTGGCCTTGGTGATCTTGGTGAAGGCCTCGTTCACAAGCTTCATTGCCTCTTCGTCGGTCTCATCATTGGTCATTACCCACATGGTAATGGTCTTGGCGCTGTTATCAACCGCTTCCTCTTCACCCTCGCCGTTCTTGGATGCCTGAGAACAACCGGTCAACAAGCAAGACAGCAACATCAATATGCTCAGTGTCAAGCATATGAGTTTACGTTTCATACTATTTCCTCCCTAATCGATAGATGGCTCATCCGCCCCGTGAGGGTGCGGCAAGCGCTATTCATACCAGTATATTTTACACTATTTTTATGAATCTGTCAAGTGAATTTTTTGAACACTTTTCCCTTCTTCGTGAGAAAAGAGCGCACTTTTCAAATCCCTTTTCGGCAAAGTTCCGATTTTTTATAGCACAAACCACAAATTGAGATTTATTGGATTGTCATTTGTTACGATCTTTTTGTGCAAGTCTCCGATTTTTTTATTGTCAATTTGAATCAAATGACGAAAAAATCGCATTGGGGGTCACGTCAATCCAAAAATCCCTTCAAATGTCTTGCTCGGCTGGGATGACGGAGCTTTCTGAGGGCCTTTGCCTCGATCTGGCGGATACGCTCACGGGTGATGTCAAACTCACTGCCCACCTCCTCAAGGGTACGGGTACGGCCGTCATAAAGACCGAAGCGGAGCTTGATGACGTGAGCCTCACGGGGGGTCAGGGTGCTGAGCTCACGCTCAATGACCTCGCGGAGAATGGCCTGAGAAGCGGCGTCGGCGGGAGCGGGGGTGTCCTCGTCCTGGATGAAGTCTCCGAGGTGGCTATCCTCCTCTTCACCAATGGGGGTCTCCAGGGAAACGGGATCCTGGGCGATTTTCATGATATCACGAACCTTCTCTGCGCTCATACCCATCTTGGCACCGATCTCCTCGGCGGTCGCTTCTCTGCCATACTCCTGCAGAAGCTGACGGGAATAGCGGGACACCTTGTGGATGGTCTCCACCATGTGGACAGGGATACGGATGGTTCTGGCCTGATCCGCAATGGCACGGGTGATGGCCTGGCGGATCCACCAGGTGGCGTAAGTGGAGAACTTGTAGCCCTTGGTGTAGTCGAATTTATCCACAGCCTTCATCAGACCCAGGTTACCCTCCTGGATCAGATCCAGGAAGAACATACCGCGTCCCACGTAGCGCTTAGCGATGGAGACGACCAGACGGAGGTTGGCCTCCACCAGCTCGTTTTTAGCGGCCTTGGCCCGGTCGGGATCGTCGGACATCATCATGATCTCAGCCAGCTCATGCTCACGCTCAGGGGTCAGTAGGGGCACTCGGCCGATCTCCTTCAGGTACAGACGAACAGGGTCGTCCACCAGACCCTCCTGCTCCAGGATGCGCTCCATGTTTTCGCTGCTGCCGAACTGTTCCACCTCGTGCTCGATCTCGGTCAGCTCGGAGTTGGCCATGTCGCTGGCCGTGGGGCCGCCTGCACGCTCAAGGTACAGCTCGTCGATACGGTCCACGTCGTAGCCCATCTCCTCCATAACGGCGTCCATATCCGCCTCGGTGAGGGTTTCCTTTTCCGCGATTACCTTTTCAATGTCAGTTTTACGGTCCTCGGCCTCGCGGTTGGTTTCTTTGATTTCATGCTTCTTATCGCTCATTACTTCTACTTCCTTTCGCCCGGGATCCTTCCTCGGGCTGATTATTCATGATCCGAGAAGACCGTCAGGTCTCATCGGAAGATTTTCTGATATTTTTTCGTTTGCCCGCCAGGAGCATCTGCAGGCTGTCCATAGGTGCCGCATCCTTAGCCGACCGACGCGCCTTGGCCTCGGCCAATGCCTCCACGGCTCCCCGGAGAACGGCTGTGCCGTTTTCGGTCATGGCCCGTCTGGCCTGCTCCAGCTTGGCCAGACGCCCCATCTCATCGGGTGTAAAGGCTTCGCCCAGGAAGGAAAACTCAAATCCTTCTCCCATTTCCATGGCCATAATGGCCTCAAAGGCACGGCGGTGGAAGGAGGTGACGAAATCCTCGGCAGATAAGGGGACTACGTTGGTTCTGATGGCCTTGCGGTGCTCCGCGTACATGAGCATCAGACCAATGATGGTCTCCTCAGCCGCCGCGGCTTGCACGCTTCCTGCGGCCTCGGGATTGATCTTATCCCCAAGGTTCATAGCCGAAAGCTGAGCCTGGCGGATTTGCTGTTGACGGCCCTCCTTGGCATGGAAGCGCTGCAGGCGCTCCACGTCACCCTTGAGGCTGTCGGTGCTGATACCCAGCTTGTCTGACACCGCATGGATATACACCTCCCGCTCGGCAGATGAGTAGACCCTTGAGATGATCTCACAAAGCTCGGCGGCGGCCTTGATCTTTTCCTCGGGGCGGGTGATATCGTGCTTGGACAGCACCGATTGCAGCTTGAAGTTGAAGCCGGTACTGCTCTTTTTCAAAAGCTGGCGGAACTTTTCCGCGCCAAATTTTTTGATGAATTCATCCGGATCCTTAGCGCCCTCCATTTGCAGGATGCGCACGTCCAGCCCCACCTTGGCAAAAATCCCCATGGCACGGTGGGCGGCCCTTTGCCCCGCCTCGTCGGAGTCGTAAGCTAAGATGACCTGCTTGGTGTATTTGGCCATGATCCGCGCGTGGTCGTCTGTGAGGGCGGTGCCCAGGGATGCCACGGCGTTTTCAAAGCCTGCGGCATGGAGCGCCACCACGTCCATGTTACCCTCGCAAAGGATCATTTCGTCGGCACAGTGATTTTTGGCAAAATTCAAGGCGTACAGGTGTTTGCGCTTCTGGAAGCCGGGGGTATCTGAAGAGTTGAGATACTTGGCCTTGGAATCACCGCCCACGTCACGGCCGCTGAAGGCCACCACGTTGCCCGTGGTGTCAATGACGGGAAACATGATGCGGTTGCGGAAATAGTCGTAGGCCCGTCCGCTCTTTTGGCTGATGCCGCAGAGGAAGGCTTCCTTCATTTCCTGATCGGTGTACCCCTCCTTTTTCAGGACGGAGACCAAGGCTGTAAAGTCGTCAGGCGCAAAGCCCAGTCCGAAGCGGCGGATGATGGGGATGCTGAGGCCCCGCTTTTCATGAAGGTAAGCCATGCCCTCCCGACCCATGACGGGATCGAACAGGCACTCTCTGAAAAAGCGGGCGGCGATGAGGTTCATTTCATACACACGCTTACGGGAAAGTCCCCGTTTCTCCTCCTCGGCGGAGCGGGGAATGTCCACCCCCGTGCGCTTGGCTAAAAATTCTATGGCGCTTGGATAATCCAGGTTTTCCGCGCGCATAATAAAGGTGAAGGCGTCCCCTCCCGCCTCGCAACCGAAGCAAAAAAAGCTCTGGGAGTCGGGAAAGACGGTAAATGACGGTGTTTTTTCGCTGTGAAAGGGACAGGAGCCGTTGTAATTGGAGCCCGCGCGACGCAACGTAACGTAAGACCCGATGAGGTCTACGATGTCGCACCGATCCTTGATGGCCTCCATCACCTCGCGTGGGATCCTCATTCGTGCAACCCCCTCCAAACCCTGGGAATGAACAGCTCCCCATAGGTTTCAATGGCATAGCGATCCGTCATACCCGAGATAAAATCGGCCACACAACGCTCCACACTCTCCCCGCTTTGCATCATATGGACGTACAAGGGAGGCATCTTCGCGGGATTTTTGACGAAGTGATCGAAGAGGGCATAGACCAATTCCTTTGCCTTGTTCTCTTCCCCCTTGGCCACGGGATTTTTATAAACACGCTCAAAGAGGAAGCTCCGAAGCTGATCCGTTGCCTCCTGCACCTCAGGGGTCATGGAGATCTCTGCCTTGCCGTCGCTGGCGGCGATAACAGAGGAGACCATGGTGTCGATACGGTCGCCGTGTGTATTACCCAACACGCGGCAGATCTCGTGAGGAATATCCTCGGGACGGAGAATCCCCGCACGGCAGGCGTCGTCAATGTCGTGGTTGATATAAGCGATGCGGTCGGCATATTTGATCAGCACCCCCTCAGGGGTGGATGCCACGCTTTTGCCCGTATGGTTGACGATAGCGTCCCGCACCTCCCAGGTCAGGTTCAAGCCCTTACCGTTGTTTTCCAGACACTCCACCACACGAAGACTCTGTTCATAATGAGCAAAGCCCGGATCGTAGCATTGGCGCAAGGCGTCCTCGCCCGCGTGACCGAAGGGTGTGTGACCCAGGTCGTGACCCAAGGCGGCGGCCTCCGTGAGATCCTCGTTGAGCCGCAAGGCTCTGGCCATGGTTCGCGCCACCTGGCATACCTCCAGGGTATGGGTGAGACGGGTGCGGTAATGATCCCCCGCAGGCGCCAGAAACACCTGGGTTTTATACATCAGACGTCGGAAGGACTGACAATGGATGATGCGATCCCGATCTCGCTGAAATTCGGTTCGTATGGGGCACGGATCCATGGGCCGCTCCCGGCCCTTGGTCTCATAACTGTGGGTGGCATACTGGGAATTTTCCAGAATACGGTCCTCTCGCTCCCTGAAACGGGCGCGCATGATTTCCTCATCCGGGCGAAGGGTATCCCGCGTCATGACGGCGTCACTCCTTTCGTATTCTTTCGCTACATTTATAATATACGCAAGGATTTGTTTTTTTACTTCAAAACTTCGCAGATATTTTGCAGGAAATTTTATTTTTTTCGGTTTTTGCGGGAGTTTTTCTCAAAAGCGCGGCCGATCTTTGGGAATCTATCTCCAAGGAGTTTTTGAAAATTCCCCAAGTTATTTATTCCTTGACCACAAAAAAGCCGCCCGCGGATCCTCTGCGCAAAGCAGGACACCGCGGGCGGCACATATTTTGGGATTTTCCAAATCCGAAAGTCCGGACATCTGACTTTATTTACGCTTCAGCTTGCCCACCACACGGCCACAGCAGATCACCTCTTGAAAGTCCTTCAGCATGATGGGAGCATAGGCAGGATTGAGGGAGATCAGGCGATCGCCGCCGTATTTTTTGAAGTAGCCCGAGCCGTCCAACACAAAAATACCCAGCTCGCCTTCCTCCACGAAATCGCAATCCTCCACCAACAGCACGTCTCCGGTATGATATTTGGGCTCCATGCTGTCACCGGAAATGCGAAGCGCGTAATCCGCATTCTCGGTTTTGGGGCCGGCGGGAATCATGATCTCGGTGCCCGTGCTCTCGGATAAGAACTGACCCGTACCGGCGGATACAGGCAGATCATACATATCAATGGGTCTGCGTCCCACGCCGGCAGGGAGACTACCCCTGATGATCCTGCGTTCAGCCGCAACCGAAGCCGCAGGCTCGGCCGATACCGTAGGTGCCGTCACAGCAGGAGCTACAGCAGGTATCGGTGTATCGGCATTGACAGAGCTCCCTTCAGGCGCGTCAAATTGATAGCGATAGGCTTCGCTCTGCTTCACGGCGGCGGCAACGGCACGCTGGGCGGCATCACCTGCACGGCGACCGCCGCGGCGGGTGCTTCTCTGCTCTGCCACGTTTCGCAGAAGCAATGCCTCCTCCGCGGCTTGACGAGCGGCCCGATCCCGCTCCTTTTCAATCACCACAGCCGTCAAAGAGCGGCCATAAGCGTCCAGCATACGATAGGACTCCACCAGGGTGATCTCCTCCGCCGTCAGGGTATAGTTGTTGGTGTTTTCGGGCTCGCCGGTCATGAGATAGTCCAAGGAGCATTCCAAGGCGCGGCAAATAGCCACCATATTGACAAGCTTGGGAGAATCGCTGATACCCGCCAAAAGCTTGGACAGGGTGCCCAAGGGAATCCCCGTCATATCCGACAGCTTTTCATTGGTGATCTTCCTCTCGCTTTTGATTTTTTTGATACGATCCAGATAGGTTTCCTGTGTCATAGGCACCTCCACAAATCACAAATTCCCGATTTGTTCTTTATTCGGAACTATTATATCATAATATTTTCTGTTTGTAAAGAGGTTTTCAGAATATTTTTCCGTTTTTGCTCATTTTTTCTTTCTGACAAGGCCATGCCCGTTCTTTTCGTACACCACCGTAGCGATTTCGGATAAATTTCCCGGCCAAGCCCTAAAAATCCCCGAAACCTATTGCAAAATATCGGAAAATATGCTATACTATAATATCTATGGGCACTTTTTACGCCATAGCTGATTTACGTTAAAACAATCCACATATAGAGAAAGGAGACCAACCATGCATTGGTCAGAAGAAATCGCACAAAGAGTCATCGCTCGCAACCCCGACAAGGAAGAATACGTTTGCGCCGCGGGCATCAGCCCTTCGGGCTCCGTCCACATCGGTAACTTCCGTGATATCGCCACCTCCCTTTTCGTTTGCAAGGCCATTGAGAAGCAGGGCAAGAAGGCTCGCCTTCTGTTCTCCTGGGATGACTTTGACCGTTGCCGTAAGATCCCCGCCAACGTCCAGGCCAAGGTGGGCGACGCCTACGACAAGTACATCGGTACCCCCTACGTGGACATCCCCGATCCTTGGGGCTGTCACGAGAACTACGCCGAGCACTTCAAGGCCGAGTTTACTGAGTCCATGAAGAAGTTCGGCATTGAGATGGACTACCGCCATCAGGGCAATATGTACCGCTCCGGCGCTTATACCCAGGCCATCATCGAGTCCCTGCGCAAGCGCGCTGAGATCTTTGAGATCCTGGATTCCTTCAAGACCAAGGACATGACCAAGTCCGAGGAAGAGCGCAAGGCAGAGCATGATGCCGAGAAGGCAAAGTATTCCCCCGTATCCGTCTTCTGCCCCGAGTGCGGCACCGACTTCACCACCCTGGAGAACATCTCCGAGGACTGCACCGAGGCCGACTACACCTGCCGTTGCGGCTATCACGGCCATATCAACTTCCTTGAGAACTTCAACTGCAAGCTGGGCTGGAAGATCGACTGGCCCATGCGTTGGCGTCACGAGGGCGTGGACTTTGAGCCCGGCGGAAAGGATCACGCCGCTCCCACCGGCTCCTACTCCAACGCCAAGATCATCTCCAAGAAAATCTTCGGCTACGAGCCTCCCCTGTTCCAGGGCTATGAGTTCATCGGCATCAAGGGCCTGGCGGGCAAAATGTCCAGCTCTTCGGGTCTGAACCTCACCCCCGACACCATGCTGAAGCTCTACGAGCCTGAGGTCATTCTGTGGCTCTACTCCAAGACCGAGCCCACCAAGGCCTTTGATTTCTGCTTTGACGACGGTATTCTCCGCCAGTATTTCGAGTTCGACAAGATGTATGAGGAATATCGCGCGGGCAAATCCAACGAGCACAACGCCGCCATCATGTATAACTGCGACGTCAAGGGTCACGAGGTCAGCACCGTGCCCATGGGTCTGCTGGTTCAGCTGGGCTCCATCGTGGACTTCAACGTACCCATGCTGGAGACCGTCTTTGAGAAGATCGGCACCCCCTACACCGCCGAGCAGTTCATGGGTCGTCTCGACCGCGCCAAGTACTGGCTGGAGCAGTGCGCCCCCGACCAGGTCAACAAGCTGCGCGAGACCCGTAATTTTGAGGTATTCAACACCCTCTCCGATGAGGAAAAGCGCGAGATCGCTCTGCTCCACGATTATTTGGCCGCCGGTGGCTACACCCTGGACGAGCTAAACACCGCCCTCTACGCCATTCCCAAGCAGGTCTTTGGTGAGGACAAGCCCGAGAAGGAGCTGAAGGGTCTCCAGGGCAACTTCTTCAAGACGGTTTACAAGCTGCTCATCGACAAGGAGCGCGGCCCCCGTCTGTATCTATTCCTCTACGCCATTGATCCTGCCCGCTACGTAAAGCTACTTGACTTCTCCTACGGTCAGACCGAGGCCGAGATCGCCGCAGATAAAGCTGTGGCTGACGCTGAGGCCGCCGCCAACGCCCCTGTGGAGAAGGTTTACGGCGAGCCCGATCCCGTGGAGCCCATTTCCACCGACATGGTGAACATGGACGATTTCTCCAAGCTGGACATCCGCGTTTGCAAGATCGTCAAGGTGCAGGAGATCCGCAAGTCTCACTCCTGCTACAAGCTGACCCTGTTTGACGGCATTGACGAGCGTGTCATCGTGTCCTCCATCAAGCACGACTACACCGTCGACGAGCTGGTGGGTAAGAAGATCATCGTTCTTGCCAACCTGACCCCCACCCGTATCACGGGTGTGACCTCCAACGGTATGCTCCTGGCCGCCACCAACAACGCCTGCGGCTGTCAGGTCATCTTCGTGGACGAGCGCGTGCCCGAGGGTACGAGATTGCACTGAGGAGTACGGGGAGTACGAGGAGTACGGGGAGTACGAGGAGTACGCAAGGGGAACTTTTGAAAAAGTTCCCCTTGACCCCTCAAAACTTTTAATAAAAGGGGTTTTCCCCAAAGATCAGTTGCCCGAACGCTTTCCCGATTCCGTAGGGGCGGATTCCATATCCGCCCGAGTATTTTTAACATTTGAAAATCCGCAAAAACGGCCTGTGCTGACCAATCGGTCAGCACAGGCTTTGTTTTTTTATATTACGTCGGATCGCTGAGGACGTTTTGGATCTGTGTCATCAGCCGTTCTGCCTCTTCGGGCGGCACCTGATACCAAGGACTGTCATCAACGTAAAAATACGTGAAGTCCTCCCCCCAAAAGAAGATGCGTCCCTTTGTGCCGTCGGGGTAGGTGACATGGATGCCCAAATTATCCCCGCTTCGGATATCCGCGGGCGGGTTGGCTTCTGTCACCGTCATGCCTTGCAATACCGCCCAAAGCCGCTCGATCTTATACGCGCTTGTATAGACCCGCTCATACTGCTCGTACAGCGCCATATCCTCGGTGCTGGGGGCGGTATACACCGACACGGGAATGGGAAGCTCGGCGAAGGGATGGACTTCGGGGGTCGCGCCTGTTTTGTCAACCAGCTCAAAATCCAAGGTTGCTCTGCCAAACTTCACCCGATACCATCCCGGCGTCAGGGTATCTCCCTTGGCCTCCAGGTTGCTCTTTGCCCAAACGAGGGATACACCCGTCTCATAGATCGCATAGTCATTGGGGGAAGCGGGTTCTTCATATACGGAAAGCTCCACGTCATAGTCGTGGATCAGCTCTTCCTCGTCGCCGTGCAATCGGTACAGACGATAGGCGGCAGAGGCGGTCAGTACCTTGCCCGGCTCGGTGGCGGTCATGGAGATTTTGAAGTATTTGTCATTGATACCTGCGGTGGGGGTATGGGGGATCAGGGTGTAATCTCCCACTTGCTCGGTGGGCTCATAGCGGGTTTCGGGTTCAGTGAAGGTGGTTTCTAATTCAATCAGCACGAAATCCACAAAGACCAGGCGGTCATAGGCTTTTTCATCGAAATACAGGCGGTAGTGGCCGGGGTGCAGAGGTTCTTCCTTTTGATAAGCGCGGATAGAGCTCATCAGGAGACACCCCGTAGCCGTGGCGTATTCATCCTCCGAGGACGCATATCCCGAGCCCTCGTAAGTGATATTACCCTCATATTGGTATACAAGGATTTCCTCGTCTCCTTCCGTGCGGTACAAGGTAAAATTGTTGCGCCAATACAGGATCTCCCCCGGCTTTGTGGCGGTTAGCGTAAAATCAATGGTGTCATCCGTCAGAGTATAAATGGAAGATTGGAGCTCGGCGGTGTAGTCGAGGTTTTGAGACGGTTGGGTTTCGGGTTCTTGGGGCGGGGCGGTTTCCGCCTCATCCCCAAGGATAACAGGAACGGACAGACGCTCGACCGAATCCTTCAGGGAGAAGGCAAAGGTATATTCATCCTGTCCTCGGTGGCTATCGGTTTCCCATGCAACGCACAGGAGCACATAATAAGTCCCAGCCGTCAAATTTTGTGCCTCAATGCTTTCGGGTTCATATAGCCAAAGGAGACAATGAAGGTCTGCATCATAAAGCGCGAAACGTCGCAACTGCCTCTTTCCCTGCAAATGGAGGGAGATGCCGTCTATGTCATAGGCCGTGGGAAGGTTCTTCAATTGCTCCGGCTGTGCGGTGTCAAAGAAGCCCACTTTTTCTTCGCTCGGTATTTCGTCTTGGATACCTGCCGTCCATATATTGCTACGCTGAGGGTAAAGCTCTTCGGATAAGTACAGACCCTCTTGATTGGAGCTGTAGGAGACGTAAACATCCCTGTCAAGGATGATCTCATCAGGCAAGGTTGTTTGTTCTTCGTTTCTCGTGTCCGACGGATAGGCTTCTGTTTCCCTGCTCGGCTGCGTTTCTTCACTTTCGGCATAGACCAAAGATGTCTTTGTTTCCGCGGGCGACGTTCCGCCAAGCTGCGGTCTGTCCGGACCGCCTTGGCCTGCCATCACGATAGCCGCCACCACACCAAGGGACACCACGGCGCACAGCACCGCCACCATGGCGGGGTGGTTCATGAAGGCGGAGAATCGCCCCGTCCGCTCTCGCTTGGGTTTGGCAACCGCAATGCCTCGGATGTCGCTCTCGTTGATAAGATCCTCGCTCATGTCCGTCATGCGTGACGCAAGATTCAGCATTTCATCCTTGACGTAAGTCATACAGTATACCCCCTTTCGGCGAGATAGACCCGCAATTTTTCACGGGTACGGGTCAGCCGCTTGGTGACGGCGTTTTGAGTCAGTCCGTAATAATTTGCCAGTTCCTTGACGCTAAGGGCGTGCCAATACCTTCCCATGAACAGCTTACGGCTGAGGGCATCCTCACCCCGCAAAAAGGTCTCCATCAGAGAGATGACCTCCCCTTGGGTCTCTTCCTCGGCAGGGAGACATTCGGACAGCTCGTGCAAGGCGATCTCAAAATCAATATGCTTGCTCGCCGCACGGTTCCGGCGGTAGCGGTCGATGGACAGATTGCGGACGATCCTGGCCAGATAGGATTTCAGGGATGGGGGTTCCTTGGGCGGGACGGTGTTCCATACCTTCAAATATGTGTCACTGACACATTCCTCGGCATCAGCCTTGTTGCCCACAATGCCTTGGGATAACCCAAGGCAGAACTTGCCGTACACACGGTCGGTTTCCAGGATAGCCCGCTCGTCCCTGGCGAAATACAGGGCTACGATGCTTTGGGTGGTTACTTTTTCATCCATGACCACACCTCCTTGTTGTTCGTGTTTTCCTTCATCCTCTATAACGAAGCTCACAGGGCAAATCTGCCTCTGCCTCGAAAATTTCTCCAAAAATTTCAAAAAGAAGGATCCGCGAAAGATCCTTCTTCAGAAGTTATGAAATTACGCGCCGTGATAGAGCTTCTTTTCCTCAAACACAGGGTCGCTGGTGACGTGCGCACCCAACTTGCCGAAGAGTTTTTCGTCGGCGTGGGCCAGGATCACCGTGGAGTGCACCTCGCTACCGTGCATCTTGTCCAGCTCCTCCATGGCTCGGGCGGCGTAATCGTCGGTCACGGCGCAGATGGACAGAGCGATCAACAGCTCGTCGGTGTGCATACGGGGATTGCGGCTGCCCAAATGCGTTTTGAGGTGCATGATGGGCTCAATGACCTCGGGGGAAATGAGCTTGATCTCGTCGGGGATATCCGCCAGATATTTGAGGGCGTTGAGCAGGGCGGCCGAGGACGCGCCCAAAAGATCGGTGGTCTTACCTGTAACAGTATGTCCGTCCGGCAGTTGAATGGCCACGGCGGGGCGATTTGTCCGCTGGGCCACGGCACGGGCAGGCAGAACGGTGGGACGATCCTCGGGGGTGATGCCGGCTTCATCCATAAGAAGCTCGATCTTGCGGATCTCCTCGGGCTCGGCCTGACTGCGGCAACGGGCACAGGCGGTTTTATAATAGCGGCGGATAATTTCCTGCTTGGAGGCCTCGCTGACAGCCTCATCGTCATAAATGGCCATGCCCGCCATATTGACACCCATATCCGTGGGGCTCTTGTAGGGGCACTTGCCGAAAATACGGGTCATCATGGCTTCTAGCACACGGAAGATCTCAATATCTCGGTTGTAGTTGACGGAGATCTGACCGTAAGCCTCCAGATGATACGGGTCGATCATGTTGACGTCGGCCAGGTCGGCGGTGGCGGCCTCGTAGGCTAAGTTGACGGGATGCTTGAGGGGCAGATTCCAGATGGGGAAGGTCTCGAATTTGGCGTATCCCGCGGCCACGCCCCGCTTATGCTCATGATAGAGCTGGGACAGGCAGGTAGCCATCTTGCCGCTGCCGGGACCGGGAGCAGTGACGACCACAAGGGAACGAGTGGTCTCGATGTAATCGTTGCGGCCAAAGCCGTCCTCGCTGACGATGTGAGCCACGTCGGAGGGATAATTGTTGATCTGATAATGGCGGTAGACCTTGACGCCCAGGTTTTCCATGGTCTTTTTGAACACGTCGGCAGAGTGCTGACCCGTGTATCGGGTGAGAACCACGCTGCCCACGTAAAGACCTACCCGGCGGAAGCAGTCGATGAGGCGCATGACCTCACGATCGTAGGTAATCCCCAGATCTCCCCGGTATTTGTTGCTTTCGATATCTGCGGAATTGATGGCGATGACGATCTCGGCCTCGTCAGCCAGGGATTGAAGCATGCAGAGCTTTGCGTCGGGAGCAAAGCCCGGCAGAACGCGGGCAGCGTGATAATCGTCGAAAAGCTTGCCGCCAAACTCCATGTAGAGCTTGCCGCCAAAGGCATTGATGCGATCTCGGATCTTCTGGGATTGCAATCGGATATAGGTTTCGTTGCTGAAGCCTTCCCGAATCCCGTGGTTTCTTGCTGAATCAACGTGTGCCATACTGTCGTACGTCCGCCTGCGCGAACACCATCCTTCCCCCGCGAGATAAAAATACATATTTAGTATATCATATCTTTTTTGAAAATGCAAGATAAAGATAAAATTTATCTGTCAAAAAATAAAGAAAAAAACGCAGGACATCTTACAAAAATCCCTCCCGCACTTTTGCGCGGGAGGGATCCGTATACCAAAGACTCAGAAGCCCTTGCAATTCTCTTTGACCTCGTCGTAGGTGTCGGTAATCTCCCCGTCGGGAGCAGGAGTCAAGAGGCTGACCACGATGATGACAACAAGACCCACGATGAAGGCGGGGAGCAGCTCATAGATATCCAGGATGGTGCCGGCACAGAGGGTGCGAACCACGAACTTCCAGATGAAGACGGTCACACCGCCTGCGATCATACCCGCAATGGCACCGTACTTATTGGTACGCTTCCAGAACAGGGCGCAGAGGATGACGGGACCGAAGGCCGCGCCAAAGCCTGCCCAGGCGAAGGACACGATGCGGAACACCGAGCTGTTGGGGTTGGCGGCCAGGAAAATGGCTACGATGGAGATGACAACCACCGACAGGCGGGCGATGATCATGTTGGTCTTGGTGGACATCTTGATCCGGAAGGTCTCCGTGATGAGGTTCTGGGACACCGAGGAGGCGGCGGCCAGGAGCTGGGAGTCGGCGGTGGACATGGTGGAGGCCAGAATACCCGCCAGAATGATACCGCCCGTGATGGCGGGAACGAAGCCGTAGGTACTGAGGAACTTGGCGATATCCACGATGATGGTCTCGGCGGCGGAGGCGTCGGCGTAGGTGGGGAGGATGCCCGTCTTCATGAGGGAGAAGCCCACCACGCCGATCAGTACAGCCACGCCCATGGAGATGACCACCCAGACAGAGGCCACGCGGCGGGAGGTCTTGAGCTTGTTCTCGTCCTCGATGGCCATGAAGCGGAGCAGGATGTGGGGCATACCGAAGTAGCCCAGACCCCAGGCCAAGGTGGAGGCAACGGGCAAAGCGCCATAGGAGCCGGTCTCACCCGTGGCCACGTTGAAGCCCTTGAAGAGGTCGAGGTAGCCGTCCAGGCTCTGCACGTTGGCAAATACCGCGTCAAAGCCGTGAACCAGACCCTCGGTGAAGCCCACCACCACGAAAAGGGCGATGGTCATGACGATGGACTGGACGAAGTCGGTGGTGGAGGCGGCCAGGAAGCCGCCCAGAGTGCAGTAGATGACGATGACGGCAGCCGAGACCACCATGGCCAGCATGTAGTCGATGCCGAACAGGGAGGAGAAGAGCTTACCGCAGGCGGCAAAGCCCGAGGCGGTGTAGGGGATGAAGAAGATGACAATGAAAAGGGCCGAAATAATGGTCAAGACACGGTTCTTGTCACCGAAGCGGCGGGAGAAGAAGTCGGGGATGGTAAAGGCGTCGATGCGGTGGGAGTAGACGCGCAGCCGCTTGGCCACGAAGAGCCAGTTGAGGTAGGTACCGATAGCCAGACCGATGGCGGTCCAGGAGGCCTCAGCGAGACCCCCCATCATGGCGACGGCGGGGAGTCCCATGAGGAGCCAGCCGCTCATGTCCGAGGCCTCGGCGCTCATGGCGGTGACCAGGGGGCCCAGCTTACGGCCGCCCAGGAAGAAGTCTCCCGCGGTCTTATTCTTTTTGGAAACGGCAACGCCGATGGCCAGCATCATGCCCATGTACAGGACGATGGTCGCCAGCATGATCCATTCAGAGGTTTGCATAATCATATTCCTTTCGATTTCATGAAGATGTCATATTATACCACAAATCAAAATAGACTGAAATACAGAACGAATTATATACAAAATCAAAATAAAAAAGCCGTTCGTTGTCAAAATACATTGAAAACAAACAGCTTTTTGTGTAGACCGAAGTTCGGAATATAATCGATATCAAAAATCGACTAAAAATTTTTTCTTAAAATTTCAAGAAAAAATGTGAACGGGCAAGAAAAAAATGCTTGCAAAATCGGCTCATTCGGCATTTTACGTCTCCGCAGGTGACAAATATCCCTTCAAAAAGAGAGGCAGGGTGCGGCGGCTGTACTCGGCCAAAGGGTACTCGCCCCCTACCAAGCACCAATCGTAGAGAAAGGCCCTTTCGCAAAGCGCATAGGTCTTGACCATTTCGTTGACCGAAAGGTCGGTGCCCAGTTCTCCCTTTTGTTGTCCCTCCAGGAAGATGGCGCGGAGAAGCTTATAGTAAAATCGGTCGTGATCCAGCAGGTGCTTCTCGCTTTTGGTGATGAGCTGAGAGGAGAGGAGTCGGGTGAGAAGCTCCGGGGAAATGGAATTCTCGATCATGCGGAACAGCTCGTAGTTGAGATACAGCAGCTTGTCCATAGCGGTCATGTCGGGGGTGAAGGTATCGGTCAGCTCCTCATACTTCTCGTCAAAGAGATAGGACAGGGAGGACAGGAGGGCATCCTTGCCGCTGAAATAATGGTAAAAGGAACCCTTGGAGGTGCCGGACTCGTAGACGATGTCGTCCACGGTGGTGTCCTCGTAGCCCTGCTCGTAAAACAGCTTCCACGCCGCCGATACGATCTTGGCCTTGGTGGTCTGAGTGCGCTTCTTTTTCATGATGTGTCCGTCTCCCTTCGCGTGTAAGTGGGTGATATTTTTCGAGATGATAAGGATTCTGACTTGGTTAGTGTGACGCTTTTTGGAGAATATACGCCTTGGAAAACACCCCGATCTCAATTCCCAGCTGTTCCGCGGCCTCGCCCAACTCATTATCATCGGCAGTAAGGATGCGGGATTCAAACACTTCTTCGCTCAGGATCTCAAAGCCGGTATGCAGAAACCTATCCCGCCACGTGGGGGCGCGGTGATCCGAGCCAAGCCCGCTCCACGGAGTCTTTCCCGTTTCACGGAACACCCGGAGCATGGCCTCGGTGTCCGTCCACGTCGTTTCAACGGTATACAGGAAACCGTTTTGCATCAAGGTCCTGTAGATTTCCCGCAACGCCCGCTCATGTCCCGCCTCGCCGCTGCGCGTAGAGGATAACCCGATATAGCTTGAATAGGCAGGAACCGAGTCATTGTGAAACGGAATATCCATAAGGGAAAATTGGGCAAAGTCAAGATTCTGTACCGTCTCATTTTCGTCCAGATACCGTTTCCACTCCTCGATCACAAGGGCGCTTGCATCTGTTGCCAGGCATACGTGACCCGGTGCCAACCGCTTCACCGATGGAGTAAGTCCCATACCCGGACCGCAAGCGATCTCCACCACGGGAACGCCTTGCCCGACGATATGATCCACAAGACGGCGGGAGGCGGGGTTATCGAGGAAGAAATTGCTGTGGAAGTTTCGTTTCATGCGTCCGTCCCGCCAAATCGCCACATTGGATTCATCAAAGTAGTCTGCGTCACGGTCGGAGTCAAAGTAGTATACGCCGTCATGACAATGAGCAGGCGGGCGGGAAAACCAGTCGTCAAAGGGCTTGTGCATGGATGACCTCCTTAAAATAGACTCAAGACTTTTTTAAAGTTTTTGAAGGGTCAAGGGAAACTTTTCTCAAAAAGTTTCCCTTGCGTACTCCTTTACACGATTCCGCCCAGGTCAAACTCACTCAGCCACTTATTGGCCTCCTCACAGACAGCCCGCAGGCAGGCCTCGTCGAAGGGGGATTCCAAGCCCGCGTGACTGAGAAGCTCGGTGAAGGTCTTGCTGCCGCCTTCCTTGGTGTAGGCCATGTAATGTGCCCATGCGTCGGCCAGATCGTTCTGGATCAGCGCCCAGAAGCGGAGAGCCACGGTCTGCGCCAGGCAGTAGTCGATGTAGTAGAAGGGGCTGTTGTAGATGTGTTGCTGTCTCTGCCAGCCCTCGCCCTCGGCGTAGAAGGGGATCTCACCGTCCAGCTTCATCCAAGGCATATACACGCCCAGAAGCTCCTTCCACACGCCGTGACGCTCTGCGGGGGTCATGTCGGGTCTCGCGTAGACCTCATGCTGGAAATGATCCACCATGGTACCGTAGGGGATGAAGGTCAAAGCCCCCGCCAGGTGGCTGTAGAGGAACTTGCGGGTGTCAGCTCCGAAGAAGCCCTCAGCCCAAGGCCAGGCGAAGAATTCCATGGACATGGAGTGAACCTCGCAGGCCTCCATGGAGGGCCAAACGTAGTCCACGGGAATGCGGTCGCGGTTCATCCAGCAGGCGAAGGCGTGACCCGCCTCGTGGGTCACCACCTCCACGTCCCCTTGGGTGCCGTTGAAGTTGGCGAAGATGAAGGGTACCTCGTAGTCCATAATGCCCGTGCAGTAGCCGCCGCCCTGCTTGCCCTCGGTGGAGAGGACGTCCAGAAGCTCCCGCGCCCGCATGGTGCGGAAGAACTCGGAGGTCTCGGGGGACAGCTCGTCGTAGAACTTATCGCCCTGCTTCAGAATATCCTCGGCGGTGCCGGCGGGGCGGGGATTGCCCGAACGGAACATGAGGGCGGCATCCGCAAAGCTCAAGGGATATGTCTTGCCCAGTCTCTTGGCCTGGGCGCGGTAGATGGCGTCTGCCACGGGGACGAGGTACTTGACCACGGCGGCGCGGAACTGCTTCACGTCGGCCTCGGTGTAGCAGTTGCGGCCCATGCGGTAGTAGCCCAGGGTGGTGTAGCCCTCGTAGCCCAGCTTCTTGCCCATGGTGTCGCGGAGGTGGGTCAGCTCGTCGTAGATGCGATCCAGCTCGGCCTGGTTGTCCTTGTACCACTGGCCCTCAGCCTTCCACGCCGCCAGTCTGCGGGCATCGTCGGGGTCGGTCTTGAAGGGGGTGAGCTGGGAGAGGGTGTAGACGCCGCCCTCAAAGGGGATCTGCGCCGAGGCGATGAGCTTGGAATAGGTGGTGGTCAGATCGTTCTCGGCCTGCATCTCGGGGATGATCTCGGGGGAGAAGGTTTTCAGGGCGATCTCGGCGTTGACAAACATGAGATCACCGTACTCACGGGCGAAATCCGCGCGATAAGGGGAGGCCATCATGGCGGCCACCCAACCCTGTGCGTACTCCTGGATCTCAGGCATGGTGTTGTCGATATACTTCACCTCGGCGTCATAGAACTCGTCGCGGGTGTCGATGGAGTGGCGGATCTCGGCCAGGGTGCAAAGGGTCTGCAGGTGCTTTTCGGCCGTCTGATACTCCAAAAAGACAGCCTTGGCGGCAGCGTAATCAGGGGCGTTCCTGAATCGCTCGGTCAGCTCGGCAATCTGTGTCTTGGCCGCCTCCATGTCGGGGCGAACGTAGGGCATTTCTCTGAATTTCATAGATTTCATAGATTGGTTCCTTTCTGTTTATTGTCTGCTAATTGATTTACAGCAGCGGCAGGGAGCGGCGCCTTCCATGTCCCGGAGCGTCATTCGATGACCGTGTAGGTAAACATCTCATAATGCAGCTTGTCCCCCACGTCCACCCCTGCGGGCAGGAGTGCTAAAGCGATGTAGACGTCCTTTTCAGGATCAGTAGTCCCGATCTCACGGAGATAGGCGTACTCGCCCTCGATCTTGACGATCAGATAATCCTTAGGTGTCACAGTGCTTCCCTCCCCTCTTTTTCTTCCATTATATCATGTGTTACAGGCGTTGTCAAGGGTACATTTTATACTCATTGCACAAAAATTCGCCGTTAATTTCTACACCACCTATACAAAAAGATACATTTCATCTATTGAAAAAAGTGCCAAAATACTGTATAATACTCATGTTGCCCGAATGAAACTCTGTTTTGTCAGCATTTATTGTGCATGTAGACACGATTCGGAACTAACAAATCACCAAAATATATAAATATAAAAGGAAAGGTGTCCGTCCCGTCCCGGGGAGAGCTCGGGGTGCGGTGTGCGGACAAAGGTGAACAACCATGGCTGATTTCAACACCAAGCAAATTCGTAACCTGGCCCTCCTGGGTCATGGCGGCAGCGGCAAGACCTCTCTGGCTGAGGCAATGCTGTTTGCCACCGGCGGTACCGACCGTCTCGGTAACGTTACCCAGGGTAACACCGTCTGCGACTACGACGCAGAGGAGAAGGCAAGAGGCTTTACGCTGTCCGCTACCCCCGCTTACATGACTTGGAAGGATACCAAGATCAACGTGCTGGATACCCCCGGCTTCCTGGATTTCGCAGGCGAAGTCAAGCAGGCTGTCCGCGTGGCTGATGCTGCCGTCATTACGGTTGACGGTAAGGCAGGCGTTGAGGTTGGTACCGAGCTTGCGTGGGACGCTGCTTGTGCCGCCGGTATTCCCAAGGCTTTCTTTATCAATAAGTGCGACGACCCCGAGACCAAGTTTGCCCGTGTATTCCACCAGATCCACGCCACCTTCGGCGTGTCCATCTGCCCCGTGTTCATCCCCGTGGAAACCGGCAAGGACGTCACCATGATCGACCTCATTGATATGCAGGCCTTCAAGTACGACGACAAGGGCAAGAGATCCGGCGTTGCTATGAAGATCAACTGGGAGCAGACCGCTCACGACTATAAGGACGCCCTCAACGAGGCTCTGGCCGGCACCTCCGATGATCTGATGGAGAAGTACTTCGAGGGTGAATCCTTCACCAAGGAAGAGGCCGAGGAAGCCCTCCACAACGGTATTATTCAGGGTACCATCGTGCCCGTATACTGCGGCTCCGCCACCAATATGTGGGGCGTTGTTGCCATGCTGGATGCCATCGCAGGCTCCTTCCCCCGTCCTACCGCCCGTAAGGTGGAGAAGGATCTGGGCGGCAAGCCCGTGGCCATCGACGTGGAAGGCGATCCCGCCATCTTCGTTTACAAGACCATCGCTGACCCCTTCGTGGGCAAGATGTCCTTCTTCAAGGTCATGACCGGCGTTGTCCGCCGTGATATGGCCCTCCGCAACGTCCGCACCGGCACTACTGAAAAGATGGCTCACATCTATATCATGAAGGGCAAGGAGCAGGTTGAGGTTGAGGAGCTGGCATGCGGTGATCTCGGCATGATCGCAAAGCTGACCAATACCAACACCAACGACACCCTCCGCATCAGCGGCGACACGGTGTACGCTCCTACCAAGTACGCAACGCCCTACATGTGCAAGGGTATCACCCCCGAAACCGCCAAGGACGAGTCCAAGATCTCCCAGGCCATCGCCAAGATGCTGGAGGAGGATCTCACCCTGCGCTACGAAAACAACCCCGAGACCAAGCAGATGCTGATCTACGGTATCGGTGACATGCACCTGTCCGTGCTGGCAGCTAAGCTGAAGTCCCGCTTCGGCACCAGCATCAAGCTGGACGAGCCCAAGATCGCTTACCGTGAGACCATCACCAAGAAGTGCGACGTTGAAGGCAAGCACAAGAAGCAGAACGGCGGTTCCGGCCAGTACGGTCACGTCAAGATCCGCTTCGCTCCCGGTGAGGACGAGGGTCTGACCTTCGTTGACGCCACCGTTGGCGGCTCCGTGCCCAAGAACTTCATCCCCGCCGTCCAGAAGGGTCTGGAGGATGCTATGCTGAAGGGTGCCGTAGGCTTCCCGCTGGTTCGCCTGAAGGCCGAGCTGTACGACGGTAGCTTCCACGCCGTTGACTCTGATGAAATGTCCTTCAAGACCGCCGCTAACCTGGCTTACAAGAAGTGCCTCGAGCAGTCCGCTCCCGTGCTTCTGGAGCCCATTGGCGATCTGGAGGTCACCGTTCCCGATGCTCTCGTGGGTGACGTCATGGGTGACATGAACAAGCGCCGCGGCAGCGTTATGGGCATGAATCCTTGCGAGGGCAAGGTGGGCTACACCACCATTCAGGTGCAGGTGCCCAAGTCCGAGATCGCTGACTATCCCATCTCCCTGCGCGCTATGTCCCAGGGCCGCGGATGGTTCGAGTTTGCCGAGACCGGCTACGACCAGGTGCCCGCTAACGTGGCAAGCAAGGTCATTGCCGCTCTGCAGCAGTAATATGATGACCGCGGGGAAGGCTTTTCACTGAAAGCCTTCCCCACTTTTTTGAATTTCGCGTGAGGATTTATAAAAAATCGGAACCAACTATTCATCTCCCGGATTTGATAAAGTTTTGGGCATCTCTAAATACTCAGCGTGCGGCGAGATGCGAGGGATTTTTTCGTCAGACTAAACAAAAATCTGCACGCATAGTTGGCCCTATGCGAAAGAATTTTGCGACGTATGACGGAAAAAGCACCGCATATCGGCGTGCGATGAGTTTTTAGAGATGCCCTTTTGTCAATCTCCAAAATCCCCCTTGTCAAATCGAATTTTTTATGGTATAATATTCTTATGCAAGTGAAAACAGGAGGGAGCCGCGTGAACGTTCGACGATCCAAAATCGAAATTTGCCGTTTCACGCACAATTCTCCCTAAAGTGGGCCCCCCATCCATTTTGTCGCAAAAGCGACACGGTCGAATTTCAAAGTATATATGCGCCGCCGATGGCGGCGGGATGGAGATTATTATGAAAAAACGCATCATTACCATCAGCCGTGAGTTTGCCAGCGGCGGACACACCATCGCCAAGCTGGTTGCCGACCGATTGGGCATCGCCTTTTATGACAACAAGCTCATCACCGAGGTGGCCAAGTCCAGCGGCCTTTCCGAAGACTTCATCAAGGAGCATGAGGAATACGCCTCTCACTCCAACAGCTTTCTCTTCCAGCTCGCCATGAGCACCGCGGGCAGTCTGGGTTATCCCTCTGTTTATCAGCGGCTATACGAGGCACAGACCCACGTCATTGAGGATCTGGCCGACAAGGAGCCCTGTGTCATCGTGGGTCGTTGCGCCGATTTCATCCTCCGCGACCGCGCCGACTGTCTTCACGTGTTCATCCACGCGGACATGGAGCATCGTGTGGCCCATATCCTGAAGAACTACGGTCAAACTGAAAAAACCCCCGAGCAGCGGCTCCGCGACAAGGACAACCGCCGTCGCAATTACTATCGCTTCCACACCGACCGTGAGTGGGGCGTCTGCACCAACTACCACATGGCGCTGGACAGCGGACTTTTGGGCGAGGAGCTTTGCACCGAGCTGATCATGAAGGCCATCCAGGATACGGCGCAGAAGAACTAACTGAATATCAAATCAAAGCCCGAAGGTGTGACCCTGCGGGCTTTCATTGTATGGTCGTCCCCCATAGTGGGTGATTAGGCAGATAAATTGTTGCTTAGCGGCCGTGCCGCGGCCATCGCTCGGGGTAGTGCATCCTGTGCGTACCGCATCCCGCGATGGGCAGTTAAGCAGGTAAATTGTTGTTTAGCATCCTTTCCACTTTTCTGCCCACGGCGGCAGAAAAGTTCCAAAAGAACGCCGCTTAGTGCAGAACCTACGGTTCTCCCTAAGAACCCAACTCCCTCGTGACGCACGCCGCTCCCCAATGGGGAGTGGAGCGGCTATCGCGTGTCACGTGTCAGCCAACGCCGATAACCCGCCTCTGCGGCGGAGCGCCTTGAGGCTCATACCGTGCCGTTCAGAAAGCGTTAGTGAGTTTGAAGAAATTCAATATTGAAAAATAGTATCGAATCCATAGTTCTCACGGCGAGAGATAATCGTTTGATTGAAAAACAACAACATTTGTCCATTCGCCATCAGAACTGTAGCTTCGCCACTTGACCCTGAACATTCCCTTGTTCGACCAACAGAAATATGTCAATCGGCTTTTCGATGAGCCCCGAGGCGCTCCGCCGTGGGGGCGAGCCACCGCCGGTGGCTGACAAGAAACACGCAATAGCAGACCACCTCTGTGGTCTGCGTGCGTCACGAGGGAGTTGGGTTCTTAGGGAGAACCGTAGGTTCTGCACTAAGCGGCGCTTCTTTTGCAACTTTTCTCTCGCCGTGGAGAGAAAAGTTGAGAAGAATATAAACAACAATTTAGCTGACCAACCGCCCATCGGGTATGCGGCTCGCATAAGTTAAGCATCCCCGATTTGGCCGACAAACAATCCCCTTTACAAAATTTTTCCACAAACCGAACCTTTTCCCTTGCGCGGTTGTCATATAGACAGAGCCACCTGCGATGGCGGTGTCACGGGAGTGTGCATACCGCGCCCCCAGCGCAGCATGGGTCGATCATTCTATAGGAAAACAAGCAACACCGAACATTCACGAAAAGAGGAAAAAGATGAACCAAAACCATGCCATCAGCTACCGTGAGCAAACCGATGAGACCCTGGTCGCCTTGACCCTTATGCGGGACGAGGCCGCCTTTGAGGAATTGGTGATCCGTCACCGCAAGGCCGCCCTGCTCATGGCCAAAACCGTAACGAGAAATCTCCACACCGCCGAGGACGCGGTGCAGGATGCCTTTCTCTGCGCCTGGCAACGCCTGGACACCTTGAAGGATGCCGCCAAGTTCGGCCATTGGGTGTGCCGTATCGCCAAGTACCGCGCCATCAATCTGGCCAAGCGATACAAGGACTACATCCCCTTCGACGAGGTAGAGAACTATCTGGCGGAGAAGGCCGAGGACGTCACGGGCTACTATGATGACAAGCTGGAAACCGAGCTGCTCCGCGACTGCGTGAAAAAGCTGTCAGAAAAGATCGGTACGGTCATCCGTCTTCATTACTTTGAGGGGCTTTCGGTGAGCGACATCGCAACGAAAATGAGCCTCGCCGAGGGCACGGTCAAGAGCCGCTTGTCCGCGGGGCGAGACCAGATCAGAAAGGAATTAGGTTACGTGGATAAGAACAACAAGCATGAAACTTTGGTAGAGGCCGTCATGCGCCGTGTAGAGGAATTCAAGGAGTGGCGGCTGAAGAACAGCAAGGTGGGGTTTGAGGAGGACTACAAGGACGTGCTGTCCCAGGTAGAAAGCCTCCCCGACTCCGAAAAGAAATTTTACGCCATGGCCGACGTACTCAAGCTGGGCTACTGGTATCTGTCCGACGGCAAGACCGACGAGATGCGGGCCAAGCTCAAGGAAGCGGCCATCAAGGGCAATAACAAAGAGGTGCTGGCCCTGTGCATCGGCTTTGGCAAGGACAAATATTCGGGCAAGGAGAAGGTGGACTACGTTTACAACACCATCATCCCCGAGCTTTTGAAGTACGACATCCCCGGGGAGGTGGCCTACCACCACTACTGGCTGGGCTACGATTATTTTCAGGCCAAAGATTATGACAACGCCCGCAAGGAGTTTGCCTTGGCGCTGGAGACAGGCGCGGAGAATCCCCTGTATATCGCACTCACCAGGTCCACCCTGGAGGGCATGGACGGCGTGGGAGAGCTGCTGTCCGACAGAAGCAAATTTCTGCTTGAATGTACCGCCGAGGAGTTGATCATTCGCGGAAACAAGCTGTATTTTAGTCAACAGCCGGGCTTTGATCGGCGCTACATGGATGTTCCGTCATACGTTAAGTGGGCAGGTTCCGCGTTCTGGATATCCTCCCGTGCGGACGGTCTGATTCTGGACGAGACCATGAAGGTCGGTGACAGCGTGACCGACAGTGAGGGCAAGATCACCCTCACCTGTGTGTCCACCGACGCCACGGTGTCCACTGCCTGCGGAGATTTCCACGGCTGTGTAGAGATGCACACCTATAATCCCATCCGGGATAGATACCCCGCCCCCGTTTTCGTGGCGTGGTATAAGCCCAATATCGGCCTGGTGGCCTTCGGATGGAAGGAGCAAGACGGTGAGGTGTTCGGCAAGATCACCCTGCGCGAGTACGAGGTTTGCGGCGGTCACGGGTGGATCCCCCTCTGCGAGGGCAACTTCTGGAGCTACACCTCCGAGGAGCTGGAATATGAGCACACCTTCCGTACCACCGTCACGGCTACGGTGGACAACAAGGCCTATCTCTCCTACCGCTACTACGTTCTCGGTACGCCCTTCGACGAGAACTCATGGCGAGACAACCTCCTGTACGCCCGTAACAATTACTATAGCGACCACGTGGCGTTGGACGTGTCTGCCTACCATGACCGCGCCGTGGCCTTGGCGCAGACTCCTTGGGAGAAGAAGGTGGCGGAGGTATCCCGCAACGTCATGAACCGCATTTTCCAAAGTGATACAGATGCAAATCCCAACGCGAAACAGGAAGGCGTGTGGAATTTCTTGACCTACTGTCCCGTTACCCAAGTTGGGGAAAAGTTCACGATCTCCAGCGGCGATCGCACCTATGAATTTGAGTGGAAGAACACCCGCAACGGTTGCTTTGCCACCCTCATCAACTTCATCTACGACATCCTGCAAAACGGCTTGGGTGCTTTGTGGGATCCCGCGTGGCTGGAGTATGCAGATCGTGACGAGGAATTTCAGTTCCACCGCCCCGCACGCTGGGATCAGGGCAAGGAATTTATCGGCTACGGCCGCGTATACAGCGGAGAGACGGTGACCACCACCCTCGGCACCTTTGAAAACTGTCTCCGCATCCGCGCCCGTACCAGCCAGAACGAGAGTCCCGGCATCACCTATCAGAACACTGATAAGGACTACTTCTTCGCCCCCGGTATCGGTCTTGTACGCATCATCACCTATGTCACCTCCTACGAGGATATTCGCATCTACGATCTGGTGTCCTATGAGGGCACGGGCGAGGGGTATATGCCCATAGAGGACGGCATGGAGCGGCACTACAAGTACCTCAATGAGAAACAGCCCAACGTCCACGGCGGCACCAGCTACTACTACGTGAAGGATGACGAGGGCAAGCTGGTCATTCTGGGCGATCAGCTCGGTATGATGGACATGGAGAAAAAGAAGGAAGAATAAATTTATCTGCGGGAGGAGTAAACTCCTCCCGTTTGCGCATCTGTCGTCTCCCAAACAAACGGACACGCGATGCGCGCCCCTACGGTAGAAATTTATTCTGAAACATTGTAGGGGAGCCCTGTATGGCCTCCCCAAAAACGCCTCAAAAGGAGCTTCCAAGATGTATTTTGAAGATTACAGCTTTCTATATCCCGCTCACAACCCGAGGAAAAGCATTACCATAGACAAAGAGGTCGTGGATCGTCTCGATGTCATGCGCTTCTTCCCCAAGAGCATCGACTCTTATTTTACCGATGGTGTGGAGGTCATCTCTTACCGACATCAGTTATTCAAGGCACTTGACACAACACCCCCGCTTGTGGAAATACTGCTGTTTTTCAAGGAAAAGCTGGACATTTTGGAGGATCTCTGCCAAAGTGGGAAGGAGAACATACAAGGATCTGAGGTCGATCATCAGGTGCGAGATCTGGTCATTTTATCTTTCTACACGGAGCTTATTCAAGAATTAAAGCAGCGGTTACACAAGGTTCATGTGAGTTGTGAAGCACTGGCGAGTTTTAAAAGCATCCTGACTCTCCTTTCGGAATCCGAGGAATTTTTAAAGCTTTCTCAAGGTCTCCGTGAAATATCTGTCACCATTGAGAGCGTCAAGAGCATCACGGTTGGGGTCAATCTCGATGCACAGCTACGCCCCATTGAAGCAGGGGTCGTATCATTTAATTCTGAATATTACAAATCGGGCGAATGGATCGACAAGCTCCTGCGGTTGGACTTTTCGGGGAGTGACTATACCTGCATCGCGCCCATGACCCACCTTTCCAAAAAGCTGACCTTTGAAGAAAACCAGCAATTCCGCACGGCGATCAACAACGCCATGGACAAGGTGATGACCGATTCCGTCAAGGTCGCCCGTAAAAGCGGTCTACGGGCACTCAAGCAATGCGCATACGAGCTTCTAAACCTAAAAAATGAGATTGATTTTATCTTGGCCGCCTACCGTCTCATGCAAGTCTTGACCAACGTGGGCGGCTACTATTGCTATCCCGCCCTGAAAGCCGATGGACATACTGAAATCTACGGGATGTACCATCTGTTGCTTTCGCAAAATATACCCTTCGATCAAATCACCCCCAACGATTATATCCTTGCATCGTCCCACAAGGCCATCATTCTGACAGGCCCCAACAGCGGCGGCAAGAGCATTTACACCACCGCGGTAGCGATTTGCTATTTGTTGACCGGATTGGGCTTGCCTATTCCTGCCCGCAAAGCCGAGGTCACGCCGCTTTCACAAATCAAGCTACATTTTCCAAGTGCCAATGCCGGTCAATATAAAATGGGTCGGCTTGAAGAGGAATGCCAAAGCCTTGCCGAGATCCAAAAGGCTCTCATTCCCAACGCCATGATCTTTATGGATGAGACTTTTAGCAGTACGGGTGCTGAGGAGGCAGCGGTGATCGCGGAGCAGTATATTGACCGTCTGATGGACGCAGGAGCCAAGGTGCTGTTTTCTACCCACCTACACAGCTTGGCGAGGAATTTGTTTAATCGTCCCGATATATCCTCCTTGACCGTAGAGTTTGGAACGTATCGGGTGACACAGGACGACCCGCAGGGTACCAGCTGTGCCGAAAGGATCGCCAAGCAATACGGGATCATATAGGGGGGGTTATGCTTCGATATATTTCAAACTGGCGACAGCTGAATCAAATACGCTATCCCTGCTATCTCGGCATACCTAGGGGACTTCTGCTGCGGCTGTATCTTTTTATATGCCTCCAAGCGGTTGCTTACTGCCTGTTGCCTCTGCCTTGGGTTTGGTTGGCATATCTCATGCCGGTGGCAGGCATGATCGTTTTTCAAATGATCGCATGGCTCAGGGTATACAAACGCTTCGGTTATTCCGCATGGCCGCCGACCATTTCGGTGATCATCCTATGTTTCATGGCATTGGGTATCAAAAGAATTTTTTAGCTGTGAGGTGAAATGATGACCAACGATCCATTACATCATGATTTTTCTAACGGAAACACATCCATCCCCCATCACGGCAGTTCCTTTGGCAGTAGCGTCGAACGCTTAGCGAAAAGATTGTCAGTAAGTCTTTGGAAGGATTATCGGCAAACGGTGACGGACGATACGCCGTCGTATATCGGCACGTCCCCCATCAAAAGCCTCGGAAGAATCGGATACCTGTCGGTGCTCCAACTGATCGCTTTATGGATCGCCCATACCAACTTAAAATATTTTGCCATATTTTTTGAGATCTACTATTTGTTTGGCTTTTATTGTTGCCTCAAAATTTGGAGAAAACACGGATATTCGTCCGTAATGTTTGTTTTCATAAATATCATGATCATTGTATTGGAAATATGGCATTGGATACTATAAAATATGGGGCATCTCTAAAAACTCATCGCACGACGATATGACGGTGCTTTTTCCGTCATACGTCACAAAATTCTTTCGCATAGGGACGACTATGCGCGCAGATTTTTTTAGTCTGACGAAAGAATCCCTCGCATCTCGCCGCACGCTGAGTATTTAGAGATGCCCAACAATTTATCTGCCCCCCTCTGCAACCGCATAAAATACCACACCCGCCCCGAGATTTCTCGGAGCGGGTGCGTTTTAATATGCTTATAGTCTAAATCATCTGCTACGGCCATTAACCGATCATCCGCGCCAGGGCGTCGGCCAGGGGGATCAACAGGGCATTGGCTTCCTCGTAGGTATTCCCTGCCGTGCCGAGCTCCAGGGTCAGCATCACCACCGACGTGTCGGTTGTCAGACCCTCACCCTGTCGCAGATACACAGGACGGCTCAAGGTAGGTTCTTCAAGGTACAACCATCGCCGCAGAGTGACGGCCGCGGCAAGATCCCGCGTGTCATCCGTCGCTCTCCGGGAGCCATCCACAAGCAAGCGCAGCTGTGCCGTGGTCTGCCCGTGATAGCGTCCCCGAGTGCGCAAAAGGCTACCGTCGGACAGGCGCTCTGCCCCCCGCCGCAGATCAATGACCAGCCCTACCCGAGGGTGCTCTGTCAGCAGTTGTTCCACCGCCTCCCGGGTCTTTTCGTAGGTATCCATGTGGGACGGCACGCCATCGGCAGGCAGAACACAGTGAACCACCTCTATCCCTCGCAAGCGAAGCAGCAAGGCAAGGTCTTTTCCCAGCGCCGTCACACCCTCGGAAGGGTAGCCGCCCTCCTCCGGAATCTCCACCGCCCAGCCGTCATCACGATACCACGCCTCGTCACCTCCGTCACCGTAGGCTTCGTAGGGATGACTGTGGATGAGCAGCACCGCCGTCCCTTCGGGGAACGTCACGTTTTCTAACGGAACCTCCGGGGGACCACAGGCCTCGTCCCCGACGATATACGCCGCCCCCTTCTCTTTTTCACTCATATCCATCGTCACGATGGGTATGCTTTGCCCTTCTGATTCCGGGGTCTCCTCCGAGGCTCCCTCGGTGGCTTTCTCGGCAGTAGTTTCTGCGGTGGTGGGTATGTTCGTTTGGGTCTCATCCCCCGAGACGGTCTCTTCCTCTGCGAAGGTATCCGTCTCACCGGGTATATCGGTTGCCGTTGCTTCCTCAAAGCCGATGGTTTCGGATTCACTACCCAAGGACTCAAAAAAGGGGGCATTGACAGGCGGCAGACCGTAGGACAGCAATCCGAGCATGGCCTTTTCCCCCATAGCCTGCCACGTCAACGCGCCGTCGGCTGAGGATATGACCCGTCCCACGAAGGGAAACAGCAGAAGCACCAGCCCAAAGATCATACATCCGCAGGAGATCCAAGCGCTACGGCTTCCCTTTTGGGTCTTCCGTGCGCTTTGAGATTCGGCCTTCCCCGACGTCTGCGGATCAGCTATGGGAATTTCACAGGATTTGTATTTGAGAGCATCCTCCGAGGTGATGATCTCGCAATCCTCAAGTTTGCCCTTCGGGGGCGGCAATGCCCTCGGCGGAGAGGTTTTCTTTTTCATGGGAACACGCTCCTTTTTCTTGGCTCAAAGATGCCCTTTTATCAAAGCATATGCCCGTCCCGCCCGTTTCATGCTACAGGGCATCTCTGCATACTCAGCGTGCGGCAAGATGCGAGGGATTTTTTCGTCAGACTAAACCAAAATCTGCACGCATAGTTGACCCTACACAAAAGAATTTTGTGACGTATGCCAAAAAAAGCACCGCCATAACGTTGTGCGATGAGTTTTTAGAGATGCCCTACAATTCCCCCACCCCGAAGGCATGGTCAATGGCTTTGGCCAGCAGGCGGCAGGTGATCTCGGTAATGCAGTCGCTATCCTTCGGGGACACCACAAAGCTTCGCCCGTTCTCCAAAACCGCCGTCAGCCCTTCAGGAAAGGGCGCTTTCATGCCCCCTTGGATCAGTGCGTCATATATCAGGGTAGCGGAGTCCACCACCGTGGGCACACCCACCCCGAGAACGGGACATCCCATGGTTTTGTGATCCATGGGCAGACGGAAATTTCCCACCCCGGCCCCCGGAGATATGCCTCGGTCAGATAGCTGCACGGTGGCGGCCAGACGGTCACAGCTCCGCGCCGCCAAGGCATCCACCGCCACCAGCAAGTGGGGCTTTACGTGGGTCACCGCCCCCCGTACCAGCTCCCCCGACTCGATCCCCGTTTGACCCAAAACCCCGGGAGACATGGCAGCCAGCTCACAACAGCCTAAGGCTTGGTACATACCCTCATCGTAGATCTTCAGGTGACGGGTGGCGGTCAGGCGCCGTACCGTCCCCGGGCCGATGGCGTCCGCGGTCATATCGGGATTGCCCAGCCCTGCCACCAGCACCCGGGTACGCCCCCCGAGAGGGCCGCCGATCATCCCCTCGGCCATCTTGACCATCTCATTGCCCAAAAGCTTTCCAAAGGCCGAGATCATGGCCTCCCCCATAAGGGTCATCCGCCCGCAGAAAAAGGTTGTGTAACGTGCTCCGTCAGCATCCAGGCAGCGCTGCACGTTGATCCCTTCTTCGCCGGGCACGGGATAAACCACCGTCTCCTCGCAGGTATCGGCAGGTCCTCGGCTCTCACAGGCAAGGTCTGTTCTGCTGTAGTTACCTCTCAAAGCTTTCTCCATACGCTCCCCCTTTTTCGCCCTATCTGCCCTTTGGTACCCGCATTTTCACGGTCAAGAGCACATCCGTCTCTATTTTCCCGCATTCGGATTCCCTCTATACAAAATTCTTCTCCGAAAATCCCCAAAATCCGTATGCAAATTGCACAGTTTTTCCTCTTTGAAGTTGTGCAACCGTCCGAAACTAAAAAACATATTCATTATCTTATTGATAAAAAAGGGATTGTATGATATAATAGGTAGGAGATAAAAAATAGGATGGGTTAGTGTCTGTAGATGCGCCCGTTCAAATACTCGAGGAGGATTGATCACACCATGATGAAGCGTATTTTAGCGTTGCTTCTTTGCGCCGCCACCCTGCTGACCACCTTTATTGGTTGTAGCAAGAACGAGGACGAGGATTACAAGGGCCAGTACATCACCGTGTACCTGACTGATAACGTTTATGACCTCGACCCTGCCAAGGCGTACAAGAATGAAGCTTTGGCCAAGGTTGTCGGCCTGATGTTCGACACCCTGTTTACGTTAGATAAGAACGGCAAGGTACAGAAGTCCCTTGTCAAGGAATACTGGACCGAGGAAAACGAAAGCGCCGGCGAGTACAAGATGTATCTCCGTCTGAAGGACACTCACTGGTCTGACGGTACTGCCGTGTCCGCAAACGACATCGTTTTCGCTTGGAAGCGTCTCCTTGAGGTTGACGCCGACCAGGAAGCCGCGTCTCTTCTGTTCGATATCAAGAATGCCCGTGCCGCCAAGGAAGGCGATGCCTCCATTGACGACGTGGCTATCTATCCCTCCGAGGAGCAGCTTCTGGAGATCCAGTTCGAAGGTAAGGTCAACTACAACCAGTTCCTTCTGAACCTGACGAGCCTTGCTTTGGCTCCTCTGCGTGACGATATCGTTTCCAAGTCTGACGACTGGGCAAAGAAGCCCGGCACCATGGTGTGCAGCGGTCCCTTCAAGCTGGGTCGTATCAACTGGATCAGCGATGTCACCGTCAAATACGAGGATCCTACTTACATTGAAGTTGACGAAAATGGCGAGCCCAAGTACAACGATGACGGTGAGCTGACCATCGGCGGTAGCTTCTCCAGTCAGAAGGTCACCGACTTCATCCTGGAGCGTAACGTATACTACTATCGTGAAAACGAAGAGGACGTCAGCCTGTTCAAGTCCGTTACTCCTTACAGAATCTGCGTGGACTGCTCTCTGACCGACGATCAGCTGGCTGCCGCTTACGAAGCCGGCGTGGTTCTGTACGTCAGCGACGTTCCCCTGTCTCTGCGCAGCGGTGACAATGCTCTGACCAAGGACGTGAAGGTTGCCGAAACCTCCCTGTCCACCAACGCCATTTACTTCAATCAGAAAGCCATGATCAAGGACGGCTCTGATGAGGGCTCCGCTCTGTTTGCCAATGCAAAGGTCAGACAGGCGCTCTCCATGGCTATTGACCGTCAAGCTCTGGCTGAGGCTATCGTGTACGCGCAGGCCGCTACCGGCTATGTCCCCACCGGTGTGTTTGACAGCAACAGCAAGAAGACCTCCTTCCGCGATGCGGCTTCTTCTGCTTACGACTCCCTCAAGACCGACCCCATCGCCGCAGCCGCTCTCCTCAGCGAGGCAGGCATCAAGGCCGGCAAGTACTCCTTCTCTCTGACCTATGCAGCATACGATGAGGTTCACGAGCTGATCGCTACCAAGGTAGCCGAGGCTTGGACCGCTCTCGGCTTCAAGGTTACCCTGAATCCCCGCGGCACCATCACCAACAACGACTACTACAAGTACACCGGCGAGACGCCCAAGGATATCTGCGATAACCTGTATAATCAGGATCTGGCAAGTGGCAGCTTCGAAGCCATCATCTTTGATAGCGTTGCTTACTCCGCTGATCCCTATTCCATGCTGTCTCCCTTCGCCAAGCCCTTCTCCGGCAAGGCCATGGACATGTCTGATACCTCTAACTATCAGCTGACTCCTCACATCACCGGCTACGACTCTGAGAAGTACAACAACCTGATGGAAGCCGTATACTTCCTGCAGTACTACGACAAGTTCAACTCTCCCAGCGGCGTACTGGCCACCACTTACTTCAACCAGTTCGAAAGCACCGAGCAGAACGCAGCTCTTGAAAAGGCTATGTACGATACCGTCACCGCCGTTTACGACGAGTACAACGTATCCACCGATGCCAAGAACTATCTGGCCTCCAAGACCGCTCTGCTTCACGCTGCCGAGGATATGCTGATGGAAGACCTTCCCGTTGTTCCCCTGGTATTCAACCTGGAAGCAACCGCAACCTCCGGCAAGCTGAAGAATCTGAAGAGCACCTACTACATGACCGCTAATTTCGCCAAGGCTAAGGTCGGCTCTTACGAGGACTATCTCGCCGCAGGTAAGGAATTCGTTACTGCAAACTTCGACAACCTGGCGTTCAACGATTTTGAGAACTGCGCATACGCAAAGTTTGAGGACTTCAAGACTGCTAATACCGTATACGCTCAGTTCTATCTGGACGAAAAGGAAGCCGTGACCCTGCCTCCCGCTGAGGGCAACGGTAACGTTGATACTGAATAAAGCATTCCCAAGGGGCTGTCTCGTTACGAGACAGCCCCTTTCTTATTCAAAAAATTCTTCGCCGCCCAACTTTTTTTTGCTTCACTGTAGACAAGACGTAAAATCTGTGTTATAATATAATGTGTATTTTTTGCAAGGAGGGACGCTATGGAGATCATCAACCTGTTTCCCGGCTCCTTTGCCTCCAACTGCTACATCCTGCGGCAAGGAGGACAAGCCTTTATCATCGACCCCAGCGCGGCAGCATCGTCTATTTTACAACGGCTCCGGGAGGAAAACCTGACTCCCATGGGCATTCTGCTCACTCACGGTCATTTTGACCACATCCTGTCCGTAGATACCTTGCGCGCCTCCGCAAAGGCAGAGGGTATTGACCTCAAGGTCTACATCCACGAGGGCGACGCGCCTATGCTCACCGATGGCGAAAAGAACGGATTTACCTTCTTTTTCGGTCAGAACAGGGTCTACGCCCCCGCCGACGTTCTCCTCAGGGACGGAGACGAGATCCCCTTGGGCGGCGGTAAGGTCAAGGTGATCCACACCCCCGGCCATTCCCCCGGATCGGTTTGCTACCTCTGTGTGGAACCCACGGGCAACGCCCGCATCCTGGTCACAGGAGACACCCTGTTTGCCGATAACATCGGCCGTTGGGATCTTTGGGGCGGCAGTCGTGACACCCTGTTTCGATCCCTGGGTCTGCTCCGCACCTTGGAGGGCAGGCTGACCATTTACCCCGGCCACGGTGACAGCGCTAAACTGTCCCTCGCCCTTGACAACGTCATGTATTTTTAACAGGGCAAAAAACCAACAGATTATTTCCGAAAGGATGACATAAACCAATGGATATGAACTATCAAAAGTTAGCTGACTTACTGTTTCCTCACGTCACCGAAACGCCCGAGGAATGCGAGGCCCGATTCCCCGCCCGCAGTCTCCCCGAGGGTGCCAAGGTAACCCGCTTCGCCCCCTCCCCCACGGGCTTCGTCCACTTCGGCGGTCTGTTTCCCGTCATGGTGGGCGAGCGTCTGGCGCACCAGTCGGGGGGCGTGTTCTACCTCCGCATTGAGGACACCGACGCCAAGCGTGAGGTTCCCGGTGCCGCCGAGGGTCTGATTACCACCCTGGAGCGCTACGGCATCCACTTCGACGAGGGCGCCATCCTGGGCCCCGACGGCAAGGTAACCGATATCGGCGACTACGGCCCCTACAAGCAGAGTCTCCGCGCCCATCTTTACCACGTCTTCGCCAAGAAGCTGGTGGCCGAGGGCAAGGCCTACCCCGTCTTCACCACCGAGGAGGAGCTGGAGGCCTTGAAGCAGACCGACAAGAAGGCCGAGATCAAGAGCGTGGACTGGGAGGCTGAGGCCGCCGCAAGACGGGCCGAGATGCTGTCCCACCGTGAGTTCACCATGGAGGACGTGGAGGCCAATCTGGCCGCGGGCAATCCCTGGGTGCTGCGTCTCCTGTCCGATGGTGACGGCGAAAAGAAGATCACCTTCCAGGATCTGGTGCGCGGCAAGCTGGAAATGCCCGTCAACGACGAGGATTTCGTGCTTCTGAAATCCGACGGCATCCCCACCTACCACTTCGCCCACGCGGTGGACGACCACCTCATGGGCACCAACCTCGTCATCCGCGGCGAGGAGTGGCTCCCCTCCCTGCCCAAGCACCTCCAGCTCTTCTACTACCTGGGCTTCAAGGCTCCCAAGTATATGCACATCTCCCAGATCATGCGTCTGGACGAGAACGGCAACAAGAAGAAGCTCTCCAAGCGGGACATGGGCGCCAACCTGGACGATTACGCCAAGATGGGCTATGCCCCCGAGGCCGTGGCCGAGTACGTGCTGACCCTGCTCAACTCCAACTACGAGGAGTGGAGAGCCGCCAACACCACCCTGCCCTACACCGATTTCCCCTTCAACGTCAAGAAGATGTCGGCCTCGGGCTGTCTCTTCGACTTCCAGAAGCTGAACGACGTCTCCAAGAACGTCCTCTCCCGCATGACCGCCGAGGAGGTCTACGCCAAGTACACCGCGTGGGCTTCGGAGTACGATGCCGAGATGAACGCTCTGATCACCGCGAATCCCGACTACGCCAAGGCCATCTTCGCCATCGGCCGCGGCGGCAAGAAGCCCCGCAAGGACTTCACCGTCTGGACCGACGTCCGCCCCTACCTGGATTTCTTCTACGATGAGCTCTTTGAGATCAAGGATACCTTCCCCGAGGGCACCGACATGGATGACGTGAAGGCCGCCATCACCGCGTTTAAGGCCTCCTACGATCCCGCTGACGAGATGCCCGTGTGGTTCGACAAGGTCAAGGCTATCGCAACTGATCTGGGCTACGCTGCCGACATGAAGGCCTACAAGGCCGATCCCACTGCCTTCAAGGGCAGTGTGGCCGACGTGTCGGGCTTCCTCCGTCTGGCTGTGACAGGTAAGCTCAACGCCCCCGATCTCTATACCGTCATGCAGCTGCTGGGCAAGGACAGAGTCTTCGCCCGTCTGGACGCCTTTTCCCTGTAACAACGGGCGATCGCAGATCGCCCCTACCCCAAAATCTCCCCCAAACACCCCATGCACATCGTAGGGGCGACCTGCGGTCGCCCGCCGCCCCCTCAAACTGATCTATATCCTTTGAAAGGATGCAAGGTTTTGCCTTGCTTGAAAAAACTATGGAAAACGAAGTCAAGCATTCCAATTTCATTCACGACATTATTGACGTGGATCTTGAAAACAACCCCAATCTGAAGATCCACACCCGCTTCCCTCCCGAGCCCAACGGCTACCTCCACATCGGATCCGTGAAGGCCATCTGCGTCAACACCGACGTGGCCAACAAGTACAGCGGTCTGTTCAACCTCCGCTACGACGACACCAACCCCGCCAAGGAGTCCGACGAGTTTGTCCGCTCCATCCGCGAGGATCTGGAGTGGCTGGGTGCCACCCCCACGGGCGGCGTGTACTACGGCTCGGACTACTTCGGCAAGTGCTACGAGTTCGCCGTCCAGCTCATCAAGCAGGGCGACGCCTACGTCTGCGACCTGTCCAAGGATGATCTGGCCGACTACAAGGGCACCGACCGCGCCCAGGCCTCCAAGGAGTCTCCTTACCGCAACCGCAGCGTGGAGGAGAACCTGGAGCTCTTCGAGCGCATGAAGAACGGCGAGTTTGAGGACGGTGCCCGCACCCTGCGTGCCAAGATCGACCCCTCCTCGGACAACCCCTACCTCCGCGATCCCGTCATCTACCGCATCAAGCACATCCACCATCACCGTCAGGGGGATGAGTGGTGCGTGTATCCCATGTACGACTTCGCCCACCCCATCCAGGACGCTCTGGAGGGCATCACCCACTCCCTCTGCTCCAGCGAGTTCCGCAACCACAGACCCCTCTACGACTGGGTGGTGGAGAAGATCGGCTTTGAGCAGAAGCCCCACCAGTGGGAGTTCGGCCGCATGAACATCACCTACACCGTCATGTCCAAGCGTTATCTCCGTCAGCTGGTGGAGGAGGGCTTTGTTGACGGCTGGGACGATCCCCGTCTGCCCACCCTGAAGGGCCTGCGCCGCCGCGGCTACACCCCGAACGCCCTGTTCACCTTCGTCCGCGAGGCAGGTGTCACCAACACCGACCACACCGTAGATATCCGTCAGCTGGAGGCCTGTGTCCGTGACGATCTCAATGAGAACGCCCTGCGCCGCGTGGCCATCGCCCATCCCATCAAGGTGGTCATCGACAACTATCCCGAGGATAAGGAGGAAATGATTACCCTCCCCAACCATCCTCAGAAGCCTGAGCTGGGTAGTCGTGAGGTCCCCATGACCCGCGAGGTCTACATCGATGCCGATGACTTCGCCGAGGTGCCTCCGCCTAAGTTTTTCCGTCTCAAGCCCGAGGGTGAGGTTCGCCTCATGGGTGGCTATATCATCAAGTGCGGCGAGATCGAGAAGAATGAAGACGGTAGCGTGAGATGCATCCACGCCACCGCCGATCTGGAAACGGGCAGCGGTATGCCCGTGGACGGCCGAAAGATCAAGGGTACCATCCATTGGCTGTCCGCCAAGTACGCGCGTCCCACCACTCTCATGCTGTATGACCGCCTGTTCAACATCGAGAACACCGCCGATGTGCCCGAGGGCAAGACCTATTTGGATTTCCTCAACGAAAACTCCCTCACCAAGATCGAAGGCGCTATGGTGGAGCCTTCTCTGGAAAACGCCGAGGGCGGTGAGCGATTCCAGTTCGTCCGTTTCGGCTACTTCTGTAAGGACGTGAAGAACGAGAATACCTACAATCAGGTGGTTTCACTGAAAGACAACGCCAAAAAATAAAGGAGGACTCCTATGAACACCCCCCTCAAGATTTTGCTTATTTATCTCGGTATCATCTCCCTGATCTCCATCATCGTCTGTATTTACGACAAGACGTTTTCCAAGCTGAACAAAGTCAAATTCCGTGTTCCCGAAAAGAGCCTGTTCATCTTCTCTGCCCTGGGCGGCTCTGTAGCCATGTTCCTTTGCATGCTGCTCATCCGCCACAAGACCAAGCACGTCAGCTTCATGGTGGGCATTCCCCTCATCATCCTGGTGCATGCCGCGCTGATCTTTGCAGGCTTCCATTTCGGCATTTTTGCCTTTTAACCACAGAAAGCAGATACCTTCTCAAAGAGGTATCTGCTTTTTTAAAAACTTCGTCATTTTTTGAAAAGTCTGTAAGATTTTGGCATTTCGGTTCGTCATAGGTGGCAGAGGATGGAAACAATCGTTGGTCGGCTGAAGGCAAATTCCCATACAGCGTCCCGCAAAAGCCCCATCCGCCGAAACGATTGAAAACCACCCTCACGAAAGGAGTAAATTATGGAAGACAATAAGATCATCGACCTATACTGGGCGCGAGACGATGCCGCGGTGGTGGAGACCTCCATCAAGTACGGCGGAATTTGCCACGGCGTAGCCATGGGTATCCTGCACAACCGTCAGGACGCCGAAGAATGTGTCAACGACACTTGGGTCAGGGCATGGCAGACCATTCCGCCCGAGCGCCCCAACGCTTTCAAGGCCTTCCTTTGCCGCATTACAAGAAATCTCTCCATTGACCGATACCGTCAGAATCAGCGCCGCGCCAAACACATTGACATGGAGCAGATTCTGGACGAGCTGGCCGAATGTATTCCCGACAGGGAGGAGGTAGGCTTCGGCGATACCCTCAACACCTTTCTTGACGGACTGGAACCCTTGGAGCGCAAGCTGTTCCTTGGACGCTACTGGCATGCTTGCTCCGTCAAAGCCCTGGCGGCGACCTATGGACTAACCCCCAATCACGTCTCGGTGCGCCTGCACAGAACGCGGGAGCACCTGAGGAAGTATCTTACAGAAAGAGGTTACAAATCATGACACGTTATGACAAATTCAAAGCACTCTCCCAGGTACGGGACAAATACATTCTGGAATCCATGCCCGATCATCTCGGCCTTCAGACCCCAAAGCGCCGCGGAGCAAGCGCTGTCAGCCGTTTCTTCAACAGCGGCTGGGGTGTGGCCTGCATCTGCGCCGTGGTAGCGCTTTCGGTGATGGCTGTCATCCTGCGTGTAGGTCAGGATCCTTGGGGTACCCCTGCGGGAACCGTGGATGATCCTTCAGTAACGGTAACCGATGCCCCCGAAACCGAAGCCGAATCCTCCGCTGAGACTGTTTTCGATCCCTCCACCCTGGATCTGGACACCTATCAGGGCATGACCCCCGATATGCCCTACAAGATCACCTATCTCTCCAACGGCGACGGCACCTGTCGTGTCAGCGGCATCACGGTCAACATCCTGTACGAGGGAAGCTACACCGTCAATATCCCCGAAACCTCCCCCGACGGGGACACGGTTGTCGGCCTTTCCCTGACCCCCTCCTACAATATCCCCGCTTATATCCCCGCAGAGGACTTTGAAAAGATCCGCGCCGCCGTACTGGATTTCTACCGTGACACGCCTGATCAGACAGATGAAGAGGTAGCACGCAATAATTTCTATTACAAGTTGTTCATGTCTTATTTCCAACTGAAAGGATTGGAATTCTGTACCAACACAGAGATGAAAGAAGAGCTCCTTCAGTACTATCCCATTTGTGAATACACAAACGTCTACGTGCTGGATCCCAAGGCCACCGCTATTGATTTGGCTCGGACATCCTCTCTCATCGCCCTGGCGGCTCCCTGGTATACTGCTGAGTGGTGCTATGCTGATCTTCTGAAGATCCAAAAGATGGCCGATGAGCATAATATCACCGATCCCAATGTGGAAAAGTATCTGTCCGGGCACAGCGATCACTTGAAGGATGCCGTGACTGTCAAGCTTCCCAAAACCTTGACGGGACTCAGCGTCACAGATCCTGAGATCATGCTCTATATGGGCATTACCTCCCTGACCTACGACGGTACCATGGAGGAATTCCGCGCATTCTTTAACATGGAAAGCTCTATTGTTCCTCCCTCGATGGTGGTACATTGCATCGACGGAGATATCAGCTATCCCACAAACGCCGAATAAACCCAAAGGGCAGAGCCGGGTCGGGTCCTCCGACTCGGGCTCTGCCCCCTTTTTTATTGTGCTCAAAACGCTTCATCCACCCAACTGCTCCCGCATATAGGCCATGATCTTCTTTTCCTCTCGGGATACCTTCACCTGGGTCAGTCCCATAAGATCAGCCACTCGTTGCTGGGTCATATTGCGATAGTAGCGGAGCAATATGATCTTTTTCCAATCCGGCGGCAGGGTCTCAATGACCTGCGCCAAGGCGATAGCGTCCAGTCGGCGCGCCATATCGTCCGCCTCGGATTGATCCGGGATGACGTTTCCCAGCTCCGGCGAGTCCTCTCCATAGGCGTTATCCGACAAGGAGGTGACCGGCGTCAAGGCGTCCAAGGCGGTGGCCGCTTCTTCACGGGTGACACCGCAGGCTTCGGCCAGCTCACCGATGGTAGCTTCCCGTCCCTCCTCGGCGGCAATACGGTTACGCTCCCGCATGAGCAGCATCCCCAGATGACGGTAGCCTCGGCTGACACGGATGAGGCCGTCATCCCGCAAGTGGCGTCGGATCTCTCCGATGATCAGCGGCACACCGTAGGTGGAAAAGGTGGTGCCACGAGAGCAATCGAAGCTGCGGATGGCTTTGATCATGCCCATGGTGCCAATCTGCACAAGATCCTCATATTCCGTCCCGCGATCTCTGAATTTCACCGCCACGCTTCGCACAAGCCCCATATTCTCTATCACCAGCCGCTCCATGGCCTCCTCGTCGCCGTCTTGCGCTCGACGGATCAGCGCCATATTCCGCGCAAACCGTCCGTCATCCTTGTTGTTCGGGCTCTCTTCCCCCATCGTCTCCTTGGATATCTCCTCTGACATGATGATGCTTTGCGTAGACTCCCACATGGATCTTGTCTCCTTTCTGTCTGCCAAAAGGCAGGTTATGTAGCAGAGATCCTCAAGATCCACCGCGTCTGCGGCCGCTCCCCTCGATCGACGGAGGCGTCCCCAGGCATTTATAGAGCGTGACCGTGGTGCCCAAGCCAACCTTGGAGGTGACCCGCATGGCATGGGTAAAGCTTTCCATGACGGTAAAGCCCATACCGCTGCGCTCCCCTGCCGCATCGGTGGTATACAAGGGCGTCCTGGCCTGCTTGACGTCAGGAATCCCACAGCCCTTGTCCTTGATCTCGATCTTGACAACACGCCCCTCCAGAATGCTGACCGTCACGGTGATCATCCCTTCACAGCTTCGGTAGCCGTGGACGATGCAATTGGTGACTGCCTCCGAAACCGCGCACTTGATATCCGCAAGCTCTGTGATCTCGGGGTCAAGCTGAGACACAAATACCGCCACCGTGGCCCGCGCCATGGCTTCATTCACCGACAACGCGGGGAATCTGCACTGCATTTTATTGATCACCTTGCCATTGAAAATACTCTTTTTCCGACTCATTTTCTTTTCCTCCTTCCCTAATAGATATTAAGCGGAATCGCCCGGCACCTTCGCGCTTCTGCCTTTGCGGGTGCTTTTTCTTTGCCGAGCTTGTCCGTTATGTTCTCTTCTATTGCTCCTCCCGATGCCTTCCAAAGAAACGACAGAAGCAGTCGCCATTTTCGGCGGCTCGTAAGCTTTTTTTCGAAGCGCGTCTGCGGCTTCCGACGACACACCCTCCGTGTATTCAATACGAATCAGCCGCTCCATCCCCGCCAATGTCAATATGGCCTCGGTCTCACGGCTGGGATTGCGGACGGTCATGGTCCCGCCCAAGGATTTCATCACAGACAACCGCCCCATGATTAGCCCCAGCCCGGAGCTATCCATGAATCCTACCTTGGACAGATCCAGGATCATCCTGGCAGGACGGTTCTCAAAAAGCATGGCGTCAATCCCATTTCGGACGGTCACCGCCGTGTGGTGGTCTATCTCGCCTCGGATATATACCGTGACGGTTGCACCTGCGGTATCCCAAAGGAAGGATGCGCGCTCAGTCATATTTTCACTTCCCTTCTGCTTTGTGGCTCTTGTTTTTCCTCAGTATAACATAACCCCCACGCAAAGTTTGTCACAATGCGTGGGGGATGAATATTTTAATTTTCTTTTTGCTTTTCGGTACCCTCCGAGCGGCGGGCAACGGATATCCTTTAAGGCAGATCAAACAACCGCTTGGCGTTTTCGGTGGTGATCCGTGAGATATCCTCGGGGGTGACGCCGTGCAAATCTGCCATCACCTCAGCGATATGGGGGATCATGGCCGAATGGCAAACCTTGCCCCGATGGGGGACGGGTGCCATATAGGGGCAATCTGTTTCCAAGAGCAGATGATCCAGGGGAACCGATGCCGCCACTTCCCTAACCCGATGGGCATTTTTGAAGGTGACTGTCCCACCAAAGGCGATATACCATCCTCGCTTGATCAGCTCCCGAGCCATCTCGGCCGATCCGCTGTAGCCGTGGAACACGCCTCTTGCCTTGGGATATTTCAGCACCGTCTCAAAGCAGTCACCGTGAGCCTCGCGGTCATGGATCAGGACGGGTAGCCCTACCTCGCAGGAAATCTCCAATTGTCCCTCAAAGAAGGCCTTTTGCAAAGGCTTGTCCATGGGTTCCCAATAATAGTCAAGGCCTATCTCTCCGATAGCTACGATCTTGTCAGCACGTCGGCGTGTTTCATCCGAAACCCACGCGCGCAGGATCTCCAAGGTTGCGTAAGGATCTAGCGGTGTACCCTCGGGCAAGCCCTGGGCGTCCTCGGGATGAATGCCCACGGCAGCGTACATATAGGGATATGCCTTGGCCATGTCCACCGCCACGCGGCTGTTTTGCAGATTGGTACCCGCGTTGATGATCCCCGATACCACCCCGCAGAAGGAAGGATTAGACAGGAGTGCCTCTGCGCCGCCCTCCAGAGTTGTGAATTTTCGGTCAAAATAGTGAGCGTGGGTATCAAAATAAGCGGGCATAACTGTCTCCTTTGGTTGTTATTGGGGTCATTATATCACATTTTCTTGCCAAATACAAGTGTCCCCTGGGAGATCTTCCTGATTTTTAATGTTCTTTCATAAATTTTCTCTTGACCTCAAACGCTTTTTGTGATAAAATAAGATGATTGAACACTCTATAAAGATTTGAAGGGAAGCATCATCATGGAAAAGATCAAGATTACTTGCGACTCTACTTGTGACCTGACCCAAGAGATATATGAAAAATACAACGTTGAGGTGTTACCTTTGGCCATCACGCTGGGCGAGGACGTTTACCGCGACGGTGTTGACCTCAACGCTCCCGGCGTATTCGATTACGTCGCCCAAACGGGTATTTTGCCCAAGACCTCTGCCTTCTCTATGGCAGAATACACGGATGCCTTTAAAAAGTACACCGACGAGGGCTATACCGTCATTCACATCAACCTGTCCAGCGGATTCTCCTCCAGCCATCAGAATGCCAAGCTGGCCGCCGAGGAGCTCGGTAACGTATACGCCATCGACAGTAAAAACCTCTCCTCCGGTTCAGGCCATTTAGTCATGGCCGCCGCTGAGATGGCCGCCGAGGGACTTCCTGCCGCAGAGATTGTTGCCCGCCTGGAGGAAATGAAAGAGCGACTGGACGTCAGCTTCGTCCTTCAGACCCTTGACTACCTGAAAAAGGGCGGTCGTTGCTCGGGTGTTGTGGCATTGGCCGCTACTGCCCTCCAGCTCCGTCCCGAGATCGTGGTGGTAGACGGCACCATGAAGGTAGGCAAAAAATACCGCGGCAGCATGGAAAAATCCATTACTGACTATGTAAAGGGCCGCCTTGCCGGCCGCGAGGATATCCAGCATAACCGCATTTTCATCACCCACTCCTATGTCCCTGCCGAGATCGTGGAGAAGGTCAAGGTGTTGGTGGCTGAGCTCCAGCCCTTCGCAGAGATCATCGAAACCAAGGCGGGCTGCACCATTTCCAGCCATTGCGGTCCTGCCTGTTTGGGCGTGCTGTTCTTTAAGAAGGGTGAATGATTCATGCCCATCACCACCGTTTTATTTGACCTTGACGGCACCCTGCTCCCAATGGATCAGGATCTGTTCGCCAAAACCTACTTCACCTCTATCGCAAGGCACGTCGCACCCAGAGGATATGAATTTGAACCCCTCATCAAGGGCATCTGGACAGGCACGAAGGCTATGATGAAAAACACGGGGGAGAAACGAAACGATACCGTGTTTTGGGAGACCTTTGCGGGTCTTTTCGGTGACCGTGTCTACAACGATATGCCCACTTTTGACCGCTTCTATATAGAGCATTTCGACGACATAGCCCCCGTCTGCGGTCACGATGACCGTGCCGCTCGAGCGGTTCGCCTCTGTCGCGAGCGAGGCAGAAAAACCGTGCTGGCCACCAATCCCATCTTCCCGAGAATCGCTACGGTGAAGCGCATGGGCTGGGCGGGCCTGACCCCCGATGACTTCGACCTGTTCACCACTTATGAGGATTCCTACTACTGCAAGCCCAATTTGAACTATTATACCACCATCCTTAAGGCATTGGGCGTCTCTCCTGAAGAATGCCTCATGGTGGGCAACGACGTGGGCGAGGATATGATCGTCCGCGAGCTGGGGATGCAGGTGTTTCTGCTCACCGATTGCGTCATCAATCGGGAGAACAAGGATATTTCTGTGTATCCTCACGGCGATTTTGACGAGCTGCTGGATTTTTTGACACAAACCCTTGGGCACCTCTAAATACTCAGCGTGCGGCGAGATGCGAGGGATTTTTTCGTCAGACTAAACAAAAATCTGCACGCATAGTTGTCCCTATGCGAAAGAATTTTGTGACGTATGACGGAAAAAGCACCGTCATATCGGCGTGCGATGAGTTTTTAGAGATGCCCCCTTATATAAAATCAAACTGCTCGGATCTTTTGATCCGAGCAGTTTTTCTATTTACAACAAATCTTACCAAACAAAAGGAATCATGCGATACCTGACCTTTTTCTTATAAGCCTCATACCCCGAAAGCTCCGCCGTCAGAAGCTTCTCTTCCCCGCGGATGCGGACGACCATAATGATGGGGTAGAAGGCGAAGGGGATGAGGGCGTACCAGGAGCCGAGGATCAGGGGGAGGGCCAGGAACATGACCGTGGAGGCCGTGTACATGGGGTGGCGCACTACGGCGTAGAGGCCCGTGGAAATGACAGTCTGCCCCTCCTCCACCTTGATCGTGCGGGACAGGTAGGCGTTCTCCCGCATGACCTCGGCGTAGAGGGCGTAGCCCACGAGGAACAGCACCGAGGCCACGATGACCACGGGGAGGGGGACCTTGGACCAGCCGAAGCGAAAGTCCAGCCCCGCGAGGATGAAGCCGCCGACGAAGATCAGTCCCATGACGGTCACCACGCCCTTTTGAGTGCCTTGCTTTTCCTTCACATCCAGCCGCTTGGCGAGAAGGTAGCGGGCGCGGGCGAGCATGACGATGCCCATGAGGAGCATGGGGATGAAGAGGAGGCAGAGGAAGAGGAGGCCGCCGGGGTAGCGGATGGTGCCTGCGGGGAGGAAGAGGAGGAGGGCGACCAGGAGGAGGCCTGCGGTGAATTTGGTTAGGGCGTTGAGAAAGAGCTTCATAGTTTTTCCTCCTAACAATAACGAGTGTTGAGCAAAAGCGCGGGTGGCGCGGAAGCTTTTAGAGGATCATTCTGTATCCAAATAGACAAGCACCTCCCTGCCCTGCCACCACAGCATCAATGCTTGCCTTGCTGTAGTAATATCAGGGTCCGGATACTCAAATTCTGCGCTCCAATCTGCTTCCTCTATGCGTTCAACAAAGCGCAATACCGTGATCTTTCCCAATACCCCGCAATTCCGCAAGGCAATATCGGGACACACTTCTGTGATGTGCTCAAAACGGCGAAGTGCGTTTTCTGTCAGATCATTGAAATATTCACTTTCCGGATCGGACTTTCGATTCTCCTCAAAGGCAAGCCAAAATTCAACCGATGCCAACCAAAACTCATAGTCAAACCGCGACGGATAGGCGGCAACGGCTTCTCTGGCCAGCCAATACATTTCCTCGTTTCTGTTCCCCTTTTGCCATAGGTCATACGCTTCATCATACAGGGCAGGCTTGGTATCCTGACTGTTGCTTTCGATGCCTAAAAGGGCATCTGCGGATACATCCAGTGCTTGGGTCAAGATGGGAAGAAAAATAATATCGGGATAGGTGATACCGCGCTCCCATTTAGAAACCGCTTGAGAAGATATGCCCAGTCTTTCTGCCAGTTTTTCCTGTGTCATTCCCTTGGCTATACGCAAAGTCTTAATTTTTGAACCGATCGTGACGTTCATAAAACACACCCCTTGTCCTTATGTTGATATCATATTGTATTCTATAGAGGGTAATGTGTGTACGTCACGCAGAGCCTAATAAATACATAGCTGTGACGGCTCATTTGTGGTGAATAGAACGGCAGTTATGAGGAAAGGAGCAATAAAAGCTATTC
>SVTR01000048.1 GCA_015063685.1 Oscillospiraceae bacterium | reverse complement strand
AGGCCGGTAACATCAACAACTGGATGGATCCCGCCGAGATGTACGCCAAGCTGAAGAAGCTCTACACCGGCTCCATGAAGGGCCGCACCATGTACGTCATTCCCTACTCCATGGGTGTTGTGGGCTCTGACTTCGCCAAGTACGGCATCGAGTTGACCGACTCCATCTACGTGGTTCTGAACATGCTCATCATGACCCGCGTGGGCAACAACGTCCTGGAGGCTTTGGGCGACTCCCCCGACTACATCAAGGGTCTCCACGCCCGCGCCGACATCGACGAGGAGAACCGCTACATCGTCCACTTCCCTCAGGATAACACCATCATGTCCGTCAACTCGGGCTACGGCGGCAACGTCCTGCTGGGTAAGAAGTGCTTCGCTCTGCGTATCGCCTCTTACCTGGGCCGCAAGGAGGGCTGGATGGCTGAGCATATGCTGATCCTGGGTGTTAAGTATCCCAACGGTGAGAAGAAGTACGTCACCGCCGCCTTCCCCTCCGCCTGCGGTAAGACCAACCTGGCCATGCTGATCCCCCCCAAGTTCCTGTCCGAGCAGGGCTATGAGGTGGAGTGCGTGGGCGACGACATCGCCTGGCTCCGCGTGGGTGAGGACGGCCGCCTGTGGGCTGTGAACCCCGAGAACGGCTTCTTCGGCGTGGCTCCCGGTACCAACGAGAAGTCCAACCCCAACGCTTTGCACACCTGCCTGCGTGACACCATCTTCACCAACGTGGTCCACAACACCGCCGACAACACAGTTTGGTGGGAGGGTCTGGACAACAATCCTCCTCAGCCCGGCAACGCCATCGACTGGAAGGGCAATCCTTGGGACTGCACCAAGTACGACAAGAAGGATAAGTCCACCTGCGGCGCTCATCCCAACTCCCGCTTCACCGCTCTGGCCGCTAACTGCCCCTGCATCTCTCCCGAGTTCAACAGCCTGAAGGGCGTGCCCGTGTCCGCCATCGTCTTCGGCGGCCGCCGCGCCAAGACCGCTCCTCTGGTGTACCAGTCCTTCGGCTGGCAGCACGGCTCCTTCGTGGGCTCCATCATGGCCTCCGAGACTACCGCCGCCGCCGCCGGTGCCGTGGGTGTGGTTCGCCGCGATCCCATGGCTATGCGTCCCTTCGTGGGCTACAACATGGGTGACTACTGGGCACACTGGCTGAATATGGGTCACAAGATCCCCAATCCTCCCATGATCTTCCACGTCAACTGGTTCCGCACCGACGACGAGGGTCACTTCATCTGGCCCGGCTTCGGCGACAATATGCGCGTCCTGCTCTGGATCCTGGCCCGTTGCGAGGGTAAGGTGGACGCCGTGGAGACCGCCATCGGTTACGTGCCCAAGGCCGAGGACATCATGATCGAGGGTCTGGAGGACATCACCCTGGATACCGTCCGCGATCTGCTCACCGTGGACACCGAGTCCTGGCTGGAGGACGTGGGCAACATCAAGGAGTTCTACGCCCAGGTCGGCGATCACGTGCCCGCCATCATGCACGAGGAGCTGGCTGCTCTGGAGGCAAGACTCAAGGCGTAAGCCGCCATTGAACTTTTTTACCAACAGGGGCTTACGGATCAACACCGTAAGCCCCTTTGCGCATTTTCCCGAAAGGAGAATTTCACAATGAAAAAATTTCTGATTCTGACACTTTCGCTGCTCCTTACAGTCACCCTATTGGTAGCTTGTCAGGAAGAAGCGGTTGTCCCCGGCGATACGGTTGCCGAAACGTTGACCGAGGCCGTCCCTGAGACTCAGGCTGACACGGATGCGGGAACCCAAGTTATCACCGAATTCGAGACACAGGCGATCACCGAACCCGTAACGGAACCGATAACCGAAGCACCGACGGAGGCCATCACCGAAGCGCCTACTGTTGAGGAAACCGAAACCGCCTTGGATTCCGCCGAGGTTGTGACCGAGGTAGTGGAAGAAACCGAAGGCGAGACTACTCCCGAAACTACCCCTCCCGAGGCCTCTCTGCCTGATGCGGAAGATATTTTCTTCGCCGCATTGGATGCCCAGCAGTTTGAGGGCATGACCAACTACGCTGTCAATTCCGAGCTGGTTCTGGATATCATTGCTTCCATGAACGGTATGGAAACCAAAATGACCATGACAGGCAATGTGTCTGCCAAACAGCAATCCGAGAATGCCGCATCCGTTGAGATCAGCCTGCCCGGCAGGGAGCCCTACAGCTTGATCTATCTTGAAGGCGCTCTCTATGTGAGCTCCGGTGAAGAAAAGTACCGTTGCGCTATGGATGAGGTGGAGTTTGCCCTTCTCTTGTCAGAGCTTTTGGGCGATCTCCTTGCTTCCGAGGAAACCCCCGGTGAAACACCTGACGGAATGCCAGAGGATGCGCCTGTGATCAATCCCGGTGACCTGGGTCTTGGCGATCAGCTGACCGCCCTTGATTTGTCCGCTCTCTTTGCTGACATCACCGTGACGGAGGACTCCACAACGGGTGACATCACCGTTACCCTGGCCGGCCTTTCTCAAGACGCCCAGTTCATGATCAACTCCCTGCTCTCCTCCATCAGCAACAGCGGCATGGAGGGTGCCACCGACGAGGACATCAGCATGATGCTGGATCTTCTGGCGGCCTTTGACATGGACACCATGGCCTTCTCCCTGACGGTGGATGCGGACCTGCTTCTCAAGGAGGTTGCCATGTCCTTCGGCTTGGATCTGACGAGTATGCCCGAGATGACGGGTGACGTTCCCATGACCATGGTCATGACCCTGACCACCTCCCTGGATCGCAGCGAGCAGATAATCACAGCCCCCGAAGATGCTGACACCTACGTTGAAAAGGAATGGCGGGAGATTTTCGGGATCTACTCTGCCGAATATCTGGGGCTGATTCCTGACGACAACGGTGTGATCACCTTATCCGAGGAGCCCGAGCTCTTTGTACTTCAATACCAGTACATTCTGAACAACTACACAGATTTTGAAGGCTCTGTCTTTTCTGTGACGGCACGCATCTGCGATTTCAACGTCAGCGATGAGGGCTGGGTGGAAGCCGTCATTTATCAGGTAGGTGAGAGTGGTATCCCCGCCGAGGAGACTTATCTGGCGGTTTATATTCCTGCTGAGGTAGCCGCCGATATGACCCTTCCCAAGGATCACTCCGTCGTAAAGCTGACTGCCTATCTCCCCACCGAGGAGGACGGCGAGCTCTACTATTACGATTATATCATCACCGCTTACGAGCTGGTCAGCGGCCCCGTGTCCGTTGGCTGATAAACCAAAGGATCGACTTTGATGAGTCGATCCTTTTTTGGAGGTTCCCTATTATGAAAAAAATCCGTACCTGACAAGACCCAGCAGAAGCAGGTGCAGGGGGTAGAAGATATAGCAGGCGTATTTACCGATCCGCCCCTTGATGAAGCCACGCTCGCCGCTATACAAGGAAATGGGCACAAAGGCCAGACCTGCCCGCCAGGTAGCGCTGAACAGGCAGGTACACACCGCCACGCGGGCGACGGGCCAGGCTCTCAGCAAATACATAGCCAGGACGGTGGCAATGCCCGCGTATCCGTAATCAGCCTTGAAAAAGTATGCCAACACAAAGAGGGAAAGCACACCCGCAAGTCGTGCTGCCGTTGGCAGCTTTTCCGATTCGATGAGGCACAGGGCGACGTATCCGAAAAACAGGGTAAAAAATACGTTCTGGCTCTGATATACCCAGGTGCCGCTGTGGACGAAGTTCCAGGGGATCTCGGAGAGCAAGGCAAAGAGAAAGAGATTGACTCCGTACCGCAGGCGATTGCGGGTATATATAAAGCCCTCGGTCAGGAGGAAAACATATAACGGAAAGGCCAGACGGCCGATACTGCGAAGGATGTAATACCAGGAAACCCGGGTGTCGCCCAGGGTAAACAGCGTTTGGGTAAAGACGTCCTCATGGCTCAGAAGATAACAGGCCACGTGATCAATAAGCATGGTGACCATGGCCATGATTTTCAAAGCGCTGCCGCTGAGGATCTGCCACTTTTTCGTGCGGGTAGCTTCCATATAGCCTCCTTGGAGCTTCAGTAAAAATATTATACACGATTTTTCAAAAAAAATACAAGAGGCCGCCCGAAATAAACCGACGGTTGATTGACAACGGACGGATCTTCTGCTATAATGGGACCATCACAGAGATGTGAAATCAAATCCCGACGGCAGAAGGTCGACATTCCGCCAAGGGAGGAAAAAGGAAAGGAGGCGGAGTTATGATTAACTCGTTAAATACCGGATACTGCTGCCCGCGCCTCACGGGTTGGCGCGGTTAAATCAAACCGTTGATTGATTGCCTTACGGGGATATCCCTGAGGCGAAAATGCACTTGCACAATTTATGGGATGATTTAAAGAGATGATTCCCTCTCGGCACGTCCGGCTCCCGCCGTACCCCTTTTGGGGTACGGCTCGGGGGTCTTATTCTGCATATGCGCCCAATAGGGGCGCACCTTGCGGATCTAAACCCGAATACGGCGAAGAACCGCCGATCAAACGAGGAGATGTGCCATAGATGATTTCAGTTGAAAAGCTGGGTGCCCGTATTTCTCATCTGCGGCGGGCACAGGGACTTACGCAGATGCAGGTCGCCCTCCGCCTGGGCGTGACACCCCAAGCGGTTTCCAAGTGGGAGCGCGGGCTCGCCTGCCCCGACCTGGTATGCCTGGATGAGCTGGCTGATCTTTTGGAAACCAGCATTGACATCCTGCTCCGAGGAGCATCATATGAGGTTCTGGCCTTCAAAAGCCCTGAACCTCTGGCCATGTGAGTATACAACCTGAAAATAAAGCCATAGGTGTCTCGTTTTTCGAGTCCTATGGCTTTGTTTTATTGATTCAGAATACTGTCTATCATTTCCTTGAAATCATTGGTATGAGCAGGCAACTCGGGCGCAAGGAGGCTGTCAAACAGAGCTTCTCCCACGTAGGCTCGTGCCTCCGCTACCCTGTCTGGTTCCCTGTCGGATTCCATATCCCGGATGGCAAAGCAGATCTTTTTATAGTCTCCGGGGATGATGAACAGGTGATGCTCGTCCGCGTAGCCCTTTTCATAGCGCAGACCCAGATGCAATCCGCTCTCGTCATCCAAGGGCATGTCGGCGTAGCGGTTGATGATAAACTGATCAATATTGGGGCAGTTTTTCATCTTCTGATACAGGAGGGTAAAGGCAGCGGCACCCTTGTTTTCGCTTTCCGGGTCCTCTGTGCGGGTGTGGAAGCCCTGCTCGTCGAACACGACGCGGCGGGACACACCTCTGTACTTCAGCTCCGGAAGATCTACCAAGGCTTGCCACATCTCCGGGTTTTTCATGGTGATACGAGGGGTATCAAAGGAGAACTCAGCGCTGCGGTCATGGTAGAAATCGGGGCGGGACAGATCCTCGGGATAGGGATGGGCTGAGATGCCCCAATCAAAGTCGCCGTCACGCTGGCTGAAGGCCGCCAGATAGGCCAGGCACTCCTTGGCGGGATAGTAACGGAGCTCATCAGGACGGTAACGCATGGCGAAATGATGGTCGAAGGACACATGCACCCGATGATAGGGGCTGTGCTTACGGCCAATGAGATGTGCCAGGCGCAGCTGCAGGGTATATTCCTCCATGTAATCACGGCAAGTCATGGGGCCGCAGTTGTGCCACACCGCCTGGGCGTTGATCTCGTTGCCCACATCCATGATATACGAGCAAAACAGGGGACTCGTTTCATCGGCATACCGAGCGGTCAGAAAGTCCACACAGGCGCAGTACATATCCAGTCCCTCCTCGGTGCGGAGGTTGAAGGCGCTCATCTGCTCGTTAAATCCCGTGTCCTCATAAGCAGGATGACCGATCACCCGACGTAAGGCATCATCGGAGCCGCGAAGGCGATAGCTGAAGCGATTGATGAGACGGACAAGGCAGGGGATACGTCGTTTGATACAGGGCTGCATCAAGCGGTCGTACAACGCCATGGTCTCTCTGTCGAAATAGTAGGTCTTGCCATTCCATACATGGGAAATGGCATCGGCGGCAGGCGTGACCGTCTGGATCCAGGTGCTGTTGATCTCAGTCATCATACAACCGAAGCCCAGATAATCTATATCGTCCTCCTGCGCCGTTACCCAGGTACCCACAGGACGGGTTATGGACGGTGCGGGATGGGCGGGACTTGAAAAATCCTCAGAGAAATCGGTGACGAATCTGACACCCTTTACAAGCTGTCCATTGGCAGTGACCTCAAAGCGGCAAATAAGCAGGTCATAATCCTCCGCGTAGCGGGGGAAGATAAGGGTGCTTCCCTTTCCGCTGACGGTGGCAAGGATACGGCCGGGGTATTTGTTGTGGGTACTGTCGCCGTGGACAAGGGGTACGCGGGCAACGGCTGTGAGCGCCGTATCTTCGGGAATATCCGTAAGAGATATAAGGATCCGATCACGGAGCGCGGTTATTTTTTCAACCATCATAGGGCCTCCAGAATTTCCGCCGCATTGGTGTCGGGCTTGACCTTGGGCATGATACGTCGGATCATCCCCTTTTCGTCAATGAGGAAGGTGGTGCGCACCACACCAAAGCTTAACTTGCCGTAAAGCTTCTTTTCCTGCCACACGCCGTATGCCTTGATGGCCGTCAGGTCGGGGTCAGAGAGCAGGATAAAAGGGAGGTCATACTTTTCGGCAAATTTTTGGTGGGAGGTCACGCTATCCTTGCTGATACCCACTACCTCCACGCCCTTCTCACGAAAGGCATTATAAGCCGCCGCAAAGGCACAGGCCTGGCGGGTACAACCGGGGGTATTATCTTTGGGATAGAAATAGAGCACCACCTGTGTTCCGAGGAAATCCGCAAGGGAGACTCGACGGCCGTCCTTATCCTCCAAAGTAAAATCAGGGGCTTTCATACCAACGTCCAGCATGATCGTACTCCTTTCATCATATAAGCCTTATCCCTCAGGATTTGAAGGCGGTGATAGCGGGCAGAAGATCTCCGCCGCCATAGGAATGCCAGGCCACGACACGATCGTCCCCAGGCATGAACAAAAGCATCTGCCCAAAGGCACCGCCCTTGCCGTAAGCGCGACCGTCACAAATGCGGTGGAATTCATATCCTCGGTCTTTGGCGGTCTCCACCCAAGCCTCAGAGATCAGACGGCGGCCGTTGTATACGCCGCCCCGCAGATACAGCTCGCCCAGCTTGGCCATATCATCCGTATAGATATATAGTCCCGTAGCACCCATAGGATAGCCCTGGGGACAGCAGCTCCAGGAGACCTCACGGAATCCCATGGGATAGAAGAGGCGTTCCCAAAGGAAGTCATCCATTTTCCGTCCGATCTTTCGGCTGACCACGCGGGAGAGCACATAGAAGGCGGCGTCGCTATAGGAAAAATCGGTGCCGGGCTTGTAGGACAGCTTGGTTTTGAAAAGGTAAGACAGATAATCATCGGTGCCAAAGCTATTGGGGTCCACGGCGTCAATATCCAGATAACCCCAGGGGAAGCCGCAGGTATGGGTCAGCAGGTGGTGAAGGGTCATCTCCTGCCAAGCATCGTCCATACCGTCGGGCAGGAGATCCGCGAAAATATCCACCACCCGCTCATCGGTCTGAAGCAGGCCGTCATCCCACAGCATGCCAATGGCGGTGACCGTAAATGCTTTGGCCACGGAATAGCTATTCTGGCAAGCGTTGGCGGGCGTGATGGTCACGGTTTCGGGAACACCGTGACAGATCTCCGTAATTCTGTAAAAGCTCCCTCCGCTCTTGGAAGCCTCGGCTGTCAAATACTCAAGAAAATCGCTCATAGTTCCTCCTTATGATTTGATATACTTTTTTTCATCCAGATGTGGGGACATCCCTGCTCCTCGTCGGGTTCTCCGTGGGGGATGTAGCCGACGGCGGCATAAAAGCCCTCAGCGGCCCGTTGCGAATGAAGCAGGATACAGGTGCCGCCCACAGACCTGACGTGGTCTTCGGCAGCCTGTACGATAGCCGCACCGAGGCGACGGCCTCTGTACGCCTTCATCACCGCCAGGCGGCCGAGATAATAGACTTCAGGATCCTCCTTGCAAAAAATACGGCAGGTAGCCACGGGGAGAGTTCCGTCGAACATGACGAAATGGGTGGCGATCCCGTCGATCTCATCGTATTCGTCCACAAAGCCCTGCTCCTCCACGAAAACCGTGGTGCGCACAGTCATAGCGGACGGGGGCAGTATTTTTTCATATTTTTCAATTTTCATATCCATCAAAACTCACTTTCCCATCTTCATGACCGTATTATAACACAGATCCTATATTTTTTCAACAGCAAACCGCGAAAAAACAGTACTCGGGTCCCTATATGTTTTTTCCTGCCCTCACACGGTCTTCGCAAAAGGCAACTGTCATTCACTTTCTGTTCACAAACATTTTTGAGTTAGGAAATGTTTGTTTTAGCACAAGCAATTGACAATGTTTGGGCATTGTGATATAATTTTCGATGTGTGTATTTTTAGGAAAGGACGTGCTAACTTTGGAAATTCTTGAACTACTCAAAGGTCTGATCCCCACAGGCTTTGACCCCCGTCAGCTGGCCATGTGGCTCATCGGCGGCGTGCTGATTTTCCTTGCCATCAAAAAGGAAATGGAGCCTACCCTGCTGCTCCCCATCGGCTTTGGTGCCATTCTGGTCAACCTTCCCGTCATCGGAGAGCTCCCTGCACTGCAGGAGCTGTATGAGGCAGGTATCGCCACCGAGCTGTTCCCCCTCATTCTGTTCATAGGCATCGGTGCCATGATCGACTTTGGCCCCCTGCTCTCCAACCCCAAGCTGATGATCTTCGGCGCGGCGGCACAGTTTGGTATCTTCTTCACTCTGTGCATGGCCTCCATGTTTTTTGACATCAAAGACGCCGCATCCATCGCCATCATCGGTGCCGCCGACGGCCCCACCGCCATTGTGGTTGCGGACAAGCTGAACTCTCAGTATATGTCAGCTATCATGGTCGCCGCTTATTCCTATATGGCCCTGGTTCCCCTGATCCAGCCCCCTGTGATCAAGCTCCTGACCACCAAGAAGGAGCGCATGATCCGTATGCCTTACCAGCAAAAGGACGTGACCAAGACCACCCGTATCCTCTTCCCCATCGTCATCACCGTCATCGCAGGTATCGCCGCTCCCTCCTCTGTGGAGCTGGTGGGCTTCCTCATGTTCGGTAACCTGATCCGCGAGTGCGGCGTGCTGGATTCTCTGTCCGAGACCGCTCAGAAGGTGCTTGCCAACCTCATCACCATTTTCCTGGGTATCTCCATCGCCACCACCATGCGTTACGATCAGTTCCTCAAGTGGGAAACCCTTCTCATTCTGGGTCTGGGTCTCGTGGCCTTCATCGTGGACACCGCAGGCGGTGTGCTCTTTGCCAAGCTCCTCAACATCTTCCTGCCCAAGGAAAAGAAGATCAACCCCATGATCGGTGCGGCAGGTATCTCCGCCTTCCCCATGTCGGGTCGTATCGTCCACAAGATGGGTCTGAAGGAGGATCCTCAGAATTTCCTGCTCATGCACTCTATCGGTGTTAACGTATCGGGTCAGATCGCGTCGGTCATCGCGGGCGGTCTTATCCTCAGCTTCTTTATGTAAGGAGGGATGATCATGAATTTTTTGCATCATTTTTGCGGTTTGACAAATCTCTCCACGGCGGTCACCGAAGCAACGACCGAGCAGATCACCGAGGCCGTCACCGAGGCGGCAGGCACCGTGGCTGAGACGGCGGAGCTTACCACCGAGCAGGTTACCGAGGTGGTGACCGAGGCGATCACCGAAGCTGCCGCCGGCGGCTTCCGTCCCGAGGCCTTTATTGAAAATCTCAAGTATATGGGCGCCGGTATGATCGGTATTTTCCTTGTCATCGGCGTAATCATCCTGACCATCGTTCTTTTGGGCAAGCTGACAGCTCCCAAGAAGAAGAGCGACGAGGAAGAATGATTCAAAAAGCGCGTGCTCCCTCACGGGAACACGCGCTTTTTATATCGAGCCACCGCTATCATCAAACAATGCCGGCAGTCTCTTTTTCGATTTCCTTTTTCTCGGCAAGGCGGGGAGCCTTAACCGTGTACTCAAGCACGTTCAGCACAGTCTCGCCGTCGATCTGCAAAGCGGTGGGACGGTCGAATTTCACATGAACGTCGTGGCCTTGGAAAATATCCACGATCTTGGTATGCTTGACATGCTCTCCCTTGAAGATGGAGGGGAAAACCATCAGTGTTTTGAGCTTGCTGCGACAACGCATGACCATCAGAGAGACAGAGCCATCCTTGGCATTGCGATCCTGCTGGGGGGCGATCTTCATGCCGCCGCCGATGTATCTGCCCTTCATGGTAGGAGACAGCCAAACCTTTTTATAGGACTTGGAAATACCGTCGATGGTGATTTCTGCGGATGTTCTGTGGTAATCGTAGATCAGTCCCTTAATGGCGATGGCCGTGTAGTCGACCTTTTTATTGGAGGTCGCGCGGATTCTATCCCCTACCTCACAGCAGTAGCCGTCAATGCCGTAGCCAATGCCGTTGAGAAAATATTTTTCAAGACCATTGACATAAACCACGGGAAGGTTTATAATATACTCGTTGAGACGGAAGGGCGGGTCGCCGTGGGTGACCCCGATATCGTTCAGAAAATCGTTACCCGTTCCGGTGGCGAAGTAAAGAATCTCTCTGCCGGGATCCTTGCCGCCGATATCGTTGATGAAATGATTAATCGTACCGTCACCGCCCGCTAAAATGACCCCTTCATCGGAGGGAATTTCGGACAAAAAGCCCGGCACGTCAGAAATTTGCGTAATATCGGTGTAGGTAAAGGTGGCGTCCGGCAAGAGCTTTTCAAGGTTGTAAACCTCCGTGGCGCTGCGACCGTTGCCCGACTTGGGATTATAGAGTACGCTATACTTTTTCATGATCATGACTCCTCCGTGTTTTTTCGACGGGATTCTCTTTGTATTATAACAGATAAATGTCTTATATGTCAAGGTTTTTAAGCCATTTTTGCACAAGTCAACATTCAAATGCTACTTTACACAGACCGGAGGTGCTTTCTTGCAACAAACTGCTGAACAATTGTTCTCCCTGATCAGCGCCTATCTTTTGAAATCTGCCGGCGATACGACTGCGATTCCGCCGCTGAGCGAATCGGAGCTGGAAGACTTATATAAGCTCTCTCAGCGGCACGATCTGGCTCATCTGGCAGGTGCGGCCTTGTACGAGCGCGGCCTTCTTCCCAAGGGCGCGGCCGTATCCGAAAAATTTCAACACGCTCAAGTGGTTGCCCTGTACCGTTATACCAAGCTGGAGCAAGAACGCCAAAGGATCTGCCAAACCTTTGAAACCGCGGGTATTGCCTACGTCCCTCTCAAGGGGACGATCATCCGTCAGTACTATCCGCAGCCCCATCTGAGAACCAGCTGTGATATTGATATCCTCGTTCACAGGGAGGATCTGGCTCGTGCCACCGAGGCATTGACCGAAAAGCTCGGATACAAAGGCGACGGAGGGGAGCTTCATTACCACGACGTTTCCCTTTTCTCTCCCAGCGGAATCCATCTGGAGCTGCATTTTACCATTGAAAACGATTGGGAGCCCATTGACCGTCTCCTCTCCAAGGTCTGGGACTATTGCACGCCCGTAGCCGAGGGAAAATTTGAACACCGCCAAAGTCCCGAGTTTTTCATGTTCCACCAAATCGCCCACATGGTATCTCATTTTCTCAATGGCGGTTGCGGGATACGTCCCCTGCTGGATCTTCAGATTTTGCGTCAAAAAATGCCCTTTGATGACCCCTCGGTACAAGCCCTGTGTGACGCCTGTGACATCGGCGTGTTTTACGGCCACGCCAAAGCCCTGAGCGACGCTTGGTTCAATCATCAGCCACACGACGATATCACACGGCAGATGGAGGCCTATATTTTGTATGGTGGCGTTTACGGCACACTGGAAAACACCGTTGCCATCAAGCAACGCCAGAAGGGCGGGCGTTTTTCCTTCATCATGTATCGTATTTTCATGCCCTACCACCAGCTCAAGGTGAAATATCCCGTGCTTGTCAAGCACAAATGGCTATACCCTATCATGACGGTGCGGAGATGGTTTGCGTTGCTTACCCCTGCAAGCAGAAAGCGGGCAAAGCAAGAGTTAAAGCACAGCGCTTCACAGTCAGACGAAAAAGCACAAAGCGTGGATCAGCTTTTGCGTCATTTGGGATTGAACTGATAAAATGCCGCGCAAGCCATCTTGCTCGCGCGGCATTTGTTTTGTCATTTTCGTCTTGACAAAAGCGGAATGCTGTGATATAATTAATGAGTTCTGCGGGCATGGCGGAATTGGCAGACGCGCCGGATTTAGGATCCGGTTCATTATGAGTGCAGGTTCAAGTCCTGTTGCCCGCACCAAACAGTAGAAATCCGAACCCAAAGCCGATAGGCGAAGGGTTCGGATTTCTTTGTTTTATATTTGATTTTCAATGATGCAAATATTTGTTATTATCAACTGTATATTGTTCAAAGAAATCGTCTGTCGTACATCCCAAAATTCGAGCAAGATGCGGAAGAAAGATAATATCGGGATAGCAGGTGTTTTGCTCCCACTTACATACCGCTTGAGCAGACACGCCGAACAACTTGCCGAATTCCTTTAAAGACAAATTGTTTTCATTACGATAAGTCTTGATCTTATCCGCAATCGTAACATGGTAGATTGGCATAGTCATATGAAATCACCGCCCTTCACCATATTGATCTTCCGCATACGGTTGACGAGCGCCATCAGTTCTTGCTTGCGAGGCAGATCAAGAAATCTCTCACAGGTTGTAAAGAACGGAGAATAAAGAAAATCAATTCCTTCCTCGTCAGTTCGAGCATACAGATCGTTGATTTTTCTTTCAATATCGATCTTCCTGTCGTTGTTCGACACCTCCAAATAACGCAGCATAAACCCAAGCGCATCAAGCTGACGGGGAGAAACAATGTCGTGAAGTCCGCGCACGTCTATTTTCTCGTCACCGATAATGACAAATCCCATATCCGAAACCTCAAGCTTTTCCGTGCCGCTACCTTCGGGATAAGAGGAAAAACGGTCAGAATAAAGTGTTCTGCATTGTTGCCAATTTGCGGACGATGGAAATACGCTCGTCACATTATAGGAACTGCAAATATTCTTTGATTTTTCGGTTACGTCGTGAATCAGATAGTCCTCCATCATATAGATCTTATCGGCAATGGAAAGATACTCACCGCTACCACCGATAACAAGGATAGTGGAAACACCGTGCGTTTTGTGAAGCTCGTTGACTCGGTCTGTAAATGGTGTGATCGGCTCTTTTTCGATAAGCTCCTTCATCATGCGGTCGCGGATCATAAAGTTGGTAGCACTTCTGTCCTCGTCAATGAGTAACAGCTTAGCATTACAGTCTACCGCCTCCATAATATTCGCCGCTTGCGAGGTCGAACCAGATGCGTGATCGGTGGAGAAATCGCTTGTATCACCGCCCGGCAACCACTTAATAAACGGAGAGATATTGACGTGCTTCACGCTTCGCCCGTCCTCTGCTGATATGGTAACCGCGCTTTCGTCCGTAATGCACAGCTCACGTCCGTCCCCGAGCGCGTGGTCATAGATACCTGCGGAAATAGCATCAAGCAGGGTGGATTTGCCCGAATATCCACCGCCCGTGATGACGGTAACGCCCTTCTTGATTCCCATTCCGCGCACACCGCAAACCTCAATTTCATCGTCGGGAGTAGATCTGAACGGGATGGCATCGAGCATCGGCAGATCTGTACCTTTTGCGCGCGGAAGAATGCTGCCATTGGCTACAAAGGCGCAATAGTCACTATTTTTCAGCCAATCTCTGATAGCCGATTGCTTTTGGGCAAGCTCAGTGGCTTTCCTTAACCCATCGACATCGAAATCCAAGACAAACCGATCAACTGCTTCGGGCAGATCTTTACACATCATTTGGAAGGTTTTTCGAAGCTTCTTTAGCGGAAACTGAACCTGGATTCGGATACAAAGGCACATCTGCGGCGGTCGGGGGACTCCATCATTCAAAAGATACACGGTTGAACCCGAACCGTTTGTATAATCCTTCTGCGGACACAGTGCAAAATACGCTGTGTTTCTTTTTATGATTTCTCCACCCGGTGCGCACAAATAATACTTGCCGTTTTCGTTATCGGGACGGCTACGGTTATATAATTCTGCATTCAGTTCATCAATGTATTTTTTGAAAGCGCGAAGGCAAAAGTCTGCTTCTACACTCTCGGTGGATTTATCAGGAACATCAATTCCAAGCGTGGTGCAAGGAATACTGATTACCACCGTTGGCTTATCCTGCGCCAGCTTATGCGTGGTAGATATATCGAATCCAATGCTTTCGTTGTAATAAGTAGAGCTGTAATCCACATATGCCGGCATTGTTGATGTAGGATCGACAATCGTCATACTGCCTTCATACATAGCCTTGTATGTGGTCGTGTTAGGCTCCATAGATAATATTTTGCTTTTTAATCTCTTCATGGGCATCCCCCGCTTTCATATAAATCAGTCATACAGGTTCTCGTCGTATATGCCTCCTTTCGATTTGCCGGATTTTCCGTTTGACTTATATTCGAGGGCTTTCCACGAAAACCGCTTTAAAAAGCAAAAAAGCACCCCTACGGGTGCATAAAGCTATACGTTTGCCAAAAAAAGAAATTTTCGGCAAACAAAAAACACACCCGAGATCGGATGTGCATCAAAAACTATATAAACCTTGCGACAAGCATTCCGCAGGCGATACATATGACATCCGATAAATATAAGTGTTCATCATAATCATCGCCTCCTTTGGCTGAATTTGTAGTCTGATTACGCTAATAGTATAGCATATTTTCGGTTGATTGTCAATTAGGAGTAGGAAAGTTTTTGTCAACCGTTAGTTAAAATTACTACTCTTAAAATTTGGTTCGGATTTATCATCACTCACCACACCAGCAGACAGTATCGGCACCCAAGCATCGGGTGGCGACAGTAAAAACCCGAATCTCATCACACGATGGGTGGCTTGAAGGAGTTCTCCTCACCCGATGGACAAAAAAACAGGAGCATCCACATGGACGCTCCTGTTTTTTGGTGACCCATCGGAGAGTCGACCGCCTCGCATAGCTCGGCTCAAGCTGTTCCTTATGATCCATTCTTTTTTCTTACCTGACAGCTTGAAGGAGTTCTTATCGGCCAATAGATCGACAAAGCAAAAGAAGCACCTGCTTTGGTGCTTCTTTTGCTTTGGTGAAGCGGACGATTGGATGTCCGAACTATTTGCCAAATATTCAATTTCATCGGATGTGGGAATATTGATTGGCTTATCGTCAAAAGTAAGAATCAGCTTGATGTAATCGTCGTAGACGAATATCGCCTTGACGAGTCCGTCAATCAAACGCTCCTTGTTTTTCTCAAACCTCAAATCGAGGTTTCGGAATTTGTTGAGGGTGAAAAGAATAAACTCCTTCGTTATCTTAGGTCGTTTGGCTTCCTCCAGCTTGATACTCAAGGTGATTTTTTCTTCCTCCGCCTCAAGCTCCTCCAAGCGTGATTTGGTGGAACGAGTAACAACACCCTTCTCGATATTGTCGATGGAATCCCGAACCTCCTTCAGCTGAGCTTCAAGAGCGAGTATCATCTCGTCATCCTCGTTCAAGAGAGCCATTACGTCATCTGCCATATCGCTGATAAGCTTATCATTATTCAGCCAAGCAGAAATCTGCTCGATAACCTTGTCTTCAATCCAATCCTTGCGGATTGCCTTGCGGTCACATTCGTGCCGTTTGGCACTGGCACATTTGTAATAGCGGTAAATCACGCCGTTAGGTTTGTTCGCGCTGTCACCTACAAACATAGAATTACACGTTCCGCAGAACAGCTTTGTTGTCAGCAAATATCTTTCGGGAGCTTTCGCCTTACCCGTTGCATGTTTATTTTGCCCCATTCGTATAGCCACCCTTTCAAAAACATCCTTGGAAACAATAGCAGGTATCGCATCGGGAATCACGATGTCCTTGTATGCGTACTCACCGATATATCTGCGGTTGGCAAAAATACGAGCGAGAGAGTTTTTGTTAAATCGGTTGCCTTGCGAGGTGCGGACGCCACGTGCATTCAGATCTTCGATGATATCGGTAATGGACTCCCACCTGCGTATCTGCGGAATATTTCAATTACAAGCGGAGCTTTCTCGGGGTCAACCTGATAATGATGTTCATCATCTATCACGAAACCAAGCGGAATTTGACCGCCGTTGAAGCGTGCCTTGAGCGCATTCTCGGTCATGCCTCTCGACACCTTCTCGGCCAGATCAGCGGAATAATATTCCGCCATACCTTCAAGAACGGACTCAAGAATGATACCTTCCGCACCCTCGGAGATGGATTCGGTAGCGGAAACGACCTTAACATCGTTCTTACGCAGCATCGCCTTGTACCTTGCCGAATCGTAACGGTTGCGAGAGAATCGGTCGAGCTTCCACACGATAACAACATCGAAGCCCTTCTTCGCGCTATCCTTGATCATCCTCTGGAATTCCGGACGGTTATCGGTCTTTGCTGAGTAAGCCCTGTCAATATACGTTCCGACAATATCAATGCCATTCTTTTGGGCATATGCCGTATTCTCACGAATTTGTCCCTCAATAGACTCCTCGCGCTGGTTATCCGAGGAATATCGTGCATAGATTACGCCTCGCATCAATTCACTCCTTTATGCCTATTTTCGGCTTCATCAAACCTTTTTATGTACTCATACAATTCATTGGATTTCAAATATATTGTCTGATTTAATGATAGCCTAATACAATAATAAATACTTTTAGAATTATTTGAATCTGGTAAACAATTCAAAACTTTTCTTATATCAGCTATGTCTATAGCAAAGGATTTAATTCCTTTGGCAGGAATGGAAAACGGTGGGGAGTGAACTATGTGTGCAAAATATCGTTTCTTTTTGTTACATAATTCCACTCTGCTAATGTTGCAATCGAATAAACTGTCATTTTTTATTTCGATTAAAATTCCTAAATCTTTATCAGTGTTGGTTATTGCATGCCTTATGTTCAAATGAACATCATCAGATTTCAAAGAAATCAACAGAGCCAAAATGCTTATGAGCAAGCCTACTACTGTTGCACAATAACCTAATATCTCTCCTTGTGAATATGAAGTATGAATGATAGGATATTTATCTCCCAAATCATATACCCATTCAATTGCAAAAGGAAGTAACAAGCATATTAACAGAAATGCTAAAATAATTGATATGTATTTTTTCATATCATTCACCTACAACCCCAATAACTCTACCGCAGCAGTAAACACTATCGTTCTCACCGATGCGGATGAGCTTATACTTCTCATTATACGAGATCAAACACTGGTTACCAAGCTCCTTAATGTAAACGTCACCGTTGACAACGAAGATTCCGACCTCGCCGATATCGACCGAGTCGCATTTTTCAACGAATACCTTGTCACCATCGTGGTATGTAGGCTCCATACTATCACCGCCAACCGAGATAACGAAGTCAGCCTGTTCCGCCTCTGCGCTTTCGGGAACGAGAAGCTCTTCTGCCAGCTCACTGTCAAGGATATTGCCTGTACCTGCTGATGCAGGGAGAGTAAACCAATCAATCTTATACATACGGGGCTTGGGCTTTCTGGTGAGTGTAGCCACACGCTTGTATTCGCTGTCAATCAAATAATCAACAACCTCTTTACCGTGCTCGTCAAGGGCGCGGTATTTTTGTATTGTATCCCATTCAGCAGCGGTAGTACGTTGCGCCATGGACTTGCATCCAAGCAGTTCATCGGCAGATATATCGAGAATGTCACAAAGTCTCACCAACTTATCACAGTCAGGGCGACCTATTCCTTTCTCCCAGTTATATA
>SVTR01000003.1 GCA_015063685.1 Oscillospiraceae bacterium | reverse complement strand
AGCCCGAAGAGATCATTGAGGAAGAACCCGAGGAGATCACCGAGGAAGAGCCCGAAGAGATCGTTGAGGAAGAACCCGAGGAGTTCGTCGAGGAAGAGCCCGAGGAGATCACCGAGGAAGAGCCCGAAGAGATCATTGAGGAAGAGCCCGAAGAGATCATTGAGGAAGAACCCGAGGAGATCACCGAGGAAGAGCCCGAAGAGATCGTTGAGGAAGAACCCGAGGAGTTCGTCGAGGAAGAGCCCGAGGAGATCACCGAGGAAGAGCCCGAGGAGATCGTCGAGGAAGAGCCCGAAGAGATCGTCGGGGAAGAGCCGGAATCTGTCGACTGCTCTGACCGTCCCCGTGTGCCATCCTTTGCTTTGGCATGGGCGGATGAATCTGATGATATTGATGGCGATGGCGAGGATTACGAGATCAACGGCCGTCATCCTTCTCATGCGCTGGATTGCTTGCTTGCAACGGATCTCAATGAGGAGACCAAGGACGCATTGCGCCGTCTCGATGAAGATTCCGCGTGGGAAAATACCTTTGAAAAACTTCCTGATTTGGGAAATCACGCCGATAAAGATGAGGAAAATTCGGATGAATTCTGGCAAGATCTGACGGATCCCGGAGAGGATACGTTGGACGATAAGCTTGAGAAAGCACAAGCAGATGATACAGATGCAACCGAAAAAGCCCCGCCCTTGTGGCGTGATCCCTTGCAGCTGACGCTGGACAATGAGCAGATCCCCATACTTACGTTCCCAAAGGGAGACGCCGGATTAAAAAACGGCGCGCATGACAAAATGAAAGCACGGGCGGGGGCTGCCACAATCGCTCGTGCCGACACGGGAGAAGATCTGCACGGCTACGTTGTGGAGGATGCCGAGGCTTCCCGAGAGCAGGACACCGCGCTGTACCTGCATCTTGGCTATGAGCAGGAGATCGGTCAGGTTGAGGATGTGGAGCATATCAACCGAGTCAGCAATCGCTATGACCGGGAAGAGTTCATCCGCCGTGACCAGAGCGGTCTGCGCAACACGCCTGCTTCCGCTTACGACGGTGAGGAATACACCTCGGCGGCCCAGACCTGTGAGCAGGAGCGGGTTTACCGCGGTGCTACGTCTATCCAGAAAATGCGCCTGTGGCTGACCTTGGCCTTTGCCGCAGTGGGACTTGCCTATGATATCCTTCCCGACTTTGCCCCACTGATGGGTGTCGGTATGGAGGATTTTGTGAATTCCTTCCTATATCCGCTGGTTGGTGTTGTGTGGTTGCTCCTTGCGGGCCTGCCCTCCATTGTCCATATGGGCGGTGGCTTGAGAAGTCTTGCGGAGCTGAAGCCCGTTGCCTATGCCATTCCCGCCACGGCGTGGGTACTTACCTTACTGCATACCGTAGCCGCCTGCTTTGTAGTAGGACAGGGCTTGCGGTTGTACGTTGGCGGATGCCTGGTGATCCTATTGGTGGCTTGCCTTGGGGATCGGTTCAAGCTGGAGGCTGAGAAGCTGAGCTTCCGTGTAGCCTCCTCCGGTAAAGCCAAATACGTAGCAACACGCGCTGATGAGTCCTTGTCCGGAGATGGCGGAAAGGATGTTTTCGCACGGAATTTCCGTGTGCGCAAGGTGGAGCGATTGGCGGATTACTTCCTCCGCGTCACCCAATATAACCAACAAGAGCGCCGTTTGGGCATCATGGTCGGTGCCGCCTTCCTGGGGGCACTTGCCGTAGCAGGTGTGGTGGTTGTCAGAGGCCAAGGAGCCTGGATCAAGGGTCTGTCTGCTTTGATGGGCACTTACCTGGCAGCACTGCCTGCGGCCTATCTGCTCATGCTGACCCTGCCCTTGATGACGGTCAACCGCATCATCGGGCGCCATGGCTGTGCTGTTCTGAATCAGACTGCCGCAGGGATCTATGCTCCCGGCAAGTCCGCTGAGCCTGAATCTGCCCATATGACCTTTGAGGTGGGGGATGCGCTGAAGGCTTGTCACATCAAAGCCATCACCATGACGGGAGATGGACAGGCAGGGTATTACCGTCAAATATCCAACCGCTTGTTTGCCCTTTTAAGCTTCCCCCTGAACGATCAGGATTATCCCGTGCGGGATGATGAGCTTCGCGGGATCCGGTTGGAGATCGTTGAATCCGATGATACCTGTCTGCGCCTGTATATGAACGATCGTCCGAGAGATCTTGCTTGCGAGGTGCTCATGGGCACTTACGATGCCCTGGCCGACCGCGGTATCAAATTGCCGCCCAGATCCAAGGAGAGATTCTACAAGCGTACCGAGGATAGCCGCGTTCTCTATATTGCCTTTGATCGGAAATTCCGCTTAGCCTACGCGGCACAGTACGTACCCAAGCGCTCGTTTGCCCGTACTGTCAGCACCTTGGGAGCCTTGGGCTACGTGCTGTCGGTGATTTGCTATGATCCCTTGGTTACGGAAGAGCTTCTGAAGCCCTTTGCCACCTCGGAAATGCCGAGAATCAGTATCATACGTCCCGATTATGCCGAGGAAGCAAGAGAAAGCCGTCCCGGCAGTATTCTGGCCACGGGACGGGCGGTGGATCTCACTTATCCCATCATGGCTTGCCGCCGTTTGAAAAATACTGCTAAATGGGCTACAAGACTGTCCTGGATTGCCCTCTTGAGCGCTGTAATCGTCCTCGCCCTGTGCCTGGGCTTCGGGGCGATGTCCCACGTCAGCTCCTTGATGCTCCTGCTGTGGCAGCTCCTGTGGGCCGGTGCCGCATGGCTCTGTGTCAGAAAAGAGCTGAACTCACGACATCTGACCATGTCAAACGTCAAGTGATTTACTAAAAGAAAGGATCCGCACCTTTTTGCGGAAGACGCATCATGAACCAAAACGAAAAACGTATGATCCTGACCTCGGTCTCTCGCCCCGGACGCTATGCTGGCGGCGAATACGGCCAGATCGTCAAGGATAAGAAAGATATCAAGGCGAGATTCGCCTTCTGCTTCCCCGATTCCTACGAGATCGGTATGTCCAACCTGGGCATGCGCATCCTGTATCATTGCCTCAATCAGCACGATGACATTTGGTGCGAGCGTGTGTTCGCCCCTTGGGAGGATATGCAGGCCAAAATGCAGGAGCATCACCTGCCCCTGACCGCCCTGGAGAGCGGTGATCCCATCTCGGACTTTGACTTTGTGGGCTTTACCCTTCAGTACGAGATGTGCTATACCACCGTCCTCAATATGCTGTCCCTGGGCAACATCCCCCTGTACGCCAAGGATCGCGGCGAGGACTGTCCTCTGATCATCGGCGGCGGTCCCTGCACCTACAACCCCGAGCCCGTGGCGGATTTCTTCGACCTTTTCAACATCGGTGAGGGCGAGGAAATGCTCCCCGAGATCGTCCGCCTCTACATCCAGATGAAGGAGGACGGCACCTATACCCGTGCCGCCTTCCTCCACGAGGCCGCCCGTACCATCCCCGGTGTGTACGTGCCCTCTCTCTTTGACGTGACCTACAACGATGATGGCACCATCAATGCCTACACCCCCGTCTATGACGATATTCCCAAGACCGTGACCAAGCGCATTGTGGAGGACATGGACAAGGCACCTATGCCTTCGACTGTGGTCATGCCCTACATCGAGACGGTGCAGGATCGCATCACTGTGGAGGTGGGGCGCGGCTGCATCCGCGGTTGCCGCTTCTGCCAGGCAGGTATGGTCTACCGTCCCGTCAGAGAAAAGACCCCCGACGTCATCGACTGTCAATGCCGCGATATTTTTGAGTCCACGGGCTATGAGGAGCTGTCCTTGTCCTCCCTGTCCATCAGCGACTACACCCGCGTGGACGAGCTGACAGACAAGCTGCTGTCCTGGACGAATCCCAACATGGTCAATCTGGCGCTGCCCTCCCTGCGTGCTGACTCCTTTACCAAGGAGCTGATGGACAAGGTGGCCTCCGTCCGTACCTCCACCATCACCTTCGCCCCCGAGGCAGGCTCCCAAAGACTCCGCGACGTCATCAACAAGAACCTCTACGAGGAAGACCTGATGCGCGCCGTAAACGTGGCCTTCGACGCGGGCAAAAATCAAGTCAAGCTTTACTTCATGCAGGGCCATCCCACCGAGACCGACGAGGATCTGGCCGAGATCCCCGAGCTGGCTCACCGCGTGGTCAACGCCTACTATCAAAACCCCAATTACAAAAAGGGCAGACCGCCCCAGGTGACCATCAGCGTCTCTCCCTTCATTCCCAAGCCCTTTACCCCCTTCCAATGGGAGCCCCAGGACACCCTGGAGGAAATGAAGCGCAAGCAGGCTTACGTGGGCTCTTGCGTCCATGATCGCCGTGTGAAGTATAACCACCACGACGCAGAGACCTGTGTTATCGAGGCCGTCCTTGCCCGTGGTGACCGCCGTCTGGCACCTGCCCTGGCGTTGGCTTGTGAGCGTGGATTTAAATTTGACGCTTGGTCTGAATATTTTGATTATGAGAAATGGATGGCAGTCTTTGCCGACACCGGCGTTGACCCCGCCTTCTATGCCAACCGCCGATGGGACGTGGACGAGGTGCTGCCTTGGGACGTCATCGACTGCGGCGTGACCAAGGCGTTCCTCAAGAGGGAGCGCATGAAGGCCTATGAGGCCGCCACCACCCCTAACTGCCGCGAGGGCTGTTCGGGCTGTGGTGCCAACAGATTAGGAGGTGAAAGAACGTGCTGTCCCAAAAAGAAATGACCAAAAAGCATCCCTCCAAGTTTGACAGACCCCTCTTGGCCGAGCCTATGACCTATCGTGTCATCTTCCGCAAGACGGGCAATCTCCAGTTTTTCTCCCACCTGGATCTCCAGCGCACCTGGCAAAGAGTCCTCGTCCGTGCCGAGATCCCTATGTGGTACACAAAGGGCTTCAATCCCCACTCCAAGATCGTTTTCGGTGTGCCCCTACCTGTGGGCTCCGAGGGACTGGAGGAGATGGTGGATCTCCGCATTGACCGAGAGATCACCTGCGAGGAAATGAAGGATCAGCTCAACGCCGAGCTGACGGATGAAATGCAGGTCTCTGCCGTCTATGTTCCCCAAAGCTCTTTTATGGACATTGCCTGGGCAACCTACGAGATGACCCTTATGACCTCCGGTAACGCTTCCGAAATCGCGAGTGCCATCAACGGATATTTCGCTCCCGACGGTGAACCCATCGTCATGACCAAGCGGTCCAAGTCAGGGGACAAGGAGGTGGACATCCGCCCCATGATCCATAGCCTCAAGGCCTCGGCTGACATGAGCGGCGTCATCCATATCCGCACCACTCTGCGGGCGGGTAACACCGAAAATCTCAATCCCGAATATATCATCAAGGCCATGAAAGCTGCTTTGAATATTCTCCCCGAAGACGGCGCCCCTGACAAGGTCTGGTATCGGATCCTGCGTGTTGGTTTCCATACCGAAAAGGGCGTGGAGAAGGGAAATTGGTTCAGATAAAAGATACAAGATAAGAGATACAAGATACAAGATACGAGATATAAGATATTGCGAAAAACCATGCGGGAGAACCATTATCTTGTATCTGCCGAGCTTGCTCGGCGTGTATCTCGTATCTTGTCGCTAACCTACAATCTATATGCCTGCCACCTTGTGATACCTGTGGTGTGAGACACATTCCCCGGCATCGGCTTTCTGCACCGTTTCCTGCGCCATCCTTTTTCTGATCTTCAAAAGATTTTCCCCGAAACCCCTTGACTTTTTTTCTAAAACATATTATAATATCCCTGTTGTTCTGAAACGCTGTGACGGGGCATTGTACCTTCGATTCCTTCCAGAGAGCCGTGGCTTGGTGTGACACGGTAGGATAGGTTGTCCATCTCACCCCCGAGCGGTCTGTTCGATCTGCGATATAAGCAGGGTAGGGCAGAACGGTACTCGCCGTTACCGAGGTCAAGTGGGCAGGCTCTCTGTGGGCGTGTCAAGCGGAGTGGTACCGCGGGTGTTTCCCGTCTCTGATATTTCAGGGGCGGATTTTTTTGTTTTGAATGATTAAGGATCATTTCGCTCTGCGAAATGTGCATTTTACCACCTCATCCGTCGCCGCCGCAAAGCTGGCGACACCTTCCCCAACTGGGGAAGGCTCATAAGGAACAAAAGCTACGCTTTTGAATTAATAGCGAATGGGGCAGGGATCCCATAGGGCGCGCGATGCCCCTTCGGGTATTATCTCGCTCTCAGCTACCATAACTGTTTTTAAAAGTTTTTGAAGGGTTTGGGAAACTTTTTTCAAAAAGTTTCCCAAGCGTACTCCCTGAATAAATAACTGAAAGGATATACAAACCATGAAGTACGATTTTTCCGCCATTGAAAAGAAGTGGCAAGACAAGTGGGACGAGGCGAAGATCTTCAACGCCGCTGACCACTCCGACAAGCCCAAGTTTTACGGACTTGTTGAGTTCCCCTATCCTTCGGGATCGGGTATGCACGTAGGTCACATCAAGGCCTATTCGGGTCTGGAGATCATCGGCAGAAAGCGCCGTATGCAGGGCTACAACGTCCTGTTCCCCATCGGCTTTGACGCCTTCGGTCTGCCTACCGAGAACTCCGCCATCAAGACGGGTATCCACCCCCGCGAGCTGACTGACCGCAACATCGCTAAGTTCTCCAGCCAGCTCCGCCGCGTGGGCTTTGCCTTTGACTGGGATCGTGTGGTGGACACCACCGAGGAGGACTACTATAAGTGGACCCAGTTCATCTTCCTCAAGATGTTTGAAAACGGCCTCGCCTTCCGCGATACTGCCCTTGTCAACTACTGCCCTCATTGTAAGGTCGTCCTGTCCAACGAGGACTCTCAGGGCGGTAAGTGCGACATCTGCCACTCCGACATCGTCCAGAAGTCCAAGGACGTATGGTATCTCCGCATCACAGAGTACGCCGATAAGCTTTTGCAGGGGCTGGACGAGGTGGACTACCTCCCCAATATTAAGATGCAGCAGGTCAACTGGATCGGTAAATCCCGGGGCGCTTTCGTCAACTTCGGTTTGACCGCAGGCGACGAGACCCTCCGCATCTATACCACCCGTCCCGATACCCTCTTTGGCGTGACCTTCATGGTCATCGCTCCCGAGCATCCCATCATCGAGAAGCTGGCCGCCCAGGGTAAGATCAATAACATGGACGAGGTCAGAGCTTACCAGGAGGAATGCACCAAGAAGACCGAGTTTGAGCGTACCCAGCTTGTCAAGGACAAGACCGGCGTCTGCCTGGACGGCGTCAAGGGTGTCAACCCCGTCAACGGTAAGGAGATCCCCATCTACCTGGCCGACTACGTTATGATGGGCTACGGCACGGGTGCCATCATGGCCGTTCCTGCCCACGACGAGCGTGACTATGACTTCGCCAAGAAGTTCGGTATCGATATCATCGAGGTCATCCAGGGCGGTAACATCGAGGAGGCCGCCTACACGGGTGACGGCCCTATGGTCAACTCCGATTTCCTCAATGCCTACGATAACAAGGCCGACTCCATCGCCGCCATGATCGAGTGGCTCCAGGAGAAGGGCATCGGCGAGGGCGGTGTCCAGTTCAAGATGAAGGATTGGGCCTTCAACCGCCAGCGTTACTGGGGCGAGCCTATCCCCATCGTCCATTGTCCTGCCTGCGGCATGGTCCCCGTCCCCTACGAGGAGTTGCCCCTGCGCCTGCCCCCTGTCACCGAGTTTGAGCCCGGTCAGGGCGGTGAGTCCCCTCTGGCCAAACTGGACTATTTCGTCAACTGCAAGTGCCCCAAGTGCGGCGGCGCCGCCAAGCGGGAAACCGACACCATGCCCCAGTGGGCAGGCTCGTCCTGGTATTTCCTCCGCTATATCGACCCCCACAACTCCGAGGCGTTGGCCGACATGGATAAGCTCCGCTACTGGCTGCCCGTTGACTGGTACAACGGCGGTATGGAGCACGTCACCCGCCACTTGATCTACTCCCGCTTCTGGCATCACTTCCTCTATGACCTCGGCTTGGTTCCCACCGCCGAGCCTTACGCCAAGCGTACCGCACAGGGTCTTATCCTGGGTCCTGACGGTGAGAAGATGTCCAAGTCCCGCGGCAACACCGTGGACCCCAACGACGTGGTGAATGAGCTGGGTGCCGATGTCCTCCGTGTCTATATCCTCTTTATGGGTGACTACGGCTCTGCCGCGCCTTGGTCGGATAACGGTGTCAAGGGCTGTAAGCGCTTCCTGGACCGTGTGGCTGATCTGACCTCTATGGTGAAGGGCGGCGAGCCCAACCCCAAGGTGGAGTCCGCTATCCACAAGACCCTCAAGAAGGTCACCCTGGACATCGAGGACATGAAGTTCAACACCGCCATCGCCGCCATGATGGGTCTGCTCAACGATATCTCCGACGCGGGCAACATCACGAAGGATCAGCTGTCCATCTTCGTCCGCATGATCTGTCCCTTTGCCCCCCACCTCGCTGAGGAAATGTGGGAGCAGATGGGCGGCAAGGGCTTCTGTTCTTTGGCCGAGTGGCCCGTTTGGGACGAAGCCAAGACCATCGACTCTACCGTGGAGCTGGCTGTCCAGGTCAACGGTAAGGTTCGCGGCAAGGTGACCCTGCCTCTGAACGCCGATAAGGACACCGCCATCGCCGCCGTCAAGGCCGACGAGAAGATCTACTCCTTCATCGAGGGAAAGACCGTGGTCAAGGAGATCGTCATTCCCAATAAGATCATCAATATCGTGGTCAAGTAAGACACAGATAAAGCCCGCAGGCGAGTCCTGCGGGCTTTTGGTCTTAACCGTTTTTCCTTCTTGACCCCACCCCCAAAATATGCTATCATATCCTCACCCCCTGCAACCTTTCCCACTCAAAAACTGTCTATATAGATGAAGGCACCCAAAATCCACCACGGGAGGTGATCCGATGGAAGATCACGACATCGTAACCCTGTACTGGGATCGCTCCGAGGCCGCGATCCGCGAGACCGAGCAAAAATATGGCAAGTATTGCTACACTATCGCCTATAACATCCTTTATTCCCATGAGGATGCCGAGGAATGTGTCAACGACACCTACGTTAAGGCATGGGATACCATGCCCCCCGAACGACCCACCCGCCTGTCTGCCTACCTCGGCACCATTACCCGCAATATCGCCTTGAATCGCTATGCCCATGACCGCGCGCAAAAACGGAACATTCACCTCACTGAGGTCTACGATGAAGCCGCCGATGCGTTTCCCATGCCTGAAAAGGACTTATCCGATGAGTTGATGCTGAAAGAAGTCATCAATGGTTTTGTGGCGTCTCTTGAAAAAGAAACACGCATCATTTTCGTGCGCCGTTACTGGTATTTCAGCTCGGTGAAGGACATCGCCAAGGATTATAAGATCCCTGAGGGTACAGTCAAATCCATTCTGTCCCGCACCCGTAAGCGGTTCAAAGAACACCTTGAAAAGGAAGGAATCCACTTATGAAAAATAGCGTACTCATAACCTCCATGGCCTATCTGGACGATGGATTTATTTCCGAGGCCGCTCCTACCGCCACCGCGCCTATGAAGCGTCTCCGTTGTCGGTTGGCCATGAAATGGATGTCCGTGGCCGCAGGATTTTGCGCCATGTTATTGCTTTCTTGGCATGTGGTTATCCCTTATGTCCGTAACCCCGCCTTCCCGGATAACAGCCCTGTCACCCTCCCTCATGCCCCCTCAGGTACCTCCTCAGATGCTCCCGCCGTCAACCTCCCGGACATACCTAAATATGATCATGCCCTCTATACTGCTGAGGACATTGGAAATCTGCTTTCGGGCTACAACAAGCTGGATAGCTTCGCCACGTCATCCTATACCAAGATATACGTTCCCCATGAGGATTATCTGAGGATTGCCAAGATCCCCGATGACGAGTATATTACGACGTACGAGCGCAAAATTGACGGAGAAGCATTAAGCACAAAGGAATTTACTGCGTTCACAGATCAAATGCTGGAAAGCGTTTCTGCCGCTTTAGGTATTGTACGGCTTGGTTATCAAGTGGAGCAAGAGAAAGCTACCTCCTTCAGTGAAGCCTCCTTGCGCGCGGTTTTCAATGCCGACGCGGAAAGGGAAAGCGGTTATTTTTTTTCATCGTGGCAGTATGGGCAAAGTAATACGTTCAGCTTTTTTAGCAGTTCAAAATCCTCGGGACGGATCATACTTCGAGATGTTCCGGTAGAAATCGACCAAACGAAAACGGATGCTGAGATCATTGCCTCGTTGGAAGAGATCAAACACATTTTGTTTGGGATGTTCGGCGCTGAATTTGAAAGCGTGAAAATTATCCGAGACTACGGTGACTATAGCGAACACGGTGTGGAATTTATGTACGTCTATTTCTATAATGCGGCTGACGATCCATTAAACGCTTATAGTGGTACACCTCTGTCCGATTATATCTGTTTGAGTTTTGATAATTTCGAAAATTTCAGCGGGGATATTGTCAGCGACAAGATATTGTACAACGTCAGTATTCGTTACCATCAGTGCCGCACCGACGATGTTTATACCCCTACCAAGCAGGTTCGAAAAATCTCGGTGGAGGAAGCCGAGCGACTACTGTATAATGGCTATGTGTTTGGCGGCCATTCCTGTCCCCTCTGTATGTCCATGCAAGACAAGGTGAATTTTGAGGGTTATGCCTTCGTGGGGCTCACCTATGTATGTGGTATCCCATTCTATGAGTTCTACAAAAAAATCGGAACCTCCCGAAACGGGAATTTGATTTATGCCAAGACCAACGTCCCCGCCGTGGAGGTCAGTGGATACGAAGAATACTTTGAAAGCCAAAGGGAAGCGCACCAAGGCTTAGTATATGCTGATACACAATAAACGAGAGAGCCCGCAACGGTATCGTTTGCGGGCTTTAGATATAAATTCTGGTTTATTGGAGTAGGGTCAGAGAAAACCCTTTCAAAAATCTTTAGAAAAATAGAATTTGCCAAGAGATTGGATAGCCGATAGAGATTACAAAGCTCTTGCCCCGTCAAGGAATATTCGCATTATAAATCGCACTTCGAAAGTCGCCGTGTGGGGGCTATCTCCCAACAAAAAAATCATCCACGCTACACCCAAACATTTTCGCCAGCACAGGCAAAAAGGTGATATCGGGGTAGCACTCCAGCCGCTCCCATTTGGAAACGGCTTGGGGGGAGATGCCCAAAAGTGCCCCGAAGGCCTCCTGGGTCAGCTTGTGGGACTTGCGATAGTCTCTGATCTTCTGATCAATGATGATAACCGTCATGTGTCACCAACCTTCCAATACGTTTCATGCTCACGTTGCATGAGCCCACAGGCGATCATCTCCCGGCGGATGGTACAATGATCCTCGTGGTACTTGTGAATGATCTCGTTGACCTCCCCTTCGTCGTAGGTGCGCCCTATCTCAAAGTCCTTGGCGATCTCGGCGAGGACGATCTCTCTTTTCTTGCGCTGGGTGGGGATCTGGGTCAGCCGTCCGTACTTGAAAAAGGCGGCCAGTACCTCCTTTTTATACTTCTCCTCGGGCGGGCAAACGGGCTCGTCTTTTTTGATCAGCTCGTAGAGGGGTCTGTCGAAGATGTCGCGGTTGAGGGAGTAAATGATATAGAATTGGGAGCGGGCGCAGTTGACCACCCCTGCCGCCTCCAGCTTTTTGAGGTGGTAGCAGATGGTGGCGGGGGTCAGCCCCAGCTCGCAGGCGATCTTCTCCACGTAGGAGTCCTCCCGCAGGAGGATGTTGAGGATGGAGAGACGGGTCTCGTCTGCCAAAAGCTTGAGCAGTGCCAGTTTTTCCTTCATGGAATCACTCCTTTCGATTTTGCCAAGCTTCGTCAAGGCAGGCCTTGGCAAATTGCAAGCCACCTAAGCGTTCTTCCAGCTCGACGGCCTCCCAGTCGGTGGCCGAGGGGAGTTTAGCCTCGTATTCAGCCAACTTGCTTTCGATGTGGGCAGATATTCCGTAATACAGCTTGTAATCAATCAGCTCCTCAGCAGGAGCGCTCTCGCAGATGGACAGATAATCGGGTCTTGCATTGAGAGCATCTTCGATAATCAGGTGAACACCGGGAAGCCGATAGACTCTGTTTCCATGGTACAGCATCATGCAAATGCTGTCCACGGACGCACTGCGAAATCGGAGACATTTGTAGTCAGCCATGCTTGCCTTTTTCTTGGCGGTGTTTTGATCGAAATGCTGAATTTCCGTCTCCAAGCGCTGGCTTTCTGCATAGAGAGCTTCGTAGGCTATCATATAAAACTTCGTGTTTTCCATCATTATTCCTCCTTGATCTCTATGGGATAGATATTATTTTCTTTACGCCACGTTGCCCATAGGGAGAGCATTTCACGGACGGCACCCACCTTGATGCGCAGCTCAAAGGTGTTCTTGGCATCTCCCGCCGCCTCGGCTTGGGCAAGCTCGTTCAAGTAGCCCGCCAAAAGCTGATCCCGCATGAACAGGTCAGCCTGCCAAGCGGCCATGAAGGAGAGCTTTTCGTCGTCGTTCAAGGTATTATATACCTCTTGGTGCTTGGGAAATTTGGGGAGAATCATATTGAAAAAATTGTTTCGGATTTGATATGTGCGCTGTCTTTCCCACCCAGCGTTGAACAGCAACCCCGCGTTGCCGCAGAGGGTATACATGCCGTTTTCGATCAGCAGAGCCTTGCGCTCGCCTGCTCTGTCCTTAGGGATGGCGTCCAGCCGCGCCTTACACTCGGCGCACTTGGCGCGGGTGATCTCCACAAGGGCTTTGTCAATGTCAAGATAATTCATATATGTTTCCTTTCATTTGTTTATGGGGAACGCCGCCCGTCAGGGTGGATCCGTGGCGTTCTCGGGCTTACACTGATATTATACACATCTAATCACTTTTTGTCAAGAGTGTTTTGATAAATTTCTAATCACTCAACCGATGGTAGAAAAGGAAGATAAATTGTTGTTTAGCTTCGCTAAACAACAAAGTGATGAGCTTGCAGAGCAAGCGTTATGTTCGCCTGCGGCGAGTGATGAGTGACCTTCGGTCACGTGATGCTTGCCTGCGGCAAGTGAAGGAAGAAACACTTTGTGTTTCAATTTAAAAGTCGAATGGACAAATCCGCAGGATTTGAACCTCAACTCGTCCGCAGGACGAACATCACTTGCCGCAGGCATACATCACGTTGTTTAGCTCCGCTAAACAACAATTTAGCTGTCTGCCTTTCCCCACGGCTCCAGCCCATAAAAATAATAAAACCCCTCCGACATTGTCGAAGGGGTAAATCCTCAAATCATCAATTTTTAAATAATGCTGTGGAAAGATACCGATCTCCCGTGTCGGGGAGCAGAACAACCACAGATTTGTTGGCGTACTCGTCTCTCTGCGCCACCAAAATGGCCGCGTGAAGGGCCGCGCCTGAAGAAATACCCGCAAGGATGCCCTCCTTGCGTCCCAAGGTACGCCCGGCGGCATAGGCCTCGTCGGTGGTCACCGTGATGACCTCGTCCATCAGAGAAACGTCCAGCACCTCGGGGATAAATCCCGCACCAATACCCTGAAGCCCGTGACTGCCGGCTTTACCACCCGATAAAACGGGCGAATCCGCAGGCTCCACACCGATGATCTTCACCGACGGGTCTTGGGACTTAAGATAGCGCCCCGTTCCTGTGATGGTGCCGCCCGTACCCACACCGGCCACGAAAGCATCTATATGCCCCTCCGTGTCGGCCCAGATCTCGGGACCCGTGGTCAGCTCGTGTGCATTGGGGTTCGCGGGATTGACAAACTGCCCCGCTACCATGGCGTGGGGAATTTCTCCAGCCATCTCCTCGGCCTTGGCGATGGCGCCATTCATGCCTTCGCATCCGGGGGTCAGCACCAGCTCAGCGCCCAGGGCAGAGAGGATCATCCGACGCTCCACCGACATGGTGTCGGGCATGACGATGATACAACGGTAGCCCCGCGCGGCACAAACCATGGCAAGTCCAATGCCCGTGTTGCCCGAAGTAGGCTCGATGATGACGGAGTCATGGGTCAAAATACCCGTTGCCTCGGCCTCGTTGATCATGGCAAGACCGACTCTGTCCTTGACAGATCCACCGGGATTTATCCCTTCGACCTTGGCAAAAAGGCGGCCCTTGAGATGATATAGCTTTTCAATATTACGCAACTCCACGAGTGGTGTGCGGCCGATGGCTTGATCAATAGAGGTGTAAGCGGGCATAGTATAGTTCCTTTCGTTATAGTAATGTAAATTGTTGTTTGCCGGCAGTGCCGGCTGCCAATGCCGGGGATGTGCATCCCGTGCAAGCTGCATCACACGATGGGTGGTTGGGACTGTAAAATGTTGTTTAACGGAGCGAATATCGTGCGCTGTCATCCAGAGGAGGGCCGATGCCCGACGAAGGATCTTTGCCCATAGGGCAACCAAAAAACGTTGATGGGTAAGGGTTTCCCTTCGGGAAAAGATTCTTCGGTCGGCGAGCGCTTACGCGGGCCTCCCTCTGAATGACAGTTGCAGGGAACGCCCTCATATACCTGTAAACAACATTTTCATGGATTATCACGAACCTGTAGGGGCGGATTCCATATCCGCCCGTCCTCCCTAAAGGTCTATGAATATCAATGCTTTTTTATATCGGGCGGATATGGAATCCGCCCCTACGGGTTTTCATTAAACCTCCGCTAAACAACAATTTATCTGCCTAACTCCTCATCGTGTGATGTCCATGGCATAGGATGCACTACCCCGAGCCAGAGCCCCACCGCAGGTGGTAAACAACAATTTACCTGACCAACTACCCATCGCGGTATACGGCTTACATGGGGTGAATAACCTCGAGCCAGAGCCCCACCGCAGGTGGTAAACAACAATTTATACGTGTAAGGGTGTCTTGCGGACACCCTTGTAAAATTATTTTGCGAAATCCAGCTTTTCCAACTCGTCCTTGCTGTAGACGTAGTGGGTATTGCAGAAGCGACAAGAGATCTCCAGCTCCTCGGGCTTGCCGTCAGCTACCTGCTCAGAAAGCAGTCGGTTCACCTCGCGGCGGCCGATGGAGCGCATGACCGCATCCATTTTCTCCTTGGAGCAGGTGCACTTGTAGCCCACCTCCAGCTCGTCAAAGATATCGTAGGGAATGTCACGCAGCGCCACGTCGGCAATGGCCTTGTTGTCCATGCCCGCGTCGATCATGGCGCTGATGTGGGCAAGGTCGGCGGCGTTGCGCTCAATGAGACTGACGGTTTCGTCATCGGCAAAGGGCAGAAGCTGCACCAGAATACCACCTGCCGCGCGGCAGGTATGGTCCTCGTTGATCAGAACACCCAAAGCGCAAAGGGTAGGCACCTGCTCGCTCTCGGCGTAGTAGGTGGTTACATCTTCGGCGATCTCCCCGCTGACCAGGGCTACGGCACCGCTTTCGGGGATGTCACCGCCCAAGTCCTTGATGACGTTGAGCACACCCGCGCCAATGAGACCGCCCACGTCCAGCTTGCCGTTGGACTTCAGAGGCAGGTCAGCCTCGGGGTGCTGGATATAGCCCCGCACGTTACCCAGCCAATCGCTGACGGCCAGCACACGCCCCGCAGGGCCGTCTCCCTCAAAGGAAACAGTGATGGAATCGGTTTCTTCGCCCAGCATACAGCCCATCATAGAGGTGACGGTCAGAGCGCGTCCCAGCGCGGCGGTGGCGGTGGGGGAGGGCTTGTGATATTCAATGGCTTGATTGACCATTTCGGTGGAGCGGATGACGTGGATACGGGCACTGCCGTCCTGGGTCATGCCGCGGAGAATGATGTTTTTGGGTTGATTGTTCATGGCTTTGTTCCTTAATTTATGATTTGCTTCGCATGGAAACGGTAGCGTGATGGAGTCATTCCGAGGTGACCGTTAAAATAACCACCTCGCAGGGGTTGAAAAATCGCGGTATAGGCTTTACGGTGTTGACCACACCGCGGGAAATGACCAGCCGACCCTCGTGAATACCCGAGGTGTACTTGGGGAACAGGGGTTGATCGGGGGCGTAGACACCCCGACCGAAGATCCGCCATTGACCGCCGTGGGCGTGACCCGAAACAAAGAGGTCAATGTCATAATCCCGTAGGTAACGGTCAAAATATTCGGGGTGATGGCAGAGAAGCAGCTTGTAGCCGGGCTGTTTGGCATAATTTTCGATCCAATCATAAACGGGCACTCTGCCGGGGTTCAACAGTCCCGATCCCAGACCGCCGATGGTCAGACCGCGCCAGGTGACCCAGTTTTCATCCACAAGGATGGCACCGCTTTCACGGATGACCTCCTTCCAGGAGGGATGTACACGTCCTTTCCCGGGGGCGAGATGGGCGGCGTTGCGGAGATTTTTATGACAGGCGCCGCTTTCGTGATTGCCAAAGGCGTAGAAGGTGGGCGCGATTTTTACAGCTTCGTTGAGCAGTCCAAGACCGGGGCGGTGGAAGTCCTTTGATTGAAAATCTTCCTCCAGAGATTCGGTGAGATCACCGGGAATGAGGATCATATCCGGTTGCTCGGTTTCCAGGATCTTAAAGATGGGGGTGTAAGGATGATCGTGGAGATCTGCCACGATAGCGCAGGTAAAGGATACGCCGGCTTTGGAGGTGGAGAGATGATACCGCGTCACTCGCATGAGCGTCTCTCCTTTCGCCGACGAAGGCAATGGCCAACAAAAATCAAAATCAGATTCATGACCGCGACGCCTAAAAGACTGCCGCTGAAATCAATGAGCACGTCGGTGACGGCGGGGCCTCGTTCGGTAAACATCTGATGCAGCTCGTCACTGATGGCATACAGAAGGCAAAAGGCCGCGGGAATGACCCACCACAGCCAACGCTTTCCTTTCCCGAGGACGTTCATGAAGGCGGCGGTGAGCAGACCTAAAAGTCCGAACTCGCAAAAATGAGCCAGCTTGCGGATAGGCAGATGAAATTCCTCCACCTTTTCCTCCTGCTTTTCGGGGGGTAATTGGTCGTAATCGGGGACGACCACCTGCACGATGTTTTCGGTCACGCCGTGGCTCCGATCGCCGGATGCCTCGCCGTCCTCGGAGGAAAAGCTGAAGATCATGATCATGTTGGCTATGATAGCTACGCCCAGGATCACGCAAAGGATCAGCCTGAGAGGAAAGGGCTTCGGGGTGTTTGATGCTTGGTTTTTGTTCATATAAAGATAACCTTTCTCACGGAGCGCAGGAGGCGCAAAGGCGTTTTTTACCTTGGGCAACAGCCTCGGGTATCTGACCTTCGGCAATGTCCTCGGGCGCGGCGTGGGAGATATGATGGCAGTCTCTGCTTGCGTGATAGACCGAGCCGCCCTCCAGCCAATAAACGGTTGCGTCGGGGGCCAGGGTTTCAGGGACTTGACTCTCGGTCTCGGATTCCGGTGCGGGTGTCTCGGCCTCGGTGAAAAGCTCACGGGAGATCTCCCTCAGCTCCTCAGGGGTAACGGTATCACCGGCGTCAAAATCGTCTGATAAAAATCCATGACTCCGGCAGGCGGACAAAGACAAGCCCAGGAGGCACAGGGCAGAGCATATGAGAAGGATACGCTTTATTTTCATGGTGCCTCCTTTGAAAATAATGGTGTTATTATAACATCAATTGGGAATTTTGTCAACAGGCAGTCTTCAACTTAGTGATGGCCTTACTTTTTCTTCTTCTGATCGTGTTGGGGATAGCCCTTTGGCTGATCATGCCTTGGATATTCCCTCTGAGAATGATCCTGGCGATAAGGACGGCGGTCTCCCCCACGGAATTGATCGTCATGGGCCTTTTCAAAGCGAGGGAAAGTTTTCTTGGCCCCCTCATCGACGGGCTTGAAAAACTCGTAGAGATAGCAAGGGATCATGCCGTTATAAAGCTTTTTGGTTTTGTCGGCAGGGCGGCCGTAGAGACGGTCAAACTTGTCGTGAGAGGTCAGAACGTAGATTTGCCAGGGCGCGAGATTTTTCCAATTTCGTCCCAGCTCCCTATATAGCTGCTCTACCTCCCGTATCTCGCCCATGCGCTCGCCGTAAGGGGGATTGCACACGATCGTTCCCTTGCGATCAAGCTTTTGGATGGCTCTTGCGTCGGCATGGAAAATATTGATATATTCCTCCACACCACCCCGCAGGGCGTTTTCATAAGTGATATCCAGAATGTCCTCATCAATGTCCGATGCATAGACCTCGAAATGACAGTCGGTTCTGATGGCGGCTTCGGCGGTTTCACGGGCATCCCTCCAGAGAGCCGTGGGTACACGGTGAAACTGCTCTGAGACGAAGGCGCGTCCGAGACCGGGGGCGCGGTTTGTGACGATCTGGGCGGCCTCGATGGCGATGGTACCCGCGCCGCAGAAGGGATCCCAGAAGAGGATATCCTCGCGGGGACGGGCGGTCAGGGCTACGGCGGCGGCCAGGGTCTCCCTCAGGGGAGCGGCGCCTGCTTCGGTGCGGTATCCTCGCTTATGAAGGGCGACGCCCGAGGTGTCGATCATCAGATGGGCTATATCCTTGAAGATGAAAAACTCAATCTGGTACTTGACGCCCGTTTCCTCAAACCAGGAGATGCCGTATTTGTCGTGAAGTCTGTCTACCACTGCCTTTTTGACGATGCTCTGGCAATCGGGGATGGAGGTCAGTCCCGAGCGGATGGAGTGACCTTTTACGGGGAAGGCGTCGTTTCTTCCTACCCATTCCTCCCAAGGGAGAGCTTTGGTGCCGTCGAACAAGTCGGAAAAGGACTTGGCCTCAAAGCATCCAAGGCGAACGAACACACGCTCGGCACAGCGCAGGTGGATATTGGCGCGGGGAATATCGGCTTCCTCTCCCTCAAAGGTAACGCGGCCGTCCATGGTGTCCAGACGCTTGAGACCGAGAGCGTCGATCTCCTCACCCAGGAGCTTTTCAAGGCCAAACATACAGGTGGCAACCAATGTGAGCTTCATACAATTCTTCCTTTTCAAAAATTCTTCACACTATTTTCATGAAAATTCAAAAACAATAACTGAAAATTAACACAAAATAAGTGTATAATATAGCCATCAAATAGCAAAGGAGTGCATCATTATGGGCAAACAGCATATCAAATGTGCAGCCGCTATGGCAGCCGTGCTTCTTTCCTTCAGCGTGCTTCTGACCTCTTGCCAAGGGGCGGATAAGGGAGTGGATTACACGGAGAGCGGTGTTGCTTCCGACGGTAATTCTGTCGAATCAAGCCAGGGAGGCTCCTCTCCGGAGGAGGGTTCTTCAACCGCAAATACCAATGCCCCTTCCATAGAGAATAGTACCGCCGCGGATGATCAAAATACGGTGGACTCAGGAACAACTACGCCTCCCTCCGACAAGGTTCCCTCGGGATCAGATGTCGAGGCTTCCACGGGAGCGGCTACCCAGGTGGTGATCCCGGACATAGCTCCTGAGCCTGAAACTGCGGAGACACCATCCACGGGAGATTATGCGCAAACATCGGAATCCACTATTACTTTGGGTGAAACTGTGGCCGTGACCGGGTCGGGTGCGACGGTGGAGGGAAAGGTTGTGACCATTATCGCCGCCGGGACGTATCTTGTCAGCGGCTCCATGGCTGACGGCCAGCTCGTGGTAGACACCACCGACGAATCCAAGGTGGTTCTGGTGCTCAATGGAGTATCTCTCACCAATTCCGACGGCCCAGCGGTGTTTGTCAAATCCGCGCCCAAGCGAGTGGAGATTTATACGGCCGCAGAGTCGGTCAATATTCTGTCCGACGGCACGGGTTACGTTGTGGCCGATGAGGATCAGGTGGAGGGGGAGATCTACCCCAACGCTTGCATCTATGCTTGTGAGGATCTTCGCTTTGAGGGCGAAGGCACGCTGTATATCAACGGAAACGCCGACAAGGGTGTCAACACCAAGGACGACCTGGATATCCGAAGCGGTACTTGGGTGGTCAACTCGGTGGGGATAGGTATGCGCGGCAACGATTCGGTCACGGTCAGCGGCGGTGAGATCACCGTCACGGCAGGTGGCGACGGCATCAAGAGCGCCAACGTGGAGACAGAGGGCAAGGGACAAGTCCTCATTGAAAACGGTGCGCTGTATATCACCGCCACGGGTGACGGCATTGCCGCCGCCACGGATCTGACGGTTACGGGTGGTGTTGTGGTTATCACCACCAAGGACGCCGATGTCGACACCGTATCGGCAACCAAAACAACCCCTGTTTACGATTCTCTGCGGGGCCCCGGCGGTGGCAGTATGCCTCCCGGAGGCTTCGGCGGTGGTGGCGGTATGCCCGGTGAGGGTAACAGCAATAAATCCACCATCAGCGCCAAGGGACTCAAGGCCACAGGAACGCTTGTGGTGTCGGGGGGCAAGATCACGATTGATTCTGCCGACGACGGTATTCATGCCGACGATGCGGTGTGGATCAAGGACGGCAGTATTTATCTCTCCGCCAATGATGACGGCATTCACGCTGACAACACTTTGACGGTCAGCGGCGGTGTCACCGAGATCGCCAAGAGCTACGAGGGCATTGAGGCCAATCAGATCACCATTTCGGGCGGTACCAACCGTATCACTGCCTCTGATGATGGCACAAACGCCAACGGCGGTACCTCTATGGGGATGGGTGGCAGACCCGGCGGCTGGTGGGGTAGCGACAGCAGCTCTTCGACTACCGAGGATACCAATACCCCCTCACCCCTGCTTACCATTTCGGGAGGCTACACCGTGGTCAACGCCGCAGGTGACGGCATCGATTCCAACGGCAACATTGTCATGACAGGGGGCACTCTGTACGTCTACGGCCCCACCAACAACGGTAACGGCCCCATCGACTTTGGTGACGGCAACTGCAATATGACCATCTCGGGCGGCACCTTCTTGGCGGTGGGCAGCAGCGGCATGGCAGACACGGCGCAAAACAACGGTCAAGCGGTGTTTGCGGCTTATATGAACACCATCCAGGCAGGTACCCTCATTGGTATCAAGGATGCCGGCGGCAACGTTATCGCCGCCTTTGAGCTACCCAAGGCTATCGCGTCTGTCGTATACAGCTCTCCTGACTTGACGGCGGGAGACACCTACACCTTTGTGTATGGCGGTGAAGCCGGCGAGGCGGTGGACGGTGTGGTAGATGTGACCACCTACACGGGTTACAGCGAAATGGGAAGCCTTCAGGCCTATTAATATCAAATATTGGGCGATTCCGCAAGGGAGTCGCCCTTTTTGGGTCAAACAAGAAATTTTCGCCAATTGTCATATGCTGAGTATTTGGAACCGTCCTACAGTTATTCGAAAGCCCGGGTGCCCGGATCTTCACACAGATACCAGTCCCCTCGCTTGCGCGTTCTTGCCACCACGTACCACCGCTCAGTGGTTTCGGTGATGGGGGAAAAGGCAAAGTCAGAGAAGATGCCGCAAAGGTCAAAGCCGGCCTTGTCAAGAGCGGCAAGGATTTCTTTTTGGGTGTAGCACCGCTCGGTCTGCTCCTCGTCAGCCCGGCGGTAAGTACCGTTTTCCTGCTCTTCAAAGACGGACAGGTAAAATTTGCACAGCCGACTTTCGGGGTCATATTCGTTCTGCCAGCCGCAGAAGACCGAACCTCGATCCTCGGTGGCACCGTCCTCCAGCACGTAGGCGTTATTGCCGTAAATGTGCTCAAACTTGTAGGGGGAATTCACGTCAAAAACCAAAAGCCCACCGGGAGCAAGATACAGATAAACGCAGGCGAGGCACTTGTCAAGGTCACCCTCACCCGTCAGATAGTTGAGACTGTCCAAACAGCACACGGCGGCGTCCACCGTGCCGTATAGCTCGAAATCCCGCATATCCTGCTGGAGAAACAGGGGGGACTGATAGCTGCCGTCGGTGGGCAGGTCTCCGTTTTCGTCCAAAAACCTTTCGGCCCGCTCGTCGGAGCGGAAGTAGGCCTCTGCCAGCATATCCTCGCTGCCGTCGATGCCGATCATGTCGTAGCCCATCTCCAAAAGGGGGAAGGTCATGCGTCCCGTGCCGCAGGCCAGGTCAAGGACGATCTCGGGCTTGGCGGGCAAGTATTTTTTGAAACAGGCATCAATGAACCTGCTCCATTTTTCGTAGTCTACCTCGGCGTTGAGCCTGTCGTAGGCGGCGGCCAGGGCGTGATATCCGTCGTACATGGCGTGTTCCTTTTCTTTTACTTCTTTCTGTACACTCTGTCCAGATCGTCCAGCACCTTCACATACCCACCGTCGTTGAACTTGAGACAACGGTTCACACGGCTGATGGTAGCGGTGCTCAGTCCCGTTTCGGCGGCGATCTCGGTGTAGACCATGTTGTTTTTTAACATCTTAGCCGCCTGCATCCGACGGGACATTTCCACAAGCTCGGAGGGGGTGCAGAGATCTTCAAAAAAGCGGCGGCAGTCTTCTACGGTTTCCAGAGTCAAAATGCCTCTGTAAAGGTATTCCAGGCGTTCGTCGTCAATTCTGTTGTTCATATGTATATCCTTACTTTTTATTTTTTACCAAAGGTTTACGAACCATTCCGCCGCCATAATGATCAGCGGTAGCGTTCCTACGGACAAAAGAGAGGATGTTCCCACGGTCTGGGAAGCGTATCCCGCGTTGAGTCCGTATAATTCGGAGAACATGGTGATGGTGGCGGCGGCAGGAAGCGCGGCCTCCACGGTGCAAAACAGCACTGTGTCATTGGGCAGGCCGATGAGCTTGGCAAGCACGCACACGATGGCGGGGATGACCAGCAGCTTCAGGGCCGAGAAATAATAGATCTTGCCCGATCCGAAGATCTGCTTTGGGGTTCTGGTAGCCAGAAGCGCGCCCGTGATCAGCACCGAAATGGGGGTGCAAAGATCACCCAGATAGCTTGTGAACTTCACAATGAAGGCGGGCATGACGAAATCGGGGAAGGGGATCACCAGCAAATAGAGCAGGATGCCGATGAGGCAGGGGATGGAGCCGAGGTTGACAAAAATCTTGCGAACCGTCAGCTTGATATCCGTCCGCTTGCGTGCCAGAATGGCAATGCCCCAGGACCAGATGAACAGGTGGAAGCTGATGACGTAAAAGGACGCCAGAAACAGTCCCTTGGGGCCAAACAAGGCCTCCATGATGGGGAAACCGATGAAGCCCGCGTTGGTAAAGACCAAGGAAAACTCCGTGATCTTGCGCTCGTCAAGATCCTTGAAGCCTGCGCAAAAGCCGAAAGCCAGGGCAGCCATAACAGTGTGGAGTCCCAAGCCGATGACCACGATCAGCAGACCGTCCTTCAGGTTGTCGTAGGAAAATTCGGCTTTGATGAGGGCGGCGATGATCATCATGGGCTGACCGATCTTGATGATGAGGGAGGACAGCCGCTTGGAGGCCACGTCGTCAATGATGTTCATCTTTCGGGCAATAAAGCCACAGGCCATGAGCAAAAACAAGGTGGCGATGATGGTGAGCAAAGACGTGTAATTAAGTGTCATGTCATGAGCCTTTCTCAGAAGTAAGAATATCTAACTGCGTTTTGATATTTTCCATGTCGATGAGCATGGCCTCTTTTTTGGAGGGGTCTCGCAGGAGGGCGGAGGGATGATATACGGCGGTCATGAGAAACGCCCCCTTCTTGACAAAGGTACCATGCTCACGGGTGATGCGGTAGTCGGGCTTGATGAGCCGCATGGCCGAGATGCGCCCGAGACACACGATCATCTTGGGGCGGATCAGCTTGATCTGCTCACGGAGATGCCCGATGCAGGCGTCCTCCTCCTCGGGCAGGGGATCACGGTTGCGGGGCGGACGGCATTTCAAAATGTTGGCGATATACACCGACTCGCGGGGAATGCCCACGGCGTAAAGATAGCGGTCAAGGAGCTGACCCGCCGCTCCCACGAAGGGGATGCCTTGCTCATCCTCCTGCTGTCCGGGGGCTTCCCCCACGAACATGAGGTCAGCGGTGGGAGAGCCTACGCCGAAGACAAGATTCGTGCGGGTCTTGCCTAAAGGACAAGCCTGACAGGAGGCACAAGCCGCGGCGAGGGATTCAAGGGAATCGTAAGACATGATGGCCTCCTTAAAATTAAGAATGAAACGTTAAATTGTTGTTTGGCGGCCGTGCCGCCTGCCAACGCTCGGGGTAGTGCATCCTGTGCTTACCGCATACCGCGATGGGCAGTTGGTTAAATAAATTGTTGTTGGCGTGGGCTTACTATGAACCCGTAGGGGCGAACTGCGTTCGCCCGCCGTTCCCCAAAAGCCTTTGCTTATCAATATACTTTTTATTACGGGCGAACACAGTTCGCCCCTACGACCATGTTGGTCAGTAAACGCCCATAAACAACAATTTATTTGATTATCCCTTATTTCTCTTGTTCAGCAAGCTATGCTTGATATCCCATAGCTTCTGGGAAAGATCCACGTAATAATCGTGAGGATTGGTAAAGCGGCGGACCTCCTCCCACATACCCTCGCGCTCCTCCTGGCAATGGCGGCGGATTTCCTCAAGGGTGGGCAGATCGTATACCAGCTTGCCGTCCTTGAAGATGGGAACCAGCAGCTCGGTGGCGGTGAAATTGGTGAGGGTCTTGCGCTTCCAGGTGTTGATGGGATCAAAGATCTCGATGGGCTGGGTGTCGTCCACCACCTCGTCGTGGAGGCAGATGAGGTCAGCCTCAGCCTTGCCTGTGTCACGTCCGCGGAGACGGTACACCTTCTTGAAGTGAGGCGTGGTGATCTTGCCCACGTTTTCGCTGATCTTGATACGGGGAACGATGGTGCCGTCGGGATCCTCCACGGCGCAGAGCTTGTAAACGCCGCCGAACACGGGATCGCTCTTGGCGGTGATGAGACGCTCACCCACACCGAAGGCATCCACAGCCGCCCCCTGGCGGATCAGCTCACGAATGATATACTCATCCAAAGAGTTGGAAACAATGATCTTGCAGTCGAACCAGCCTGCCTCGTCCAAAGCCTTGCGCACCTTCTTGGAAAGATAGGCAATATCACCAGAGTCCAGACGCACGCCGCACTTGGTAATGCCCAGGGGCTTCAGCACCTCGTTAAAGGCGCGGATGGCGTTGGGCACACCCGATTCCAGTACGTTGTAGGTGTCGATGAGCAGGGTAGCGTTGGTGGGATAGATCTCGCAGTAGGTCTTGAAGGCGGTGTATTCGTCGTCAAACATCTGCACCCAGGCGTGGGCCATGGTGCCGGAAGCGGGGACGCCGTAGACCTCGTCGGAGATGGTGCAGGCGGTGGCGTTCACGCCGCCGATGTAGGCGGCGCGGGCACCCAGGATGGCCGCGTCCGCACCCTGAGCGCGGCGAGAACCGAACTCACTGATAGCACGGCCCTTGGCGGCTCTCGTCAGACGGGAGGCCTTGGTGGCGATGAGGGATTCGTGGTTGATGACCATGAGCACGTACGTCTCAATGAACTGCGCCTGAATGGCAGGTGCACGGACGATCATGAGAGGCTCACCGGGGAACACGTAGGTGCCCTCGGGCACAGCCCAAATGTCGCCCGTAAAGGAGAAATCCGCAAGGTAAGCGAGAAAATCCTCGTCGAACAGATTTTTGGAGCGGAGATAGTTGATATCGTCCTCATCAAAATGGAGGCTTTGAATATACTCCACGATTTGCTCAAGGCCTGCCACCACGGCAAAGCCGCCCTGGTCGGGATTCTTGCGGTAAAATACGTCAAAATAGACGATGCGATCCTTCAGCCCCGTTTTGAAATAGCCGTTGGACATGGTAAGCTCGTAAAAATCACAGAGCATGGTCAGATTTCGGGAAATGTCTTTCATATTTTTTCCTTTCTTACGACACCATGAGGTGTGTAAAACATTACATTATATCCCTACTATTATACCCCTTTGTGTCGAGGATGTCAAGGGAAATGGGGAAAATTCGGTGGGAGTGATTGATAAAAAAACGATTGCACAGGGGCGTGATGATCAAAAAAAGAAACAACCTTGTACAAAAATGTCCTCACCTCTTGCATTCGGGGAAAAAGTGTGATATAATAAACATAATTGTTTGTGAAATAATCGCTGCCATTGGCAGAAAGGAGAACGAAGATTCAATGAAAGGAATCGGAATCCTGGTTAATATTTTGTCGGTGATGGTCGGCGGCGGCTTTGGTATTATGTTCCGCGGCAAGCTCAAGGTGCAGTATCAGCAATTGATTTACCGCGTGCTGGGCTTGGCTATCATGGCTGTAGGCGCTTATGAATTTATACAGGCGTATTTTGTGGTCGCAGGCGGAGAGGTAGAGCTGACGGGCTCTATTTTGGTGATTATCGCCTTGGTGGTGGGTGTATTCCTTGGCTATGCTTTTAATCTTCACGGAGGGCTTTTGGCCATAGGAAAATCTCTCTCCAAGAAGGATTTGGCCGAAAAGGAAAAGGAAAAAGCGCGGCTGGATCGTTTGTCCCGAGCTGTTGACGTATCGCTGGAAAAGGGTATGACACCGCCCAAGGTGCCTATGCTTGACCGCTTGCCTACCTACGAAATGTCTGCGCCGCAGTCGGATAACCTTTATGCTGACGGTTTCGTTCTGGCGCTGGTGTTGCTTTGCGCCAATTCCATGCTTTTCAATGGCGTCGTGGCCGATGCGCTTTCGGGGGAGACGAAAATCCTCCTCATCAAGTCCTTGATTGATTTTGTGATCTGCTTCTTTCTGTCCCTGATCTGCGGCTCAGGCCCTCTGTATGCCGTCATTCCCATGGGCGTGATCGACGCGGTGCTTTATCTGCTCTTTATGCTCCTTCCCGACCGCATGGCAGAATTTTTTGCACCGAATATGACCGCGCAGCTGTCGGTAATCGGCGCGGTGATTCTCGTATTTTTGGGTGTTCAGATGGCCTTTGATAAGAAGCAACCCAAGGCGGCGAATTTCTTCCCGGCGTTTGCCGTGCCGGTGATGTATTACGGTATCGTAATGCTGGTGACCAAGATGATCGCCAAAGAATGACAGACTTCAGAAAACCTCTGAAAATCCTCTTGACACCGAGTCTGTAGTGGATTTTCCTTGCGGGTCGCTGACAGCGGTATTTTCAGAGCTTTTTGAATAAAAAATTCACACTAAGGAAGTGATTTTCGTGGCAAAAGGTAAGTACCGCCAAAAACGCAAAGAAGAACAAGCACAGCTGGCAAAGCAAAAAAAGATGTCCCTGCGACAAAAATTGAAGAGCTTGCCCAAGCGTTATTTTATTGACGCCATGGGTGCTATGGCTCTGGGACTTTTTGCCTCTCTGCTCATCGGAACCATTTTTGATACCCTGGGCAACTATATTCCCTGGGACGGACTCAAGATCATTGCGTCCTACGCCAAGGCAGCCACGGGTATGGCCATTGGCGTGGCCATCGCCCATAAGCTGGGGGCACATCCCCTGGTCATGTTCTCTGCCGCCGCCGTGGGAGCTATGTCCAACGCCATGGGCGCTGTTATTGACGGAGGTAAGATCCTTGCCTGGGCGGTAGCCTCCGGAACGGGCGAAGGCGTTTTCTATAGCGCAGGCCCTGCCGGTGCCTTTTTTGCCGTCATCATTGCCGCCGAGGTCGGTATGCTGGTATCCAAAAAGACCCCCGTGGACATCCTCGTAACCCCTGTGGTCACCCTGTTGGTGGGCTTCGGCGCTACTTGGGTCTTCTGTCCCGCCGTTTCTTATATCATGTATTATCTCGGTATCTTCATCGCTACCGCTACCACCTTCCAGCCCCTCCTCATGGGTATCGTGGTGTCTGTCGTGGTGGGTATCATTCTGACTCTGCCCATTTCCAGTGCGGCCATATGTGCCATGATCTTCTCGGCTTCTGCCTATGAGGTGGCTTGCCTCAACGGTACCGAGGAAGGCTTCCTCCTGGCAGGCGGTGCCGCCGTGGTGGGATGTTGCGCTCAGATGGTGGGATTTGCCGTGTCCAGCTTCCGTGAAAACAAATGGGGCGGCCTCGTTTCTCAAGGGCTTGGCACCTCCATGCTCCAGATGGGTAATATCTGCCGCCGGCCCCAAATTTGGATCCCTCCGACTTTGGCTGCCGCTATCATAGGTCCCCTCTCCACCATGATCTTCAAGCTGGAGTGTACGGGTGTCTCTGCGGGTATGGGTACCTGCGGCATGGTAGGTCCTATCGGCGTGGTGTCCACCATGGATCATACGCCTATGATGTGGGTAGGCCTCGGACTGTGCTGTCTCGTCCTCCCCGCTGTTCTGTCCCTCCTGTTTTCTGAAATCATGCGGAAAATCGGGTGGATAAAATACGGTGATATGAAGTTGGATGGTTGATTTGAACGGTGCCCTCTACATAAATTAAGAGAGCTCCCCCTCCCGATATTTCGGGAAGGGGAGCTTTTCTCATGGAAGATTACTGGTTCTGATTCTGACCTGCCAGACCGTTCTCGTAGGACTGGATCATCTTCTTAACCATCTGACCGCCGATAGAACCGGCCTGACGGGAGGTGAGCTCACCGTTGTAGCCCTTCTGATTCAGGGTTACGCCGACTTCGTTTGCTGCTTCCATCTTGAACTGCTCCATAGCCTGCTTGGCCTGGGGAACAAGGGTCTTATTGCTTGCCATAATTTTGACTCCTATTTCATTCATTCAAGCGCCGCCCCGTTGATGTGGGAAGGCGTTTTGTCCACTTGGGACTATCTATATCATCGAGCCCACAGGGCGGCAACTGTCTTTTCAACCCGACTTTTTCACCGTCTTGCGTTCTCTGCTACTATTGTGAGCCGTTTGATGAAAAATATAAATGGGAATTTGTCACAGTAAAAAAAGCAATGGCTTTTGCATTTTGAGCCGCATGATGTAAAATAGTATAAGTATAAAGAAGCAAGGAGGATGCTATGATCTATCACATCAGCATGAAATTACAACAATTGTTTGAAAATCATCTTCGCCTTGAAGAAAAAAGCCCCGCCACCATAGAAAAATACACCCGTGACGTGCGGGCTTTTGCGGCTTACGTCAACGGCGCTCCCGTGGACAAGGCCTTGGTGCTCGCCTACAAAAATTCGCTCACGGAGCAGTACACCGCCACCAGCGCCAATTCCATGCTGGCGGCACTCAACAGCTTCTTTCGCTTTTGCGGATGGCATGAACTGGTGGTCAAGCAATTCCGTGTGCAACGGGATGCCTTCTGCTCGGAGAGCAGAGAGCTGACCCGACAGGAATATATGCGTTTGGTGACAACAGCCGAGCAACGAGGAAACCGACGATTATCGTTGATCCTGCAAACCATTTGCGGAACAGGCATACGCGTCAGCGAGCTTGCATACGTTACGGTAGAGGCAGTGAAACGGGGAGAAGCGAGGGTCAACTGCAAAGGAAAAACGAGGCGGATCTTTTTTGTGCCGGAGCTTCGGAAAAAGCTTTTGTCATATATAGATAAATTCAATATTGATGAAGGCGCGGTGTTTCGCACGAAGCACGGCCGTCCCCTGGATCGGACAGCCATCTGGCGCGCCATGAAATCTCTATGCACCGCCGCAAAGGTGAGGGCGACCAAGGTTTTTCCCCATAATTTACGACACCTGTTTGCTCGCGTTTTTTACGCCATGCAGAAGGATATCGTCACGCTCGCGGATCTGTTGGGACATGCCAGTATCAACACCACCCGTATCTATACCGTCACCACGGGGGAGACCCATAAGCGTAAAATGAAGCTCATGAAGCTGATCATATAAACAAAAAAGCCGGGATTTCCCCCGACTCAATATCAACAACATAACGGCGATTATGTTGTTTTATATAAAAAGACATAATAACCCATCATTCAACATATTATAGCATATCCCATAAAAGATTGCAATAGTTTTTGAGAATTTTATAAGATTTTGTCATAAATTCCCAAACAGATTTTCATACTCCTTTTTCCTAAGGCATAGCAAAAGAAGCCTGTACCATTTTTTTGGAAAAATTTGGTGCCAGGTCTTATTGTTATGCCTTTTTTGTATCCCCCGTTTGGGATAATTTCCCAATCTTTGATTTGCTCAACAACATAATCGCCGTTATGTTGTACCCTGCATGCTTCAAATTTTCCGAAAGGAGGGAACGTAGTGATTGCGTTATTTGAGCACAACCAAACCGCATATGAAGCCGCTGTCGCTATGCTCTCCGAAACCGGCAAAGCGGCAGTGATCCATCCCACGGGAACGGGCAAATCCTTTATCGGTTTCAAGCTCTGCGAGGAGCACCCCCAGGCTACGGTTTGCTGGTTGTCTCCCTCCGAGTATATCTTCAAGACTCAGCTGGAGAATCTCAAGGCTGCTACCGGCGGATACGTTCCCGAAAATATCCAATTCTACACCTACGCCAAGCTCATGAATCTCACCGAGGACGAGCTCGCCGGTATTTGTGCGGACTATATTATCCTGGACGAATTTCACCGTTGCGGTGCCGAAATGTGGGGACAGGGAGTCAAGGCGCTATTGACAAGCCACCCCGAAGTACCCATCCTGGGCCTGTCTGCCACCGCTATTCGCTATCTGGATAACCAACGCAACATGGCCGACGAGCTGTTTGACGGCTGTGTAGCTTCCGAAATGACCTTGGGCGAGTCCATCGTGAGGGGTATCCTCAGCCCACCCAAATATGTGCTGTCCGTCTTTTCCTACCAAAAGGATCTGGAAAAGTACGAGCGCCGTGTCCGTGCCGCCAAGAGTAAGGCCGTGCGGGATGAGGGCGAGGCCTATCTGGAAGCCTTGCGCCGCGCCTTGGACAAGGCTGACGGTCTGGATAAGATCTTTGAAAAGCACATGACGGACAAAGCGGGGAAGTACCTGGTCTTCTGCGCCAACTACGATCATCTCTGTGAGATGGCCGACATGGCATCTCTGTGGTTCTCGGGCGTTGACCGTCATCCCCATATCTATAAAGCCTACTCCGACGATCCCGATACCAGCCGTGCCTTCGCGGATTTCAAGGCGGATAACAGCGAGCACCTGAAGCTGTTGTTCTGCATTGATATGCTCAACGAGGGTATTCACGTGGACGACGTGAGCGGCGTGATCCTGCTTCGTCCCACGGTTTCCCCCATCATCTATAAACAGCAAATCGGCCGAGCTTTGGCTGCGGGCAAAAAGACCAGCGCCGTGATCTTTGATATCGTTCTCAACATTGAAAATCTCTACAGCATTGACGCCGTGGAGGAGGAGATGCAGATCGCTACCGCTTACTACCGCTCCCTGGGTATGGATGACGCCATTATCAATGAGCATTTCAAGGTGGTGGATGAGGTCAGGGATTGTATGGTGCTTTTTGACAAGCTGAACGATACCCTCACCGCCTCCTGGGAGCTGATGTTCGAGGCGGCAGAAAAATATTATAAGGAAAACGGCCATTTGGACGTCCCCAAGCGCTATGTCACCCCAGAGGGTTATACCCTGGGCACCTGGCTGACCACTCAGCGCCTTGTCCGTGGGGGGAAGGTAAAGGGACTTCTGACCGATGAGCAGATCGCCAAGTTGGAATCCATCGGTATGCGCTGGGAAAGCGCCCGTGACGTAGCCTGGGAAAAATACTACACCGCCGCCAAGGCTTATTTTGACGAGCACGGAGACCTGATGGTGAGCATTTCCGAGAAGAACTACCACGGTGTCAATCTCGGAGCTTGGATTGCCAATCTTCGTACTTACTACAAGAACGGTATACAGGCCGCCTACCTGACTCCTGAGCGTATCGAGGCGCTGGAGGCTATCGGCATGGTCTGGAGCGCGGTGGACTACCTTTGGGAGCGCAATTATTACGCCGCGGTTAAATTTCATAAGGCTCATGGACACTTGGATGTTCCCGCAAACTACGTGGATGAGGACGGGATCAGACTGGGGGCGTGGATATTTGGATTGCGTGCTTCCCAAAAAAACAACAACAAAAGAGCAAAGATGTCCGAGGAGCAGATAAATCGTTTGAATAAGATCGGCATGCTGTGGGGCAATAAGCATGATATTGCCTGGGAAAAAGCATATGCTGCGGCATGTGAATATCAAAAAAAGCATGGACACTTGGATGTGCCGGTTGCTTATACCACACCCGACGGGTGCCGTCTCGGTCGGTGGATCCGGCGGCAACGAGAGAATGGCCAAAAGGATATGTCCAACGAACGGCGTTCCAAGCTGAATGCTATCGGGATGCTTTGGGAGACCGGAAATCGCATGGCGGGTAGCCGCTCAGTGCTTTTGCAGGCATCTATGACAGCAAGCCCTATCAACGCGCGTAAAGAAACAGGAGCAATCACCGTATGAAAACCTATGAACATAGAATTCCCCTGGCCACACCAACCATGCACGGAGACGAGATGGCCTACATACAGGAGGTCTTTGACCGCAACTGGATCGCCCCGTTGGGCTTTAACTGCGACGGTTTTGAAGCCGAGATGAATGCATACCTGAACGGCGAAAATCAGTCGGACTTCCACGCCCTGTGCCTCAACGCAGGCACGGCAGCGCTCCACCTGGCGGTCAAGCTGGCAGGCGTCAAGCGGGGTGATATCGTGCTTTGCAGCGACATGACCTTTGCCGCCACCGTCAACCCCGTGTCCTATGAGGGGGGCGTGCAGGTGTTCATTGATTCCGAGCGGGAGACCTGGAACATGGATCCTCGCGCGTTGGAATTAGCCTTTGAAAAATATCCCGACGCCAAGGTGGTCATGCTGGCACATCTGTACGGTACCCCCTCCAAGATGGAGGAGATCACAGAGATCTGCAAGCGTCATAACGCCATCCTCATCGAGGATGCTGCCGAGGCTCTGGTCTCCGAATACAGGGGAGGGAAGTGCGGCACCTTTGGAAAGTATAACGTGCTCTCCTTCAACGGCAATAAGATCATCACCACTTCGGGTGGCGGTATGCTGCTTTGCGACAACGAGGCCGATCGCAAGAAGGCTCTGTTCTGGGCTACCCAGGCCCGCGAGCCCGCCCTGTGGTACCAGCATAATGAGATCGGCTATAACTATCGTATGTCCAACGTGGTGGCGGGCATTGGCCGCGGTCAGCTCAGGCATCTGGAGGAGCACCGCGACAAAAAGGAAACCATCTACCGCCGCTACAAGCAGGGTCTTGCCAATCTGCCCGTGACCATGAACCCTTATCTACCCGACAGCAAGCCCAACTTCTGGCTGTCCTGCATGACGGTCAACGAAGGGGTGAACGTGAATCCCATGGACATCATCCGTACCCTGAACGATTACAACGTGGAGGCTCGTCCCATCTGGAAGCCCATGCATATGCAGCCTGTCTTTGAAGGCTACGATTTTGTATCCGTCGAGGACAAGCCTGTCAACGAGGATATCTTTGCCCGCGGCCTGTGTCTCCCCTCGGATATCAAAATGACCGAGGGAGAGCAGAACTACGTTATGGACGTGATTCGATCTTCCTTTTAAGGTGAAAATGGAAAATCTTTCAGCACTTTTGAAAAATGACGAAAAGTGCATACTTTTTTGTAGCATTGAAGCTGAGGATGCGGAGTTTTTGATGGAGCTGAATACTGATTTAGATATTGCCAAATGTGTGGTAGAGACACCCCAAATCGTAATGCTTCGGGAACAAATGCAATGGCCGGAGAAGCTCAAGCTTGAGAAGAATGTGAAACGATTCATGGTGGAGCATGACGGCCTGTCGGAGGGAACGGTGATCGTTTCAAGTATTGACAGTTTGACTCTATCTGCAGGCATAAACATCAAGCTACACAAATCCGCGTATGGCAAGGGTATAGGAAAAGCCAGCATTATGTTGGCGTTGTCATACTGCTTCGATACCCTTGAATTAATGTGCGTGACAGTACACGTGCTTTCGTATAACCGCGCATTGATAGCATTGTTCAAAAGCTGTGGCTTCACAAATGAAGAAACGCTGCGAAGCCGGTGCGTCAAAATGGCGAACGGTGTGATTTGGTCAGCTTTTTCATCATGCGAAACAAAATTGGTTGATTCAAGCTTTGGCTTGCGGTTATTTGGAGGTATGTAGTGGAAGTTGGTAGTGAATTTTATCATAATTCCGTGACTAAAGGGAAGAACGAGTATCAGAAACTCAGCGTTTATCCTCACAGATATCTTGTATCCGGAATCACGGGATTGGGTTTGATAGCTAATGAACTGAAGAATACCTCAAGAAGTATCCTTGTTCCGGACTACTGCTGTAGCTCCATGATACGTCCCTTTATGGAGCAGGGATTGGAAGTATCTTTTTATGACGCGTTTAATTTGAACCATGTCGAAATCGCTGATGATGTCGATGCAGTATTGGCCATAGATTATTTTGGCTTTATCAGCAAAGACACATTGGCGTTTTCCCAAAAGTGCAAGGAGCAAGGAAAACTTTTGGTGGTGGATGCCACGCAAACGGCGTTTTCGTATGCCAAAACATACGAATTAGCCGACTATATCATTGTGAGTTACAGAAAATGGTTTGATTCTCTTTGTGCTGTTGTGTATAATAAAAACGGTTTTACCGTACCCGAAAGCACAACAGAATACAGCGTGTATCTAGATGCCTGGAGACAGGCCGCGATACTAAAAGAAAAATATATTAAATTTTCCGAGGGAGAAAAACAGAATTTTTTAGACCTGTACGCATTGGCAAACAAGCTTTTACATAATGAATATGAGGGATTTAAAACCCGAGATTCCGAGATCGAAATCATGCTGACCGCCGATTCGGCTTCATTAAGGGCAACACGCCGAGCCAACGCGCAACTGCTCATGGATGAAGTGAAAGCCCTATCGGAGACATATGATATTCAATTGCTCTATCATGATATCGAGGAAGAGGATTGCCCTTTATTTGTACCGATTATCGTGAATGAAAACAAAAGACATTTCATTCATTTGGAACTAGTCAAGAGCAATGTTTATTGTCCTTGTCATTGGCCTGTGAATCGCAATTATCTCAACAGGGAAACGCGGTATAGCAGAAGTGAAATATCGTTGGTGTGCGATCAAAGATATGGCACGGATGAAATGCGTATGCAGATATCTGCGCTATCCCGCGCGTTAGAGCTGTCCACTCGGGTGGAGATGTAAGGAGGAAAAATGAAAACAATATTGATTACGGGAATAGGCGGATTAACCCCCCGATCCATCGCTAAAACTATCAAAAAAAATCACCCGAGTTATAGACTCATCGGATGCGATATTGAAAAAAAAGCGCTTGGCTTTTTTATGGATGGATTGCTGGATGAATATTTCATATGCCCCCGTTGCACATCTCCCGAATATTTCCCATGGATGAAAAAGCTGGTTATGGATGAGCACATTGATTATGCCTTTGTTCAGCCGGAAAGCGAAATTGTCGCGTGGGGAGAGTATTTCGAGCAAAACGGAAAATATCCTTGTCGTGTATTCATGGGAAGTAGACTGCTGTCGGCTTCCTTGAAGGATAAGTCCATTATGGCCGAATTGCTTGAGGGTACCGAATTTATCCCTAAGACCATCAAGGTGACAAAAGACGATCCCCGATATGAGGACGTGGAAAATTTGATCGGCTTTCCTTGCTGGATCCGCGCCACGGAAGGAACCGGCGGATTGGGCTCTTTGAGGCTGGACGATATCGACAGTTATAAGAGCTGGCTGTTCATCAATGCTCAGATTCCTGAATTTACGGTCAGCGAGTTTCTAACCGGTCGTCACTTAGCCAATCAAATGCTATATTACAATGGCGAATACGTTAAGGGCGCAGCTCTCGAATGCGTTGAATACGTTATGGCAAAGGTCGCACCTTCTCGTGTAACGGGAAATACCCACTTCGGACGCTTCTTGAATGAAGACAGGATCAATGATTTTTGCGATAGATGTGTCAAATATCTTGAGAAAAAACTCGGTGTGACTGCCCATGGCATTCTTTCCTTCGATTTGAAAGAGGATCGGAATGGTAATATGAAGGTTACAGAGGTGAACATCCGCCATATGGCATATACGGGTGTGATGGCCCAAGTTGGATTTGATTTGATCGAGGATACCATCAAGATCATGGAAGATGGACATTGCGATAACGTGGCGCGTGCTCCGTTCTACCATTACGATAAGCCATACGTGTTCCTCCGCGACGTGGACGTAGAGCCCATTGTTCTGGAAAGTGAACAGATCTTCGACGTAGTAAAGTAAGAGAGTATATTTATAAGAACCACCATTGTATTCGACGTAGAGTCATATTTATCTTGCTTTAACCGTTATTTCAATATTTTTTCGAGGGTACATATATGTATGCGAATTTTTTCAAGCGCGTGATTGATATACTGTTTTCATTTATAGCACTGTGCGTGCTTTCCCCCCTCTTCGTGATTCTGAGCATCGTGGGCGCGATCATGATGAAGGGTAACCCCTTTTTCACCCAACTCCGCCCTGGTAAGATCAGCAAAAAGACAGGGGAGGAAAAAATATTTCGCCTTGTAAAATTCCGTTCCATGAGCAACGCAAAGGACAAGGACGGTAAGCTCTTACCCGATGCCAAGCGATTGAACAAATACGGTAAGCTGTTGCGATCCACCTCGCTGGATGAACTCCCTGAACTTTTGAACATCCTAAAAGGGGATATGTCCTTTGTCGGCCCCCGCCCCCTGCTCCCCGAATATCTGCCTTATTATACTGAGGAAGAGCGTCACAGACATGATGTGCGCCCCGGTCTTACGGGACTTGCGCAAATCAAAGGAAGAAATAATGTTGAGTGGGAAACGCGATTCCAATATGATGTGGAATATGTGCGTAACATCTCACTTGCTTTTGATTTGAAGATCCTTTTCAATACGGTGATCGTTGTTTTCAAGCGCACGGGTATTCAAAGCAGTGTGGCAGGAAACAAAGAAGGCAATTTAGCGCAGATCAGAAGCGAAAAACAGTACAAATAATTTGTGAGCACTGGATTGTGATACAAGGTGCTTATGAAAGAAATTGATAAAAGATTGGGAGCAATATTATATGAGCAACATCAGAGAATTGGCCTACTGGGCGTTAGACGCGCTCCATGGAAGTCCGGTTAAAAAGAAAGTCAAGCTCATCAAAGAAAAAAAGAAAAAAGGCTACGATAATCAGGACGAAGTGTCAGAGATCCTGACATATGTAAAGGCGAATGTTCCGTGGTATGAGAATGTGACGGCAGAGAAGCTTTCTGACTTTCCTGTTGTGAACAAAGAACTTATGAAGAAAGACTATGAAGCATTCAGATCCCGTGAATATCAGAACGAGTCGGTATTGCTGACCTGCTATACCAGCGGGTCCTCCGGTACGCCCTTCAAGGCTTATCAGAATAAGGAGAAAGATCATTGTCATAAAGCCGCGCTGATCCTAAAAAACAGAGAGATCGGTTGGAGGGTGGGTGACCGTTGGGCTCACCTTCGCAATTGGGGATTCGGTCACACTGCCTCCAAGAGGGAATGCTTCAAAAAAAATTTGGTGCCCCTCAGCATTCTGGATTTGAACGATGAGAAGCTCGAGAACATTGTGCAGACCATCGTTAAGGATAAGAAACTAAGTATCATTCTGGCATATTCTTCGGGACTTGAAAGATTGGCTGACTATATCGTTCGCAAGGGATATGAGAATTACGATTTTGGCATCAAATTGATCATTGCGGATAGTGATAATTTGAAAAGCCAAACTTGGGATCTCTTGGAAAAATTATTCAAGTGTCCCGTTTTGAACAGATATGCCTCGATTGAAAATGCTATCATTGCCATCACAAAACCCAATGATCGCATATTCTATGTCGATACAACCCAGTTTTTCGTGGAAATTTTAAAGATGGACAGCGATGTTTCTGTTGAAGAAGGCGAAATGGGAAGAGTTGTCATTACCGACTTCAACAACAGAGCGCTACCCTTTATCAGATATTCCAACGGAGATTTGGCGGTGGCTAAAAAAATTGTCAACGGCCAATGTGTCGAGATTGCTTCTCTGCAGGGCCGTGAAATATCTGCGTTGCATAAGACAGACGGAACACTATTGAGCGAAACCAATATTATGGGCCGTTTCAAAGAATTTGTAGAAATACATCGCTATCAGATTGTTCAAACCGCTCCCAAAGATTATACCATCCGACTGGAAGGTGTCGCGACAGATATTGACGAAAGATGTGTTGCTGTCATGAAAGATATTTTTGGCACCGATGCCCGTGTAACGATTGAACACACCGCGCATATCGAGTGCGGGAAAAACGGAAAGTTCAAGGTAACGATCTCTGAAATTTGATGCACGTTTTGGCGCTGAGGAATGAATTGATATGAATGTTTTGTTTTTGACGACCGGGCGAATGAAGAGCATAGAGGCGTATAGTCTTTACCCAGATCTGCTCCGACAGTTTCGAGCGCACGGACACACCGTGTATGTGGTATCCCAAAGGGAAAAAAACACGGGGCTTCCTACAGAATTGAAGGATGACCACGGCGCGCATATGCTGTACGTTCGGATTGGAAATCTCACAGGCTGCGGCCGCATTGAAAAAGGTGTCACCACTCTTCAGATCGAAGGCCAGTACAAAAAAGCTATTAAAAAGTATTTCCCGGGGGTTCACTTTGATCTTGTCCTGTATTCCACCCCGCCTATTACGTTGGTTGGTGTGGTTGAATATATCAAAAAAAGGGATCAAGCCCAAACCTACTTGTTGTTGAAGGATATCTTCCCTCAAAATGCAGTAGATCTCGGTATGATGGCTCAAAATGGTTTGAAAGGTCTCTTGTATCGCTATTTCCGCAGAAAAGAAGAGCATTTGTATGCTGTTTCGGATCATATTGGGTGCATGTCTTCGGCCAATGTAAATTATGTGCTAGAGCATAACCCTAAGATAAGTCCGGATACCATCAGCGTGTGTCCAAACTGTATCGAACCAAGGGATATGTCCTTGTCTCCCACCGCTAAAAGGGAGATGCGGGATAGATATGGAATTCCTCAAGATAGAAAAGTGTTTTTGTATGGTGGGAATTTTGGAAAACCTCAAGGAATCTCGTTTTTGATCGAATGTTTGCGAAATCAAAAAAAATCTAAAGCTTTTTTCTTACTCATAGGCGGTGGTACGGAATATCATAAAGTGGAAACTTTTATAAAAAGCGAGCCGCAGGGAAATGTCAAACTTCTTAAACATATACCAAAAGATGATTACGATCGTATGGTGGCGGCCTGCGACGTGGGTATGATTTTCTTGGATCACCGTTTCACCATCCCCAATTTTCCCTCGCGTCTTTTGCCCTATATACAAGCGGGGTTACCTGTTTTGGCTTGTACCGATCCTAATACCGACGTGGGGAAGGTTATCACGGACGGCGGCTTCGGTTGGTGGTGTGAAAGTAACGATGTTGAAAGATTTTCCTCGCTGATTCAAACCATAGTATTGCAAGATACGACAGGCATGTCCGCACGTGCTAAAAATTATCTTTGGGAACATTATCATGTAGCTAAGGCGTATCAAAGCATAGTCACCGCGTTGAGGATTGAATGATTTCATAAAACAAAATAGATAGCCGAAAACTTTCCGACTGTGTCGGTTTATATATATCGTTGTCCCATTAAAACCAAAAAGGAGAAAAAACATGAAAAACACGAGATTTATTCGCGTTTTGGCTTTTTTAATTGCATCTGTGATGATGATTGGCATGATGCCCGTGATTCCGTTTGCGGCAGGTGTTGATTACAATCACAATGCATCCACAAGCACGGATGAGTACTATAACCTCATCTCCAAAAAGGACTGGGATAATGCGCCCGGCATTTCCGAATCCGAGATCGTTCTGAATAACGATGCGGGTAATTATCGTCAGGTTATTCATATTATGAAGGCTGATGTGAACCATTCCTATGTAAGTGTCATTCCTACGTATTCCGAGATGGATACATCTAAGTACCAAACAGACACCATGCTCGATCAGGCGAACTGGATCGACGAGAACATGGACGGCGAAGTCATCGGTGTGATGAACTGCTGCTTGTCTTGGTACACCGGCTATCCTGCAGACCGTGTAGGCGAACCTCTCGGCTTCATGATGATGAACGGCGAGATCATGTTTGACCCAGGTAACTGCGGTTATGCTTACGGCAACGTTGGTTTCCCCACCTGCGTGGTCATCAACAAGGACATTGATGAAAACGGCAACCCCAGACCCGCCGATATCCCCGAGCTCGAAATGGTACAGATCCGTACTTCGGTTGACCTTGACGGCTGGGAAGACACTGTTATTCCGGTATCCAGCGGATACATTGTAAAAGATGGTGTAAACCAGAGCAAGGCTTCTCATAAAGACAACCCCGCTCCCCGTTCCGTTGTGGGTATTACCGCGGACGGTCAGGTCGTTATGATGCTTAACGACGGTCGTCAGTCTCCCTTCTCCGCCGGTATGAATATGTACGAGTGCGCAGAGGTTATGATCGCTGCAGGCTGCGTTTGGGCGGCTAACTGTGACGGTGGTGGATCCTCCACTTTCGTATCTCAGCGTCCCGGTGAGGAGCTGAAGGTCAACAACTCTCCTTCCGACGGTGGTCTCCGTCCCTCCACCTCCGGTATCTGTTTTATCACAACAGCTCCCTCGGACGGAGAATTTGTTCGCGCAAATGTAAGTGCTGAAGGCGAGTATTTTACCCCCGGAAGCTCTGTTCAGTTCTCGGCTATTGGTGCTGATCTTACGGGTGGTGCGGCAGAGATCCCCGAAGGTGCTCAGTGGACACTGTCTGATGATTCCTTCGGTACCATTGATCAAGACGGTCTGTTTGTTTCTACCGGCAAAACCGGTGCAGTAAGTGCACAGATCGAGTATGAAGGAAAAGTATACGGTGCTTGCGAGATCAATATCGTAATTCCCGATGCCATTCATTTCAGCCAGTCTGTTTTGACCGTTCCTACAGGCCAGCAGGCCAGCTTTACCCTTTCTGCTACATACGGTATTTATGAAGTTATAAGCAAGACTTCTGACTTTAAAGTTAAGCTTGATAACGACAATATGGGTACCTTGAACGGATACGTGATTACCGCAACAGAGGATCCTACGGTTACCGGCGGTTCTATCACGGCTACCTTGACACATGATCCCGATGTTACCGCAACTATGCAAGTAGTATTCGGTAAGGCATCTGAAGTAGTTTGGAATTTTGAAAACGGCTTTGGTGAGGGTTGGTATGTAGAGCATCTTCAGCAGAGAAAGAATAGCAGCCATGCTAAACCCGGTCTTAACGCGTATAACAACATTCTTGAAAGCTATCCCGTAACATCCGCTACCGGTATGGTTCACGACGGCAACGGTGCCGGTGCTGTTTATTCCGATACGACCTACGGTACTTTGAACTGGCTTGGCACTTCTTTGCGTTGGGCAGGCGAGACCGTAACTTATGAAAATGCAAAATCTATCGGCGTTTGGGTATATTTCCCCAAGGATGCCGTAAGCGTGGCTATAAGATTCTGCTTTACCGGTACCAAGAATGGAGAAGAAATCGGTATCGATGCTTACCCCATCACCTACGGTGATTCTCTGTATTTTGAGGAATCCGGATGGAGATACTGTGCGGTAGACGTTAGTGGTTATGACAGTATTACGCTTAAGAAGAACGAGGCGTGGAATCCTGCAAACCCGACGGCAGGCGGAGGCGCCAGAATAGAAATCAGCTGTCAGCTTAACGGCGGTACCTCCGGCGAATACAACTGGCAGACGACCCCCGGTGTTGCCGGTATGAATACCTTCTTTGTGGATAATCTTACCGTAGATTATTCTGAAGCTTGTGACGATAGAGATGCTCCTATCTTTGGTGAGGTTCAGTATGTTGAGCCTATTTCTGCCGAAGACAAGTATCTTAATAACCAGCGCAACAGCGCTACTGTTACCAACTATAACAGCATTGGGTTTGCGGTAAACGTTGCTGAAAATACCCAATATGTAAATGCTACCGGTTTGGATAGTAATTCCATCAAGGTATATATTGACGGAAACGAAGTTGAATATACGTTTAACGGAAAGGTTATCTCTGTTCCTGCTACCGAGTTGAAGAACGGTGTCCATACCGTTAAGTTTACCGCTTGCGACATGGCAGGCAACTATGCTTCCGTAATCAGAAAGATCAGCGTACAGGCTGAAAACAACGATGCTGATATTTGGCTTGCACCTCAAACCGATGCAACCTTGGTTCCTACCGGATCCCAGTATTGGGTGGACGTGGTGGCAAAGAACGTAGAGAAAGTTGAAAAGGTATCCCTTACTCTCGATTTGAACAACGTTAACTATTGGATCTTAGACCACATGGTTACTTTGTATGGCTTCACCGCAACCTATACCACCGATCTTGCGAAAGAAAACATTGCGTATATTACAATTGAACGTACCGGTGACGTAGAAGTAACCGGTGAAAAGGCACTTGTTTCCATCCCCGTTCAGACATGGGAGTTCAAGGAGGAGATATATCCCGGATACGTTCCTTCTGTCGGCGGTGACAGTGACTTGAACGGAAACGGCATGTACGACCCTTACGAATGCTGGAATGAATTCGTAGGTCACAATTACGATATCATTATTAATCCCTTGGCAGGTCTTGTTGAATTTACCGATGGCACTACCGAGATGTTCTCCGGTGACAAGATCCAAGTTGATACTGAGCGCCAGATTGGTTGTTGGTGGGGCAAACTAACTGTTGATCAGAAGCAGGAATACTTCCTTAAGTATGATAAGAGCAGTTGGCATCTCCATTCTGCGGGAGAAGCACAGAATAAGGCTGCTACTTGTACCGAAGAAGGCTATATTGGCCGCGTATTCTGCACAGGTTGTTCTTGCGTAACCAAGACAGAAAACGGTCATGATTGTGATACCGCCGGAGGTTGCGGCGCCGTGCTTGACTGGGGTACCACCGTTCCCGCAACCGGCGTTCACACCTATGATTTCGTTGACGGCAAGCTGGCTTGCACCAGTGGCGGCGAGCTGTTCAGCGGTGTTCATACCGACGGCAAGACTTACGTTGACGGTGTCGTGATGGCCGACGGTTGGAACGGGGAGTCCTACTATAAGGACGGTGTCATGTATACCGGTGTGCAGCTCATCGAAGGTAAGTACTACAACTTCGGTACCAACGGTATTTGCGCACACAAGTATCCTATGTCTGCGGAATGGTGGACCGATGAAAACGGTGATACTCGTTATCTGGATAATGGCGTGCCTGTGAGCGGCTACAACCATATCGCCAATGTTGGACCTGCGTTCTTTGATGCAAACAGTATTGCCTTTGATGGCGAGATCGTCATCAGCGGTGAAATTTGTGTCTTTGACAAAGGCATATTTGCTGAATCTACCACAGCCGATGTGTTGCTTGCCGGCTTGGCGGGCCCTGAGGCATACTTTATCCTGTATGCTGACGGCACCTTTGTTCTTTCCGGCGAAGGTGATACTTATGATTATGAGCAGGTAGACACGACTGGAAATCCTGATCTTGCTTACAAGAACAGACCTTGGTTGAAGGGCGATGATACTTTGTCCATGAAAATTAAGGATGTTGTTGTTGGTAAGGATATCACGGCGCTTGGTGATCGTACTTTCTATCAGTGTTATAACATTAGACGCATGACATTTGAAGAGGGAAGCAAATTGGCTAGAATCGGTACTTCTGCGATTTGCGGTCCTTGGTATTTGAGTGAGGTTCAAATTCCGGATAACGTAACGCATATGGGATATGCGGCTTTGGGATATTGTTCAGATTTGGTTAATGTGTATATGCCCAAAAATATTTCCGAGATCTATCACAACGCTTTCATTGGTTCCACTAAGGCGGTTTTGAATGTCGTTCGTGGAACCTATGCTGAACAGTTTGCCCAAAATGAGGGAGTTCCCTATACTTATATTAGCGGAACACTTAGCGGAACTATCACAAGTGTCATCGGTGAAGAAGAGGAAATTGTAGTACGCTTGACGCATGATGGTGAAACAGAGGTGGCATATGCGGTGACCGTAGAGGGATTAAATGCCGAGTATTGCCTCGAAAATGTTCCTGTAGGCACTTACGATATGACGGTAATAAAAGCTAATCATGTAATCTTTAGCGAGTCTGTGACAGTTTCCAAGGGAATCAATACGCAAGATGTGAGGCTTGCACTTGGGAGCGGGTATAAAAAATTTGCGATCAACGGTGCGTCTCTTGTTCTTTCGGAGAATATCAATGTGATCTATGCCGTAACTGTCCCTGACGGTTTTGTCAATCCCCGCATGGTCTTCAGCTTTAATGGTAATGAGACTGTTGTGACCACATACACAGTGGATGAACAGGGGAGATACTGCTACGCATTTTCTAACGTGAATCCCCAAAAAATGGGCGATCGTATTGACGCGACTCTCTATGCAATGGTTAACGGAGAAGAGGTAAGTGTCAGTATCCTGGATTACAGTATTCGTCAGTATTGTATCAATCTTTTAGAGCAAAAACCGGATGATGAAAATTTGAAGCGTATGGTCAGCGATCTGTTGGTATATGGTTCCAAAACCCAGGTTTATCAAAATTATAAGGTTGATGCACTCGTTACAGATGGCATAGAACTTACACCCAGTAACTTTAACAGATTAGACGAAACTTATAACAAACAAGAGTTGATCGGAGCTGTCGATCCCGACATCAGATATGCCAGTGCGACCTTGGAGCTTTCCAGTGAAATGACATTACTGTTAGGCATCACTGCAACGAAGGATATCTCGCTTTATACCTTTGAGGTAGCCATTAACGGACGTACCACAATCTACACCTTTGAGGACCTGACATACAAAAATGGTAAGTATTATCTTTCTTTCTGCGGTATTAAGGCTACTGAGTTTAATGATGTGGTCAGTGCGGTTATCAAGAAGGATGGCGAACAGATAGGCCAAACAGTCAATTACTCGGTATATACATACATTCAAAAGCATCAAAATACCGAAAATGAAGAGTTACGCGAGCTTTTGAAAGCCATTTATAATTATGGTGAGTCTGCCCTAATCTATAAACAATGATTAAAAAAGGAGCAAAATTATGAAAAATAAATATGAAATGCCCACTGTGGAGATTATTCATATTAGCATTCAGGATGTCGTTACGTCTAGTGAAGGGAGTGGCAACGCAGTCCTTCCGGAGGATGATTTTGGTTTTAACTAAAGGTCACCTCGAAAAACTCTTTTGATGGCGAAACCGTAGTGATTTTTTCGCCATATTTCACAGAAAAATTTAATCTCCTCATGGGTTAATAAAACCTAAACTCTAAAAAAGTCAGTGCGGTACAGCTTCGGCTGTACTGCACTGCAAAATGATTCAAACTTGTTTATTGAAATTTTCGTAGTAGTCACAGAAGAAAGAGTTATATCATATGAAAATATTACTCATGGGCTTTTCAAAACTCAAATATATTCCCTATTTGCGGTTTTACCTGGACAACATAGATGATCAAGAACATGACATCCACGTCTTGTATTGGAACCGCGATAAAAAGCCGGAAAATCTTGCGGACTACGAAAACGTGACACTTCATGAATTTTCAAAATGCCAAGAAGATAACGTTCGTATTTCTTCCAAAATTCCGAATTTTATCAGGTATCGTCAATATGCTAAAAAGCTGATCCGCAGAGGGAACTATGATTTTATTATTTTCCTTCACTCCTTTCCGGGGGTTTTATTGTCAAATGTACTGACCCGAAAGTATCGCGGAAGATATATCTACGATTATCGGGATTCAACATATGAAAAGTACGGATTTTTCAAAAAAATTATTCATAAATTGGTCAATTGCTCTTATGCTACCTTCGTCAGTAGTGACGGTTTTCGGCAACTGCTACCGCAGGAAGCAAAGGAAAAAATATATACGTCCCATAATTTTATAAAGGAGTCCCTTGACCATCGAGAAGATAAAAAAAGATATGGGACATCCGCCGACGCAATTCGCATTTCCTATTGGGGATTTATCCGCGATGAAAAAACCAACTGCCTGATGATGGATCGGTTAGCAAATGATCCTCGCTTTGAACTGCATTATTACGGCAGAGAGGATCGGTTGACCGATCGATTAAAGGCTTATGCAAATGAAAAAAAAGCAGAAAACATTTGGTTTCATGGAGAGTATGTGCCGGAAGATCGCTATCGGTTTATATGTACAACCGATCTCATCCACAATGTGTTTGGGAATCGGAATATGATGATTGCCATGAGCAACCGCTTTTATGACGGTGCAATTTTTAGGATTCCCCAGCTTTGTATGAAAAACGCGATTATGGGTAATCGTGTTGAAAATGCAGGCATCGGATTCTCTTGTGACCCTCAAAATGAAAACTATGCCGACGCGGTATATGACTATTATATGTCTTTGGATCACAAGGCATTTGAAGAGGCGTGCGATAATGAGCTTGAACGTGTGCTGGAGGAATACCATCGGGGGTGTCAGGTAATCCGGGAAGCTACAAAGCGTATTGAAAAGGAAAACAAATGAACATTTTATATTTGTCTGCCATGTTTGATGACGAGATCCTTGATGTCTATTATGACAAAGGAAAGACACCGAATTATGCGGCCAATAAATATCACCAACTGTTAAGCTTGGGTTTGGCTGAAAATGGAATCTCTGTAAATGCTTATGCCACATTGCCAATTTCCCGAGCAAATAGCTCCAAGAAGATCGTAAGGTGGAGAAAAACAACAGACGGCAAACTGACAAAGCAGTATATCTCATGTATAAATTTCCCAGGGGTCAAGCATTTTATGTTGGCGAGTAAAGCTTTTTTTAAGACCCTCTTTTCTGCCAAGAACACTGTCGTGATTTATGATGTGCTGGTGATCTCATCATCCTTCGGTGCTTTGCTGGCTTCTAAACTTAGAGGCATGAAAAGTGTGGGCATTGTAACGGATCTGCCAATGTACGTTAACAGTAGCCCAAAATGCAACCGCATAAATCATCGGCTGATCAGTATGGCAGATGGATACGTTTTTCTGACGAAGCAAATGAATGAAGTGATCAACCCTCAAGGAAAGCCTTATGTAGTTTTGGAAGGACACGCCGATGTCCGTATGTCGGATGTGACGCGTCCCCGCCCCAAAGCAGGGAAGAGGGTCGTCATGTACGCAGGTGCCCTTTATCGTAAATATGGTGTCGCCAATCTGGTGGAATCTTTTTTGAAGATTGCCAAGGAGAACGAGGAGTTGCATCTCTATGGTAACGGTGGTTATGCTGCCGAGCTTCGGGAGATTACCAAGCTTCATCCCCAAGTGATCTATCATGGTTGTTTTCCTAACCAGCAGGTTGTGCAGGCTGAGTTAACGGCAACGTTGCTGGTCAACCCCCGAACGAGCGAAGGGGAATACACGAAATATTCTTTTCCCTCCAAAACCATGGAATACATGGTCTCGGGAACCCCCGTGCTTTGCGCTAAGCTGCCGGGCTTTCCCGATGAGTATGACGAATATTTATATTATTTTGATGATGCCCAAGAAGACGGCCTGGCCGTGGCCCTGAGACAAGCCCTGGATCGGGACAGCCGAGAGCTGGAGGCCTTTGGACAGAAGGCCAGGAGCTTCGTGCTGGCAGAGAAGAATCACGTGGCTCAGGCGGGGCGCATCATTCAGTTTATCAAAAATAGTTGGAGCATTTCATGAGAAAACGAAGTAGTGTCATGTTGGATAAGGCGGTGGTCCTTTGCTGGCTCGCGTTCCTTCTTCTCAATATTGTCACGGAATATATCACAAGATTTGTGGGCGGCGTCGGCGTCATCGTGGCGAATTATGTTTTCATGGTATATTTTCTTTTGGCGTACGGAAAGATTACCCGAAAGAAGATCGCTATGTTGCCGCTGTTCCTGTTCCTTTTCATCTACGTAATTGAATATCAGTTCGTGTGGCAATCGCGGGAGATCTACACCAGCTTTAACGTGCCCTTTACCCTTCAGGTGTGGCACATGATTTCCTTGGTGCCCATGATCATCTCCGCAGTTCAGGTTGTCACCAGATCTGATGAGGAAATGATCACTTGGATCCGACGCTGTCTGTGGATCATGATCGCTGTCGTCAGTATTGCGTCCATTGGTATTTTGGTGGTTAACCCGGAGGCTATCCGCCTAAGTGCTGCCTACAGAGGCGATTTCTATCCTTTGGTGGCCGATTATGCCGTAATTTATGGTATGGTCATCTTGCTCCCATATTTCTTTGCTTCTTTTGGAGAAAACAAGCACTATCGCTGGCTCAGAGGTTTGATTATCGCCTTGATGATGGTTTGTGTATTTATGGCCGCGTTTACCATTGCTATCGTAGGCATGGTTCTGGGTATCGGTTGCTATCTTTTCTTGAATTTGAAAAATGCCACATTGCGAAACGTCTTTTTGGTCGCCTTCATCGTGTTCCTGGTCTTTTTCATTCAGTCGGGTTTGTATGAAATGGCACTTCTGGAGCTGGCAGACCTGATTCCCAACGATAATATTTCAACCCGCATATACGAAACGGTTTACTATATGCAGAGCGGCGAGGAAGGTCAGACCACGGGACGCTTCGACCTGTACCGTGAGGCATGGGGATTGATCGTGAAGCATCCGATCATAGGCAATTTCCCATGGAATCCTCATACCAAGATCACAGGCCATTCCACCAACCTGGATCTGATCAGCTCTTGCGGCCTGATCGTCTTTGCCCTCTATTTGAAGTTCATTTGGAATATCGTTAAGTATCATTTGAAATACAGTGTTTCTCAGAGTGAAAAAAATGCGGTGGTAGCTTCTTTGATCGTGTTCCTGTTTGTCTCAACCTTTAACCCCATATGGGCATCTCCTGTCATTATGGTGTTATTTATTCTGGGAGGCTTATCTGTTTATCGTCCGATGCTTACGCAAGCAGAAAGCGGTGCGTCTGTGAAGAAAGAGGCCAAATTGTACGTAAGGAGGAGATAATCCATGCGTATCGCACAGATCAACGCAGTGACCTTCGGCAGTACCGGTCGGATCATGCTCCAAATCGCGGAGCAGGCCCGATCTCACGGCCATGAGGTCTATACCTATTCACCGTACCCCTTTTCGAAAAAGTATCAAAAGTGTCCCGATGCCCCGGTCGGACATGCCTATTTCGGCACTTGGGCCGAACGTCGGGCGGGGAACCTTCTGGGGCGTGTATTCGGCTTGGACGGTTGCTACATGAAGCGGGGCACAAAAAAGCTTGTCAAAGAATTACGTGCTCAAAAGATCGAGCTTTTGCATCTGCACAACCTGCACGGCTACTGTATCCACCTGCCAACCTTGTTTGACTACATCAAAAAAGACAAGATCAAAGTGATCTGGACCCTCCACGATTGCTGGAGCTTTACCGGCCATTGCCCCCATTTCGACATGATCGGCTGTGACAAGTGGAAAACAGGCTGCCATGATTGTCCTCAGCTCAGGGAATACCCCCAGTGCCGGGTGGATAATTCCAAGCGGCAGTATGGTCAGAAGCAAGCCTGGTTCAAGGGTGTAGCGGATATGACGTTGGTCACCCCATCCCAATGGCTGGCCGATTTGACGCGAATATCCTTCCTGAAGGATTATCCCGTAAAGGTCATCAACAACGGCATTGACCTCACGGTTTTCAAGCCCACCGAAAGCGATTTCCGTCGGAAATATCACTGCGAGGGCAAAAAGCTGGTGTTGGGTGTTTCCTTCGGGTGGGACAAGAAAAAGGGCTTTGACGTGTTCCTGGAGCTCGCTAAGCGGCTGGATGACAGCTACCGCATCGTGTTGGTGGGGACGAATGAGCAAATTGACCGCCAACTGCCGAACAACGTTATTTCCATCCATCGAACCGAGAACCAACGGGAGCTGGCGGAGATCTATACGGCCGCGGATGTGTTCGTCAATCCTACCAGGGAAGAGAACTACCCCACGGTGCAAATGGAGGCCCTGGCCTGCGGCACGCCGGTTGTCGCCTTCCGTACCGGAGGGTGTCCGGAAATTTTGGATCGCGATAGTGGCATTGTTGTAGAGAAGGGTGATGTAGTTGCGATGGAAAAAGGAATTATCTGTATTTTGGAGAAAAAAACATATTCTGTGAGGTCTCAAAATTGGTGTATATATGATTTTGATAAGTGTAATTGCTTTAAAAAATATGTGAATTTATATAATGGATTGTAGGAAAGATGAAAGGATAATAACATGAATATTGTTCACATAACACCGTCTGCACCCTATAATGATTATTGGGGATATCAGGATAATTTGCTGCCCAAATATCATAAAAAGTTAGGACACCAGGTGACAATGATCACTACAAATTATATGCACAAGGATGGCAAAATCGTCCCAACCGAATGTGGAGATTATGTTCTTGACGACGGAGTGAGAGTGATTCGTTTGGCTCGCAAAAAATATTTTCATCATACAGTAACAAATATTCGGTCATATTTACCTGTCTTTGACCTGTTAAAAAAATTGAAACCAGACTTTATTTTTTTTCATGGGCTTATGAGTGCCACGATTTATGATGTGGTTGCATATAAAAAAAAGCATAACCGCAATTGTGTAATCGTTCAAGACAATCATTTGGACTACAATATCGGGAGAAGAGGGAACGGAATCAAGGATAATATGCTTCGCATGTATTATCGCCATGTGGTTAGAAAAACTATAGAATATGTGGATCATGTTTATGGCGTAACACCTTGGCGAAAGCAATATGCGGAAGAATATTTCCAAGTCCCTAAAGATAAGACATCGGTATTGATTATGGGGGCGGATGATGAAGAGATTAACTTTGAGCAACGCGAAGCTGTAAGGGCTCATATCCGCACATCATATGGTATTACACCTAATGATTTTTTGGTGGCTACGGGGGGTAAGATAGACGAAAAAAAGAAAATACATTTTCTCATGCAGGCCATTTGTGGTTTGGAGCGAGTGAAACTTCTGATATTTGGACAGGTGATGGAAGATATCCATGAAGAGTTTGAGCGTTTATTAGAGCAGAATTCAAGTATTATATATGTTGGTTGGATACCATCAAGACAGGTCTACGATTATTTCTTTGCTTCAGATCTTGTTTTTTTTCCTGGGCAGCATTCGGTTCTATGGGAGCAAGCCTGTGCTACCAAGGTTCCGTGCGTGTTTCAGCGTTGGGAAGGCATGGAACATATTGACAACGGCGGAAATAGTGACTTTTTGGCTACTGTTTCTGTAGAATCAATTCGAAGTAAACTATTAGAAGTGCTTTATACGGAAAAGTATCAAAATATGAAAAAGATCGCTGCTTCCGAAAAGACAGATATATATTTATACAGCAAGATTGCGGAGAAATCGTTAGAGTGCTGGGAGAATATGAAAAAAAATGAAGCTATCCATTCTCGAAAATAAAGAAGCTAAAAATGCAGGGTGGCTGATTGGCGGGAAAGTGTGCCAGATGCTCCTTTCTTTGGTGGTCGGTGTTTTAACCGCCCGTTATCTTGGACCTTCCAATTACGGGTTGATTAATTATGGTGCAACTTATATGAGCTTTTTCATGGCTTTCTGCACTTTGGGTATCAATTCGGTTATTATTAGCGATTTTGTTAATCGGCCTAATGAATGTGGAATGGCATTGGGCACTTCAATCTTGTTGCGAAGTATATCCAGTTTAGCTTCAGCCTTCATGATTGTTGGCGTTGCTATGGTATTGGATTATGGTGAAACGGAGACTATTCTGGTGGTTACCTTATGTAGTCTTTCATTAGTGTTTCATGCCATGGATACTATAAATTATTGGTTCCAGTATCAGTATAAGTCCAAGGTGACTGCCATTATTACTTTTATGGCCTATTTGGCCACATCTATTTACAAAATTATCTTATTGATCCTAAAAAAAAATGTAATGTGGTTTGCCTTGTCATATTCGGTGGATTATATTGTTTTGGGTGGCTTGTTGTTATTAGCTTATCGAAAACACAACGGCCCCAAACTACAGTTTTCTATATCGAAGGGAAAAGAATTACTAAGCAGGAGTTGTCACTATATTTTATCAGGCATGATGGTGGCTATTTATGGTCAAACTGACAAACTGATGTTGAAGCAAATGGTGGGCGAAACCTCAGTTGGTTATTATTCGGTTGCAACGGCTATTTGCGGCATGTGGGTGTTTGTTTTGCAGGCGATTATTGATTCAATGTATCCTACAATCATAAGACTGTATAAAGAAGATCAAAAATTGTTTGAAAAGAAAAATCGGCAATTATATTCCATTATATTTTATTTATCCTTTTTAGTATCGTTTGTGTTTTTAATCTTTGGTGATATAGTAATAATGGTGCTCTACGGAAAGGATTATATGATAGCCTCTAATCCGTTAAAAATTATAACTTGGTACACGGCTTTTTCCTATCTCGGAGTGGCGCGAAATGCTTGGATTGTTTGTAAGAACCATCAGAAATATTTGAAATATCTGTACTTGAGCGCAGCGGTTATCAATGTGATTTTGAATTTCATCATGATTCCTCTGTGGGGCATTTCGGGCGCGGCTTTAGCTTCTTTGATCACCCAAATAATGACCAGTATCATATTTCCACTTTTTATAAAAGCATTACGCCCCAATGCCATACTCATGCTGGAGGCTATCACCTTCAGAAAAATCAAGTAAAACTAAGGAGAAAAATATATGAATATCGCCGTTGTTGGTATGGGATATGTAGGGTTGTCTCTCGCTGTGCTTTTGGCACAAAAACATAATGTGACAGCCGTTGATATTGTTTCAGAAAAGGTAGATATGATTAATCGGCGAGAGACTCCTTTTGCTGATAGGATGATTGAGACCTATTTCCTTGAAAAAAAATTGAATCTGTATGCTACTTTGGATGGTATCAAGGCGTATCGAGATGCGGATTTTATTATTATTGCTACGCCCACCAATTATGATGAGAAGTTGAATTATTTTGATACTTCTTCGGTAGAGGAGGTTATTGAGCAGGTTTTACAAGTCAATTCGCAGGCAACGATAGTCATAAAATCTACTATTCCTGTTGGATTTACGGAATCCATGTACAAGAAATATCCTGCTATTTCTCTTTTGTTTAGCCCTGAATTTTTGAGGGAAGGGTACGCGCTATACGATAATTTGTATCCCAGCCGCATCATTGTCGGTACTCCTGGCTATTTGTTGAGTAGAGCGGAAAGTTTCGCAGCTCTTTTATCTGAGGGAGTGTTAAAAGAAACGGTAGAGATTCGCTATATGAATGTTACTGAGGCGGAGGCGGTAAAGTTGTTTGCCAACACATATCTTGCTCTTCGAGTTGCTTTTTTTAACGAGTTGGATACATATGCGGGAAGCAAAGGCCTAGACACTAAATCTATCATTGAAGGGGTTGGGTTGGATCCTCGCATCGGAAATCATTATAATAACCCGTCTTTTGGTTATGGTGGTTATTGTCTTCCCAAGGATACAAAACAACTACTGGCTAATTACCAAAATATACCACAAAATATCATGTCGGCAGTGGTGGCAGCTAATAGCACTCGCAAAGATTTTATAGCAGAACAAATTATGGCCAGAAGGCCCAAGGTCGTTGGAATTTGGCGTTTGACAATGAAATCTGGAAGTGATAATTTCCGGCAAAGTTCTATTCAAGGGGTAATGGAACGACTTCTTAAACAAAAAATCACTGTGGTTTTATATGAGCCTGCCCTAAAAGAGGATAATTTTATGGATTGTGCTGTCATTCATGATCCGAACGAGTTTATTCAACGCTCGGATGTGATTGTGGCCAATCGTTACGACCCTATACTAGATGGTGTAAAGGAAAAATTATTTACCAGAGATATATACGGTAGAGATTAATAATAATGGTGAAGACATAAATGATTTTAAAATGATAAAAAATAGAATGGTCAGTAACATCTCATGGATCGTGGGCTGCAGGGTAGTACAAGCCCTGCTCTCCCTGGTCATTACGATGTTTACTGCAAGATACCTTGGACCCTCCAATTACGGGATCATCAATTACGCGGCGTCCATTGTCGCTTTTATCGCGCCTCTTGTGAATCTTGGGTTGACCGAGGTGATGGTGCAAAAGCTGGTCTCTCATCCCGAGGATGAGGGTAAGATTTTGGGCACAGCGACAACTCTTGGGCTGATCTCCTCCATACTGGGTATTCTGGGGATTACCGCCTTTGCGGCAATCATGAACCCGGGGGAAAAGGAAACCGTCGTTGTTTGTCTGCTTTATAGCATTTCCTTGATTTTCCGTACCCTGGAGAATATCCGGTACTGGTACCAGGCGAAGCTTATGTCGAGGTACTCGTCGGTTATCGGACTGATCGCTTACGTCGTGATCTCTGTCTATCGCGTCGCTTTGCTGATTGGCGGCATGAATGTCAGGTGGTTTGCTCTGGCACAATCCATCGACTATGCCGTGACGGCGGTCGTATTATTCGTCCTGTATAAGAAAAAGGGCGGAGCACCCTTCGCCTTTTCCGGACACTATGCCAAAAGGCTCCTGAAGAGCGGAAAATATTATATTTTGTCAGGCCTCATGGTCTCGATCTTCGCTCAAACCGATAAGCTGATGATCAAGCCCATGCTGGGTGCGGATGCCGCCGGCTTTTACGCAGCCGCCGTGACGTGCGCCAGCATGACAAGCTTTGTCTTTTCAGCAATTTTGGATTCCGTCAGCCCCGTGATCTATGAAAGCAAAAAAACAAGCTCGGAGAAGTTTGAAAAGAACGTCACCGGCCTTTACTCGGTCATCATATGGCTATCCTTGATTCAATGCCTCCTGATCACCGTCTTTTCCAAAGAGATCATTTACATCATCTACGGTGACGCCTACGCGCCTGCCGTCAATGCCCTGAGGATCATCGTGTGGTATACCACGTTTTCCTATCTTGGCGCGGTTCGAAACATCTGGATGCTTGCCGAAAACAAGCAGAAATATCTGTGGAGCATCAATCTTGCGGGGGCTTTGGCCAACGTAGCGCTGAATACCCTGATGATCCCTAAGTGGGGCATCAATGGCGCGGCTCTGGCCTCTCTCATCACCCAGATATTCACCAACGTGATCGTGGGGGCCATTTTCAAGCCTATCCGTAGAAACAACTTGTTGATGCTCAAGGCACTGAATCCGAGGGTGTTGAGGGAACTATTTGCCGAAAGGGAAGAAAAACAGTAGCTCAGCGAAATGAGGCTGGCGCTTGGAGCTTATGATGAAGGTGTGATTGCGTGTGGTAATATACACATGTCCAAATTTTCTTTCCGGAAAGAAAACCCCCGAGGCATATTGCCTCGGAGGAAGACAAGGATGTTTGTGTTGGGATACCTTTCGTATTATTTGAATTTTCTTCCCTTGTTTTTATTTATACCCGTTAATTAGTCAGAAAGTCATCGACTACATCCTCGAGATGTATCGGCGATAGCTTGAGATGATTGCAGAGACGAACGAGTTCTGCAAGCCGGGGCTTGTCTGACGTAATGTCGTGAATAGCGGCGACCACGGTCGCTGTGTGATCTTCTTCTGCATCCGCATATACGGCAATTCCGTATGCGATGCGCTCATGATTGTCCAGTGAATAATGCTCTTCAATGAGCCCGTAAGTGATGTTGCTCATACCGTTTGTATTTCTTTTTCGTACTGCTTTTCGAATTTGTCTTTGACAACAAGCGGAAACCGGGGCGGATATTCTTGCATTTCAAGCAACAATATTGTGATCAGGGTGCTACACATGGCTCGTCCTGTCGCAATATCGGAATAGTAGCTTTCGCTCATGGCGAGGCATCGGCTCATTCCTTTTTGAGTGAGGCTTAAGCGCTCGCGGGTCTGAATCGCAAGTACACAAAGTTCCTCCTTTAACAGCATCTCTTTTTCATGTCTCATAGTTTTACCCTATTCCAACACAAACAAAGAAAATTCTACAATTTTGGTTAACTGTTTGGAATCGGGCGTGCCTATGGTTTGACGGTTTTCGCCGGAATTCTGAGTCAGCCGGAAATTTTAGGGCATGGTGCCATTGACAAGCAAATCCATGAAGCTTTGACTAAGATAGCTTTAACAAAAATCTGAATCCAACGAAAGACAATGGAGGAACCGAAAAAATGCTGATGATTTTGGAGCTCATCCAAGCGATCGAAAGCGACGAGGAAAGGGAACTGGTGGAGCGGATTTATTATCTGTACTATAAGCAGATGATAGTCAAAGCCAATAGTATTCTCCACCATCAACAGGATGCCGAGGACGCTGTTATGGAGACCTTTCGCCTCATCTCCGAAAACGTGAAGACGTTTATGAATTTTGAGCGTGAGGATCTGGCGGCGCTGGTCAGTATTTATACAAGAAATGTTGCTCTTAATATGTACAAGCATAAAAAGAAGCAACGGGAAGTGTTCGATATAAATTTTGATTTTAATCAGGAAAATACAGTCGATTGCTCAGCTTGTTATCAAGAGAATCCCCAAACGCTGGTGGTGAATGACGAGACGATTCATATTGTGAAAAACGCCATTGACCAGTTGAATGACAGATTTAAGGACGTAATCGTTTTAAAATATTATTATCACATGAGAAATGTGGAAATTGCCGGTATTTTGAGTATAGAAGAGAATACGGTAAACAGTCACATTTACCGCGCCAAAAATAAACTGAAAGAGATCATCGGAAAGGAAGGGTATGAAAGAATTACATATTGACAGATTTGATACCCTGATTTCTTTGGCAGCTGCGGACTGTGTGAAGGAAGAAGCGTCTGCCTTTTCGGGGCAGGATGTTTCCGGAATAGAGCGAGATCCTCGGGTGCTGCGAAGGATTCTGGGCAGATCCCGCAAAAGCAGATGGAAGACCGTCAAGCTCATCCTATTAGTGGCGTTGCTGTGTATGTCCGTCGCTTTTACCGCCTGTATGCTGGTTCCCGAGATTAGACACGCCGTGTGGAATGTCCTGATTAAGAACCACGGAGATCATATTGAGATTGGATTTGATACGGATGTGGAAACCGAGGCGCCCACGGAGCCCCCTGCCGAGAACTACCCTGAGACCATTGAGAAAAAGATGGCATTAACGTATGTGCCGGAAGGGTGTGTTAAAGGAGACGATGTTACCACATCTATGCAACATCAGATTTTTTATTATACTGATAGTGGAGACTGGAAGTTTTTTGCTACACAAAGCACAATAACGGAGTCAAATACATTTGTAGATGATGAGTCAGGGCAAGTTGCTTATATAGAAGTTAATGGATTTAAAGCTGTTCTTGTTGAGTACTTTGAAGGAGAGTCGTTATATTCATTGACGTGGCAAGATGAACATTATCGGTTTACTGTATATGGTGTGTTTTCCTCAATGAATGAGATTGTGAAAATTGGCGAAGGGATTAGTGTAATTGAATGATTATGGGAGGTGTTACTCGTTTAAGAGTAACACCCCTTTGATTAAGAAGAGATAATTATTCACATGTACGATATTGTGATTTGTTAATGACCTCATCAACTCCATCTTTCGTAACAGTAAATGTGTAGTCAGCACGATAATATGCACCATCGACGGGAGTAAATTGACAACTGATCAAACCTGCTTGACTATTAATGGTTGTGTGTTTTTCGTTAACATAAATCCAAGAACTACCGGATTGTCTGTAAACAAATACATCAATGATAATTTTTGTAACCCCGGGTTTACCAAAAATTGAAGCTTCCGCATAACCATAATCGGGGAAACCCAATGTCAGTGTTATCGTTGCCGTATTATCCCACATCGGCTCCACGTCCGGTTGCACAACAGCCGCCTGAATAGGCATTGCCGTACACATCAGCACCGTTACAATAACCATAACCATAGACAGGATCTTAAAACGCTTTTTCATTTTCTCACCTCCTTTCACCCTTTATAACAACTGAATCGCCAAAAAATTGCAGTAAAATTGAAAATTTTTGAAAGTTAACAGAATATTCATTTTTTGAGCGCAATGAACTACAACCAAAGTTAAAAAGGCCTCCCTTGCTTTCGGTACAAGGAAGGCCTTTTTCTATAGAAAATGTAAAAAAGGGTAACAAGAGAATCCGGAGCCCAACTTTCTCAAAAAAAATGCGGTAGCCTTCTTTCGTTGTGCTTTTTGAAGAAAATAACACCCAAATTTGCTTGGGTATTTATGAGAAAATCCTATAAATTTCTTGAAAACTATTGCAATCCTTTATGGGATATGCTATAATATATTAGATGATGGGTTATTATTTTCTTTCACATGGAGCGACATAATCCCCGTTGTGCTGTACCCGGTGGACGTACCGTTTTTTCGGGAAGGAACGTGATGATCGTGTTGTTTGAGCACAATCAAACGTCATATAAAACCGCTGACGCTATGCTCTCCGAAATCGGCAGAGCGGCAGGAATCTACCCCCATTATCTCTCTTCCTCCTGATGCGTTCTTTCCCGGAAAATCCGAGCCTACATACAGCGCACGGGAAAAAGAAAAATATTCTGTAGCTGATGATTCCGCATGGAGTTTTGACTGCGGGATGTGAGGTGTTATGTACAAGCATTTTGTAAAAAGATTGATTGATATTCTCTTATCATTTTTGGGGATTTTGGTTCTAGCACTGCCTATGCTGATCTTTGCCATCATCATCAAGATTGACTCTCCCGGCCCCGTTTTATTCAAGCAAAAGAGGATCGGCATACATAAAAAACATTTCACCATTTTGAAATTCAGAAGTATGCCCGTCACCGCTCCCAAGGACACTCCCACCCATGAGCTGAAAAATCCGGATGCTTTTCTTAGCAAGTGGCAGAAGTTTATGCGCAAATCCTCCATCGATGAGCTGCCTCAGCTTTTTTGCATTTTTGCCGGCACTATGAGTATCATCGGCCCCCGCCCTGCCCTGTGGAACCAATACGACCTCATCGAGGAGAGGGACAAGTACGGTGCCAACGACGTCAAGCCTGGCCTTACCGGCTGGGCACAGATTAACGGCCGCGATGAGCTGCCCATTCCCGTCAAGGCCAAGCTGGACGGTGAGTACGTGGAGAAATTAAGCTTCGGCTTTGACTGCAAGTGCTTCTTCGGCACCATCAAGAGCGTTCTGAAATCCGATGGCGTGGTGGAAGGCGGCACGGGTGAGATCGAGCGGAAAAAGCAGGAAAAAGAGAAAGAGACCGTAAATAAATGAAAAAAATATTGATTGCCGGCGCAAGAAGTTATATAGGTACAGCATTCGCTGAGTACATGAGCTTGTTTCCTGCTGAATATCAAACGGATACGGTGGATATGGAAGAAAATGCGTGGGAAAATAAAGATCTGTCCGGTTATGACAGTATTTTATTTGTAGCAGGCATTGTTCACAGGAAAAGCAAGACGCCCGCAGAGCTTTATTACAGCGTGAATCGAGATCTTCCCATCAGAATGGCGCAAAAAGCGAAAAGAGCCGGTGTCAAGCAGTTTGTGTACATAAGTACCATGAGTGTATACGGCAGGCAGGAAGGGATAATCAACAAAGAATCGGAGCCTTCGCCTAAAAATCATTACGGTATCAGTAAATATCAGGCAGAACAGGGACTGCGGCAGTTAGACTGCGAAGATTTTGGTGTCTATATCCTTCGTCCCCCGATGGTTTATGGCAAGGATTGTAAAGGCAACTATCAGACACTTTCAAAATTTGTCAAGAAATTCAAGGTGTTTCCTGATTATGCTAACGAACGAAGCATGATTTATATTGATCATCTGTGCTGCTTTATTAAGCAAATTACGGATATGACGCTGTTACCCGGAATTTGGTTGCCACAAAATCAAGCATATGTCAGTACTGTAGATATGGTCAGACAAATTGCCAAAGTAAATGGAATAAGGTTATGGACGCCCAAAATTTTCAATCCCTTGATCAGCTTGGGGAAACGTCTGCGTATAGGTGCCGTGGTTAAATGTTTTGGTAGTTACTGCTATGCGCAAGAGGATGTGCGCGCACTTGTCGGAGAGATATCTTTTGAGGAATCCGTTGAACGAACCGAACGCAAATAAGGGACAGACATGAAGAAAAAAGATTTACTGATCATGTGTCAGTTTTTTTATCCCGAGTATGTTTCTTCGGCAACCTTGCCGTTTGATACGGCAAAGGCGCTGGCTGATAAAGGATATTCGATAGGTGTCCTGTGTGGATATCCTAAGGAGTATACGGAAGAGCATAAGATACCCAGAAGAGAAATTTTTGAGGGTATCGAGATCAAAAGGATTAAGTATATTCAAACGGGGCGAAAGGGCTTTTTGGGAAGATTGATCAATTATTTTTCCTTTACCATCTCCACTTGGTTGAACTTGCGGGAAGCAAGAAAATATAAGGCCGTAATGGTATATTCTAACCCTCCGATCCTCCCTCAACTGGCCGTGACTGCCAAAAAAAGATATGGTAATAAAATGATCTTCGTTTCGTACGATGTTTATCCTGAAATCGCCCTTCAGAGCGGTGCTTTGGGTGAAGGCAGTATGATCACTAAAATGTTTACAAGGATCAACCGGCAATTATTTGAAGCTTCCGATTGTGTTGTTGCGCTATCCGATGACATGAAACAGTATTTGGAGAATAACCGCCCTATCTCCTCCGAGTGCCGTGTTGTCAAGATTCCCAACTGGTTTGAGGATCACGGAGAAAGCCCGAAGAGAGATATTGCGTATCATCCGCTGTTTTCACATATTGAGAAAGATGATTTTGTCGTTTCCTATTTAGGGAACTTGGGTACCTGCCAAGATGAAACGACGATTTTAGAGGCAATCCGGATATTGAAGGATGATCCCAAGATCAAGTTTGTTTTTGCCGGCCATGGAAATAAAATGGCAGAGCTGAAGCGCGTTATAGAACAAGAATCTTTGACAAATGTTGCTTGTTTTGACTTTTTGAAGGGCGAAGATTATCGGGTTGCCCTGAGTGTTAGTGATTGCTATATCGTCAGCTTGATCGACGGGCTGTTGGGCTTGTGTTCGCCTTCCAAGGCATACGGATATATGATGCAGGGGCGCCCTGTAGCGTGTATCATGGATCCTCAAAGCGAGCTTGCCAGGGATCTGGAGGATCGTCGGGCTGGGAAATGCTTCGCTTGCGGAGACGGATCCGGACTTGCGGAGTTCTTTATCCACCTTCGACAGAATCCTAAAATTTGCCGTGAAATGGGACAACGTTGCAGAGAAGTATATCTTGAAAAATATGAAAAAGAAAGATGCCTTGAAAAATACGTACAATTAGTGGATGAATTGTTGCGGCCACAGGAAAGAAAAGAGCCTTGAATGATCAAGGCGCAGGAGCACAAATGAAAATATTGATGATCAATTCGGTCTGCGGTATACGCAGCACGGGACGGATCTGCACAGATCTGGCTACCGAATTTGAAAGGGACGGACATACCGTCAAGATCGCCTACGGCAGAGAAGGTGTGCCCGAAAAGTACCAAGGATATGCCGTGCGGATCGGATCGGATGCGGATGTCCGCATAAGTGCTGTCCATACCCGCTTGACAGATAAGCATGGCTTTGCCAACAAGCGAGCAACGAAAAAATTCCTTGCCTGGGCGGAAGCCTATGACCCCGATCTTCTTTGGCTTCATAACCTCCACGGCTACTATATCAACGTAGAAATGCTCTTTGCTTGGATCAAGTCTCGCCCACGGATGCAGGTTAGATGGACGCTTCACGATTGTTGGGCATTTACGGGACATTGCACACATTTTACCTACGCAGGGTGTGATCAATGGAAAAGCCGATGCGTTAAATGCTCCGAAACAAGAGAATATCCTGCTGCTTATAAAGACAACTGTCAGCAAAATTATCAACGGAAAAAGGCCGCCTTCACAGGTGTTGCGAATATGACGCTGATCACTCCGTCATATTGGCTGGCTGATCTTGCCCAAAAGAGCTTTTTGGGAGCATACCCCGTGGAGGTTCGTCATAATACCATTGACACATCTGTCTTTAAGCCCACTGAAAGTAATTTCCGCCAACAGTATCACCTTGAAGGAAAAAAGATCATTTTAGGTGTCGCCAGCGGCTGGAATGACAAAAAAGGCTTGGGTGATTTCGCAAAACTGGCCGGCATACTCTCCGAAGACGAGTGCATTGTTTTGGTGGGTGTGACAGAGGCACAGAAGAAACAGTTGCCTCCCGCTATCCTGAGTATCACCCGTACAGACAGTACCCGTCGGCTTGCCGAGATCTACACGGCGTCAGATGTGTTTGTTAATCTGACTTATGAGGATACATACCCTACGGTCAATCTTGAGGCTCAGGCCTGCGGAACCCCTTGCCTGACCTACCGCACCGGTGGAAGCGTGGAAAGCGTGCCGCCGGAGAACGTGGTGGACGTGGGAGATTTGGAAGGGATGTATAAGCTGATTATGACGCGAAACAAAAAAGCCGAAGGAAAAGCGCGTCTTGGCGAGGCAGAGAACAGATGATGTATTGAAAAAAATTTATCGTATGAATGCTACCTATAGTTTGCCAAAAAAGAACATTATTCAATGGGGAAACAGAGCCGGATGAAAAAAATATTATTTATTACAAATTTGCCGTCACCCTACCGAATGGACTTTTTCAATTATCTTGGGCAATCGTGCGATCTAACGGTAATTTTTGAAAGAAAAAAAGCCGAGGATCGTGATGACAGGTGGGTTGGCCATGCCGCTATTCATTTCAAAGAAGTATACGCAGACCTGAAACCGTTTAGAAAAGAAGGGAGCAAGGGCCGGGGATTGATCAAACTTCTGAAAATTTCCGATTATGACCTTGTCATCTTTTCCGGCTATGCATCTCCGTCAGTTCGTGCTGCAATTGCGTATTGTATACGAAAAAAGATTCCTTATTACATCGAATACGACGGCGGCTTTGACAAGAAGGATTCCTTTATCAAAGCATGCTATAAAAAATATTTGCTAACCTCGGCTCGCGGCCATTTCATTACCTGCCGAGAGCTGGAGTCTTATCTGACACGAATGGGCATCCCTCAGGAGCGCCTACTGCGATATCCCTTCAGCTCCTTGAACAGAGCGGATATTTCGTTGACAGTACCGACTTTGGAGTACAAGGCACAACTAAAAAAGGAACTGGGTATCCATACTGCCTGCGCTATCCTTACCGTAGGTCAGTTCATCCCACGCAAAGGCTTCGACATCCTCCTGCAAGCCGCTGCCAAGGTGAGCGAGCCCTGTGATATTTACATCGTCGGCGGTGAGCCAACCGAGGAGTACCTCCGCATGAAGGAGGATCTGGGGCTTACTAACGTCCATTTCATAGGCTTTATGTCCAAGGAAGAGCTGAAAAAGTGGTACCGCGCCTGCGATATTTTCGTCCTGCCCACCCGAGAGGACATCTGGGGACTGGTGATCAACGAAGCCATGGCCAATGGCCTGCCCGTGATCTCTACCAACCGTTGCATTGCGGCTCTGGAGCTGATCGAGGAAGGGAAGAACGGCTACGTCGTTCCTGTAGAGGACGCAGATGCTTTGGCGGAAAAGCTGAGCATTGTGATCTCCGATACCAATCTTCGGGAGCGAATGGCCGCCCAAAGCCTGGAGAAGATCCGGGAATACACCATCGAAAACATGGTGCAAAGTCATGTGAACTACTTGCATCTTAGGGGTGATTCATATCCGACGGAGGCAGGCTGAAAAACATCAATTTTCTGTTGCGCTCTGGACTGGCCTGAAGGCACTTTGGTAGACGGTTTTGGAGTGTTGCGGGGGCAGTTATAGCATGAATTATGGAATAACCTTAAAGGGCATCTCTAAAAACTCATCGTACGCCGATATGACGGTGCTTTTTTCGTCATACGTCACAAAAATCTTTCGCATAGGGTCAACTATGCGAAAGATTTTTTTAGAGAGCTGACCTTTAGTCTGACGAAAAAAACTCGCATCTCGCTGCACGCTGAGTATTTAGAGGTGCCCAACGGTTTTTGCATTTTGATCCGGATGATGTAATAAAATAGTATAAGTATGAAGAAATAATGTTCATTTTTTGAATGAAATGAACTATAACCAAAGTCAAAAAGGCCTTCCTCGCTTTCGGTGCTGGGAAGGCCTTTGGGCTATCATAGAGGGATCAATCGTTTGTGCGAAGAGGCGGAACCGAAAATTTTTGTGCAAGAGAAACCTACGGCAAAGAACTATGACAAAGTCTTTTATAAGAGGATTTGCTTTGTTCTTCATTCCCTTGTTTGAAATGAAAAAATCTACTGGTAATTTATGAGAAAAGTATGAAATATCACAAAAGCTATTGCAATTTTTCGTTTGTTATGATATAATATGTTGAATGATGGGTTTTTGTTTGTTTTTGGCGAATAAAACGAAAAATTATGTATTTTAGCCCCCTAATGCAACTTATTAATTGAAACTTTTCGATAAATTACCGCAAGTATACAACATATTAAACGGTAACAAGAAAGGAAGCTGGCCCTGAGGCCACCTTTAAAGCATTTTCCCTTTCTTCAACTTTGCTATAAACATGATTTTGAACGGTAAAAGAACATAAATTGCGTACAAGCACCATGTTTACGCTGGTATCCTGTCGCATATCGGGAAAGCAGAGAAAATTTCGAGAGAAAAATGCATTTGCGACAATGTGCATATGATGCCACAGGCATAAACGATGATTGTGTACTTGCCGAACATATGGCGAATATGGAGATCCGAAGAATATCTATAGAATGATTGATGAGGTGAAAAAAGCATGTAAAGGAGGGAGGCCTTGATGCCACTGAAAATTGATGAAGCCTCGGGAAAGCTGATTTACAGAATGAAAGCAATCGCTATATTTCTGGTAGTCGCGGCTCACTCTACCGCTGTAGGAGAAAATGCCGGTGTAGCAAACCAGACTGTATCACAGTTGTGGCGAGGCTTTATGGCCATTAGTGTAACAATTTTCTTCTTATTTGCGGGGTACCTTTTGTTTTATGAGCATCGTACCTTTGGGAAATTTACGCTCAGAAAGCTGGAAACCATAGGTATTCCTTGGCTTTTTTGCGGAACACTTGTCTATTTATATGTATATCTTCGAAAAGGTGGACTCTCTCTCTTGTCATATGTGTTATGGCTGTTGGGGGTTGAGACCTATTTATACTATTTGACGGAACTGTTGCTTCTGTATCTTTTAATGTTCTTTTTCCGCAAGAACAAGGTTGTTACATGGATTGCGCTGGGCGGTTCGCTACTTGTGAAAGTGTTAGAAGATATCTTTTCTGTTAGTTTTGCGTTTTCTTCTTTTGATATTCCGCACGCTCTTCTGTATTTTTCTGCCGGTTTGTTAATAGCTCAATATGGTGTATTGGAAAGAATCATAGGTATTGCCGGAAAAATATGGATCCCCTGTGGCTGTATATATATATCCTTGGCAATTCTTCGATTGTTTGTTTTGGACCGTAGCTCTAAGCTTCTTTATGAATTTATTTTTATCATAGGTATATTGTTTTTTATCGGCGTGTGTTCCTTAGCTACCTCGAAAGGCAATTTTATGATTGAGATTGGAAGGTTGTCATTCCCGGTCTATCTTCTCCACATGCCAATAGCCGGAATCGTTGCAAATCTTTGTAACCGCGTAGATTGGGCGTGGCTGACCGCAATCCGACCGTTCATAGCGTTTATCATAGTATATCTCCTGGTTCTTTTGGCGAAATTGATCGCTGTCAAAATTAAAATTCTCCGGGCTCCCATCGCTTGGTTGACTGCGATCAAATAGGACGAAGGTGTTTTTGTAAGAAAGATCTATGGATCATGGCGTTAAATGGGGTGACCATACCTCATTCGTTTTGAGAAAGTATATACAAATTGCCGCCCAAAGCCTGGAGAAGATCCGGGAATACACCATCGAAAACATGGTGCAAAGTCATGTGAACTACTTGCATCTTAGGGGGGATTCTTACCCCACGGAGACAGAATGAATATCTTATATTTTTCCGCTATGTTTGAGGAAGGTATGCGGGATACCCTGTTTGACAAGGGGAAAATGCCCCATCCTGCCTCAAATAAATACCATCAGCTCTTGTGCCGCGGACTGGCAGAAAACGGCGCAAGGGTCCACGCCTATACCACGCTGCCGATCTCCAAGGCCAACAGCACCAGAAAATATGCCAAATGGCCGACGGTTGAGAGCGAACACCTTAAAAAGCAGTATATCTCGGTGTGGAATATCAAGGGTGTCAAGCATGGCATGAACTTTTTCAAGTCCTTCTTCAAGGTGCTGACTTCGAAAAAGGACACCGTGGTGATCTACGACGCCCTGATCGTGGCCTCCTCCTGGGGCGCAACCCTGGGCGCTCGGCTGAGAGGACGTAAGTCTGTGGCCCTGGTCACCGACCTGCCTGAATTTGTCAGTAGCACCAAGAAAAAGACCAAGCTGGCCATCAATCAAAAGCTGCTCGCCATGGCCGATGGCTACGTGTTCCTGACCCGACAGATGGATGTTGTGGTCAACCCAAAGCACAAGCCCTATATCGTGCTGGAAGGCCACGTAGACAAGGACATGGCCACTGCCGATCACGCACATTTTTCAAATGAGAAAAAGACCGTCATCTACGCGGGCGGTCTGCAGAAGAAGTACGGGATCGCGGCCTTGGTGGATGCTTTCATTGCTGTTGGCAAGGATAACGAGGAGCTGCATATCTACGGCGACGGCGATTATGCCGATACTATCCAAACCATAGCCGCCGAGGATTCGAGGATCTGCTACTTCGGCATTCGTCCGAACGCGGAGGTTGTGGAGGACGAGCTTCACGCCACCCTTTTGGTCAACCCCCGAACGAGCGAAGGGGAATATACGAAATACTCTTTCCCCTCCAAAACCATGGAATACATGGTCTCGGGAACCCCCGTGCTATGCGCCAAGCTACCGGGCTTTCCCGATGAGTATGACGAATATTTATATTATTTTGATGAGACCCGGGAGGACGGCCTGGCTGTAGCCTTGAGACAAGCCCTGGATCGGGACAGCCGAGAATTGGAGGCCTTTGGACAGAAGGCCAGGAGCTTCGTGCTGGCAGAGAAGAATCACGTGGCTCAGGCGGGGCGCATCATTCAGTTTATCAAAAATAGTTGGAGCATTTCATGAGAAAACGAAGTAGTGTCATGTTGGATAAGGCGGTGGTCCTTTGCTGGCTCGCGTTCCTTCTTCTCAATATTGTCACGGAATATATCACAAGATTTGTGGGCGGCGTCGGCGTCATCGTGGCGAATTATGTTTTCATGGTATATTTTCTTTTGGCGTACGGAAAGATTACCCGAAAGAAGATCGCTATGTTGCCGCTGTTCCTGTTCCTTTTCATCTACGTAATTGAATATCAGTTCGTGTGGCAATCGCGGGAGATCTACACCAGCTTTAACGTGCCCTTTACCCTTCAGGTGTGGCACATGATTTCCTTGGTGCCCATGATCATCTCCGCAGTTCAGGTTGTCACCAGATCTGATGAGGAAATGATCACTTGGATCCGACGCTGTCTGTGGATCATGATCGCTGTCGTCAGTATTGCGTCCATTGGTATTTTGGTGGTTAACCCGGAGGCTATCCGCCTAAGTGCTGCCTACAGAGGCGATTTCTATCCTTTGGTGGCCGATTATGCCGTAATTTATGGTATGGTCATCTTGCTCCCATATTTCTTTGCTTCTTTTGGAGAAAACAAGCACTATCGCTGGCTCAGAGGTTTGATTATCGCCTTGATGATGGTTTGTGTATTTATGGCCGCGTTTACCATTGCTATCGTAGGCATGGTTCTGGGTATCGGTTGCTATCTTTTCTTGAATTTGAAAAATGCCACATTGCGAAACGTCTTTTTGGTCGCCTTCATCGTGTTCCTGGTCTTTTTCATTCAGTCGGGTTTGTATGAAATGGCACTTCTGGAGCTGGCAGACCTGATTCCCAACGATAATATTTCAACCCGCATATACGAAACGGTTTACTATATGCAGAGCGGCGAGGAAGGTCAGACCACGGGACGCTTCGACCTGTACCGTGAGGCATGGGGATTGATCGTGAAGCATCCGATCATAGGCAATTTCCCATGGAATCCTCATACCAAGATCACAGGCCATTCCACCAACCTGGATCTGATCAGCTCTTGCGGCCTGATCGTCTTTGCCCTCTATTTGAAGTTCATTTGGAATATCGTTAAGTATCATTTGAAATACAGTGTTTCTCAGAGTGAAAAAAATGCGGTGGTAGCTTCTTTGATCGTGTTCCTGTTTGTCTCAACCTTTAACCCCATATGGGCATCTCCTGTCATTATGGTGTTATTTATTCTGGGAGGCTTATCTGTTTATCGTCCGATGCTTACGCAAGCAGAAAGCGGTGCGTCTGTGAAGAAAGAGGCCAAATTGTACGTAAGGAGGAGATAATCCATGCGTATCGCACAGATCAACGCAGTGACCTTCGGCAGTACCGGTCGGATCATGCTCCAAATCGCGGAGCAGGCCCGATCGCACGGCCATGAGGTCTATACCTATTCACCGTACCCCTTTTCGAAAAAGTATCAAAAGTGTCCTGATGCCCCGATCGGACATGCCTATTTCGGCACTTGGGCCGAACGTCGGGCGGGGAACCTTTTGGGGCGTGTATTCGGCCTGGACGGTTGCTACATGAAGCGGGGCACGAAAAGGCTTGTCAGAGAACTGCGTGCTCAAAAGATCGAGCTTTTGCATCTGCATAATCTGCACGGCTATTGCGTCCACCTGCCAACCCTGTTTGACTACATCAAAAAAGACAAGATCAAAGTGATCTGGACCCTCCACGATTGCTGGAGCTTTACCGGTCATTGTCCCCATTTTGACATGATCGGCTGTGACAAGTGGAAAACAGGCTGCCATGATTGTCCTCAGCTCAGGGAATACCCCCAATGTCGAGTGGATAATTCCAAGCGGCAGTACAAGCAGAAGCAAGCCTGGTTCAAGGGTGTAGCGGATATGACGCTGGTCACCCCATCCCAATGGCTGGCCGATTTGACGAGAAAATCTTTCCTGAAGGATTATCCCGTAAAGGTCATTAACAACGGCATTGACCTCACGGTGTTCAAGCCCACCAAAAGCGATTTCCGTCGGAAATATCACTGCGAGGACAAAAAGCTGGTGCTGGGTGTTTCCTTCGGGTGGGACAAGAAAAAGGGCTTTGATGTGTTCCTGGAGCTCGCTAAGCGGCTGGATGACAGCTACCGCATCGTGTTGGTGGGGACGAATGAGCAAATTGACCGCCAGCTGCCGGACAACGTTATTTCCATCCATCGAACCGAGAACCAGCGGGAGCTGGCGGAAATCTATACGGCCGCGGATGTGTTCGTCAATCCTACCAGGGAAGAGAACTACCCCACGGTGCAAATGGAGGCCCTGGCCTGCGGCACGCCGGTTGTCGCCTTTCGTACCGGAGGGTGTCCGGAAATTTTGGATGAGACCTGCGGCTCTGTCATCGAAAAAAATGATAGCGGCGCAATGTGGAGCGAGGTCGTGAGAATTTGTGAAACGCGGCCATATTCAAAGATGGATTGCTTGCGAAGGGCGACATCCCTTGATAAGGAAGAAAAAAATTTAGAGTACGTCAAATTATACTAAAAAATCGTTTTGAAGAAAACAATCAATTTTTCAGAAGGGATACTCTATAGATATGATGTGGAGGCCGGCGAAAAAACGATCGTGGGTCCGCGTTGGGATGTTTTCTGTACCTGAGTCAAAACCGACGGGAGACCTTTGTTCGTGCCGTATCTCCGTAAAATATAAGAATGAAAATGATAAAAAATAAAGTGGTTAGTAATGCGTCGTGGATCGTTATATGCAGGGTCGTACAGGCCTTGCTGTCGCTGGTTCTTACGATGTTTACTGCGAGATATCTTGGCCCGTCGGATTATGGCGTCATCAATTATGCCGCATCCCTTATGGCGTTTGTCGCCCCACTTGTGAATTTGGGACTGAACAATATTATGGTGCAAAAGCTGATTGCCAATCCCAATGATGAAGGGAAAATCATTGGTACTTCAATTGGTATTGGTGTGTGCTCCTCTTTGATCGGTATGATCGGCATGACATCTTTTGCGGCGCTCATGAATCCCGGAGAAAGACAAACGGTTATTGTTTGTGCACTATACAGTATTTCATTGCTTTTTCAGAACTTGGAGCTGATTATTTATTGGTATCAGGCCAAGCTTTGGGCAAAGTATTCCGCTATCGTAGGTTTGATCGCATATTTGGTCATATCAGCCTACCGTGTTTTTTTGCTGATCACAGAAAAAAATGTCTATTGGTTTTCCGTGTCACAGTCGATCGATTATGCCGTTATCGCATTTATTTTGTTGCTTCTTTATAAAAAAAAGGGAGGACAGCACCTTTCATTTTCAAAGTTTTATGTGAAGGATCTGCTATCTACCGGGAAGTATTATATTCTTTCGAATCTTATGATGACGGTTTTTGCCCAAACTGACAAACTGATGATCAAACCCATGCTGGGAGCCGATGCTACGGGCCTTTATGCCGCGGCTGTTACCTGTGCCAGTATGACAAGCTTCGTCTTTTCGGCGATTTTAGATTCGGCACGTCCCATCATATTTGAAAGCAAGAAAGTGGGCAGGGAAAAATTCGAGCGGAATATGGTGCGGCTTTATTCGGCGATCATTTACCTTTCTCTGCTACAATGCATAGTTATCGCGTTGCTTTCCGGATTTATGATCCGCATCATTTACGGAAATGCCTATGAGTTGGCTATAGATGCGCTGAGAATCATCGTGTGGTACACGACCTTTTCGTATCTTGGAGCTGTTCGTAATATATGGTTACTGGCTGAAGACAAGCAAAAATATCTTTGGAGCATTAACCTGTCCGGAGCCATTGCTAATGTTTTTCTGAATGCGCTGATGATTCCTCTGTGGGGGATCAACGGTGCAGCTATCGCATCTTTGATTACGCAGATATTTACAAACGTGATCGTTGGGTTTGTGATGAAGCCTATCAGGTATTGCAATACGCTTATGCTCAAGGCGTTAAATCCACGGTATCTTGTGGATATGGTAAAAGAATTTGTAGACAAATAACCGCCCGCATCTGAAAACTTCTTGTTGACGCTCTGGACATTATGTCTTGATAAAGTTTTTGGTGTTATGGCCAAATGATAAAGTGTATTTTTGCCGCTTGTAAGCGGAGGAAAGAGATGATGATGACTGATCTGCAAGCCAAAGAACTTGAAATACTTAAGGTGTTTATTGACATCTGTAATCGCTTAAATTTAACATACTACCTTGTATGCGGTTCTGCCCTTGGTGCCGTGAAGTACGGCGGTTTTATTCCTTGGGATGACGATGTGGATTTGGGCCTTGGTAGAGAAGAATACGAAATATTTATTCTCGAAGCCCCAAAACTCCTGCCCGAGTACCTGTTCTTGCAAAATTTTTATACGGATCCGGCATTTCCGCAGCTGTTCAGTAAAATACGTGATTCCCGAACCACCTACGTTGAAAAGAGTGTGGCTCATTTGAAGATGAATCATGGTGTGTATATAGATGTATTTCCCTTGGACGGTTATCCCTTGACAATAGAAGAACAGGAAACGTTGGAAGCCAAAAAGCTGGGATATCAAAAAAAGCTTTCATGCGTATTTCGCTTGCCAAGAAATTTGAAATCTAAGATCGGATGCTGGGGCAGACGATGCCTCGGCTACCATAAGCATACGGCTGAAATTCTGGATGCGTATACTCGGGATGTTTCTGCTTTTTCGACGGAATCCTCCCACCTGTGGTGCAATCATGGCAACTGGCAGGGGAGGTTGGAATATACCCCCCGTGAACAGTACGGAAAGGGAACTATGGTCAAATTTGAAGGTCTGGATGTACGGGTGCCGGAAAAATATGACGAATACTTAACACAAAAGTATGGCGATTGGCGGGCTGATTTACCCGTGGAAAAGCAAGTGGGACACCATTATTACAAGATAATGGACCTTCACAATCCTTATACGCAGTATATCCCCCGTTCTAAAAAATAAGCAAAAAGCTATCCGACGAAGTCGGTTTATATAGATCGCGTCCCCCAAATAAAAAAAGGAGAAAAACACATGAAGAATACGAAATTCATCAAAGCAATGGCAATCCTGCTTTCCGCAATCATGCTGCTTGGCGTGATTCCTATGGGCACCTTTGCCGCAGGGACAGAATTTGTATCTGAGACCCACGATTTGTTCTCTTCAACCACCTCGACAATCGCGCCCGGTGTAACGCAGAGCATCAACTATGCGTACGCTAAGGACGGTAAGCAGATGGTGTATTACGTTGCCACTGCTGATATTACCCGCGATGACGTTATCGTGCAGACTTCCTATCTGGATCAGTATGTGAACGAAAAGTTCGGTATGGAAAAGCTGACCAACCAGATCGCGTATGCGGACAAGCTGTATACCGATCCTACCAGTGATCGCTTTATCAGCGAAAACTATAAGGTAGTAGCCGGTGTCAATGCTTCCTTCTACAATATGACTACCGGTCAGCCCTCCGGTGTTACTTATCTGGACGGTATCCGTATCGGCGAGTCCGCTTCCTACAACCAGATCTTCGCGATCAAGAAGGACGGAACTGCCTATATCGAGTACACCAAAAATCTGAAAGACGCTGATTATGATGAGATCTGGCAGGCCGCTGCAGGCTCCCAGATGTTGGTTTACGGCGGTAAGGACGTGACCGCAACTGTTTCCGGCTCTTATAATACCGACCGTCACTCTCGTACCTGCGTTGGTGTGACGGCTGACGGCAAGGTTGTTTTCATGTCTCTGGACGGTCGTCAGGAACCCTTCTCCTGCGGCGGTACCATGCACGAGCTTGCCCAGATCATGCTGGAGCAGGGCTGTGTAGCCGCTATCAACCTGGACGGCGGTGGATCCACCACCTTTGCCGCACGTCAGGAAGGCCAGAATAACGTTTCTATCGTGAACCGTCCCTCTGACGGCTCCGAGCGTTCCATTTCCTCCGGTCTGATCATCGCTTCTCTGGCTTCTCCCTCTGATAAGTTTGAGCGTGCGTCTTTGAAGGCAGAGAGTGAGTATGTTACTCCCGGTTCCACCGTGAATATTGCCGCTACCGGCGTCAGCCCCGCTGGCACTGCCGCAACCATTCCCGAGGATGTGTCCTGGAAGCTGGCTGACAGCAAGTACGGTACTGTTGAGGACGGCGTGTTCGTTTCCAACGGTACTGCCGGTGCAGTCACCATCCAAATGACCTATGAGGACAAGGTGGTTGGTTCTACCGTAGTCAACGTAGTTGTTCCCGAGGCTCTGAAATTCAACAACTCCTCCATTACGGTTCCTTACGGCAAGTCCGTTGTTATCGGTCTGACCGCTACTTACGGACTGAATGAGGTAACCTTGAAGGATTCCGATATTGCGTTTACGCTGAGCGAGAAGACCATCGGTAGCTTTGATGGCCTGAGCTTCACCGCAGGCGAAGAGGGCATCGCAGCCTCTACCTCCGATGTAACCGCAGCCTTCACCTTTGCTCCCGAAATCACCGCCACCGCAACGCTGAACCTGGGTAAGGGCTCTGAGGTTATTTTCGACTTCGAAGACGGCACGACCGGCGGTCTGATCTTCTCCGAGCCTGAAGGTACTCAGTACAACTATGTCTGGCCTGAGAGCAACCAGTGGGTAGTTACCTCCGAGAACGGCAAGGTTCACAGCGGTAACTACGCTATGAAGGCTTGGGTCAACTACTCCAATTCCTTGGAGTCCGGTTATATGAAGACCTCTTTGGTCGGCCCTGCTACCGAAATGCTCTTCGAGAACGCTACCCGCGTAGGTATGTGGATCTACGTGCCCGAGGAGGCTGTGGGTCTCTGGGCTCGTTGGACGATTCAGGGTACTAACTGGCAGGTAGATGAAAAAACGGGCAAGACCACTTGGTCCGGCATTAGCGGTCAGGATATGGATGATACCGCCGGCGGTACCGGTGTGGTTTCCTCCTTCAAGGAGTCCGGCTGGCACTACCTGTCTGTTGACACCTCCGCATACGCCGCTGTGAAACTGCACTCCGGCGCTATCATGCAGTTCTACATTTCCGACCGTGATGGCTCCGCCTACGGTTACGACGCATCCGATTATGCCAACATCATCGGTAACTTCACCTTCTACATTGACGACATTACCATTGACTATTCTGAGGCTGTGGATGACAGAGACGCACCCAAGTTCTCCAGCGTTGTCTATGCCGACGAGTTCACCAATGACGCGCCTGAGCTGAACGGTCAGACCACCAAGTCCAATGTTCTGTCCTTCACGGCTACTGTGGCTGACGTTGTCAAGTCCAACATGACCGGCCTGAATGCCGCTTCTGCCAAGGCTTACATTGACGGCGTTGCTGTCGACTTTACATACGCAGACGGCAAGATCGCCATTACCGATGCTAAGCTGGCTGACGGCAAGCATACTGTCAAGTTCTCTATTTGCGATAACATGGGCAACTATGCTTCCGTGATTCGTGAAATCACTGTGAACGCAGGTTCCGATATGGCTACCGTGAAGCTGGTGCCTCACGATGCTACCCTGGATCGCATTCTCCACGGTTCCGTTTACTATATGGATCTGGTCGCTACTGATATCGACACCGTCAAGAGCGTTGTCGTTTCCATCGACCTGGATTCTCTGAGCACCTGGCAGCTGGATCACATGGAGCTGGCTGAGGGCTTTGAGGCTACCTACAGCATTGATGCGGATGATAACATCGCCACCATCGAGATCACCTGCACCGGTGCCGTTGCTGCTGAGGGTGAAGCTGTACTGGCTTCTATCCCCGTGCGCATCTGGCAGCTGAAGACCGGCTATGTTTATGAAAACGGTACCAAGGCCGGTCAGCCCGCATTCACCTCCAAGCAGTTCCACGACATGAAGGAGTTCTGGAGAATTGCTCTGACTGCCAACGTCGAGTACGGTCTGCTGACCAACCAGGATGACACCACCTCCACCTTCACCGGCGAGAGCATCTTCGTGGATACCGAGATGTGGGCAGAGGATGCCGACATGATCGCTGCTGACGAAAGCTACTATAATGCTTGGAACGGTGGTCATATTCATACGCCTGTCGCTATTGACGATAAGGCCGCTACCTGCACCGAGACTGGTTACACCGGCCGTACCTTCTGTGAGGTGTGCAACTCCGTAGTTGACTGGGGTGAGACTGTTCCCGCAACCGGACACACCTACTCTCTGACCGACGATGGCTTCAAGTGCGTTGTCTGCGATGCAACCCTGGGCAATTATACCGGTATGGTATACGACGACGTTGCCGGTGTCTACCGTTATCTGCAGTTCGGTGCAATCAGCAACGGCTGGAAGATGATCGGTGACGATTGGTATTACTTCAACCCCAAGACCAACGCGGCTGTAAGCGGCGACTATAAGGTTGACCTTGTTACTTTCGCTTTCGAAGAAAACGGCAAGCTTGTTTCCGGTGCTTGGTATGATACGGGAGCCGGCTATAGATACTATTATGGCCCTGATTACTACAGAGCAGCCGGTCAGAGTGAAAACACTTGGGCAACGATCGACGGCAAGGATTACTGCTTCGACAAGCGCGGCTACAGATTGGAAGGCCTTAGCGGCGTCATGGGCTCTAATGAAAAGGATTATACCTGGTATGAGTTCGATGAAAACGGTGTTTGCCAGGGCTTGTACGAAGGCAATGGCTTTGCCGAGACTAACTTGGGTAAGCGTTACTTTGTGAATGGCAAGGCTGTGAGAGGTTTGGTCGCCTTTGAGGGCAATTATTACTATTTCTCCACCAATACCGGCGCCATGAGAACGGGTGAATATACTGTCAACCATCTGAATTCCAACGGCCTTTTGACCAAGGATGCTACCTTTGTTTTCGATGCTATTACCGGTGCCGCACCTATCCCCACCACCACCGGCTTTGTCACTAAGGACGGTGTCACATATTACTATGTGAACGGCGAGATGCAGTTCGGATTGCAGAAAATCGACGGTTACTACTACTACTTCTCCACTCATACCGGCGCTATGAGAACCGGCGAATATACCGTTAACTACCTGAATTCCAACGGTATGTTGACAAAGGACACGACTTTTGTCTTCGACGCTACTACGGGTGCCGGCTCTTTGCCCACCACCACCGGCTTTGTCACTGAGGGCGGTGTCACATATTACTATGTGAACGGTGAGATACAGACCGGCTTGCAGGAGATCGATGGTAGTTACTACTACTTCTCCACCCATACCGGCGCTATGAGAACCGGCGAGTATACCGTTAACCACCTGAATTCCAACGGTCTGTTGACAAAGGACACGACTTTTGTCTTCGACGCTACTACGGGTGCCGGCTCTTTACCCACCACCACCGGCTTTGTCACTAAGGACGGTGTCACTTATTACTATGTGAACGGTGAGATACAGACCGGCTTGCAGGAGATCGATGGTAGTTACTACTACTTCTCCACCCATACCGGCGCTATGAGAACCGGCGAGTATACCGTTAACCATCTGAATTCCAATGGTCTGTTGACAAAGGACACGACTTTTGTCTTCGACGCTACCACCGGTGCTGCTCCCATCAACTGATGGGTTTGATATGATTCACTGAATCACATCGCCCCTCCCAAGGCGTTTGCCTTGGGAGGGGCATTTCTTATGAGATGGTTTAATTCTGTCATATTTCCCATTGCTCATGACAGAAGAAATTTATGCGGGTCATCAAACTATCGTCTGTGAATTCTGTTTGTTTCTAAATGCATTTCTCCTCCACAGCTCTCAATGGCGTATCAATCTTGAACGTCCCTGTCGGAACCCACTTGCCGCCGACGAAATCCCTGCCGTTCAGCACGATGCAGTCAGCATACACGTCCATGAGATAGCCGTAGCTCTTTGTGTCCTGATACGTCCTCGAACCGTTGACGATGCTTGCGGGGCGGCAAAGGGAAGGAATGTGGACACTCCTGAACCCGTTTACTTCGGTGTAATTGGCGGTCTTGTCCAGCTCCTGGCACTCCCACATCATGTGAGAGTGTCCGTGAAACAGGATCGTGTTTTTGTAGTGAGATAAGAGATTTTTGAAAGCCGTGGTTTTCGTTCCCCACCCATCAAAGATGGGATTGTCGTATGCCTCCAACGGATTCCCGCTATCGTCGCTGATATAGGGATGCACGAACACAAAGCACCGCTTGTTTCGGTTGGCCTCCAGCGTCTCGTAGCACCATTGGAGCGCCTCGTCCGCCATGGGGATACTGCCTTGGGGCTGACTGATGAACAGATACACGTCGCTCCCTTGGGTGACGGAATAATACATCTCTGCCCCCGCGTAGCTCGCCAGCTCGGTCAGGTTGTCGGTGATGGGACGGGCATAGCTTTCGTGATTTCCGCAAACCTCGTAGACGGGGATGGCGTGAGCGTCGCATATCTGCTTGTACCGGGCGAACTGCGCCGCGTCGAAGGTGAGTGTTCCGTCGTCTACGTAGTCGTTTTCATCGTAGAATCCCGTCTGAGTCATATCTCCGCTGTTGCAGACGAAGGCACATCCCTCCTGCTCAAAATACGTCAATGCCGCCTCCAGCTTACCGCTCGGATTCCAAGCGGGCTCAGTTTCGGAGAAATGCACGTCGGAAACGATACCCACAGAATATAATTTCTTTTTTGTTACGGGTGATAAACGCCCCAAGGCCACAGTGCCAACCTTTTTTCCGTCGCCGTCGTATATGCCGATGCCGCCGGCACCTTTGGGGGCTATGTTCTGCCGGATGAATCCTTGATATTTGTGTATCATGCCATCCTCCTTAAAGAATTTCCTCATCCACCGTGACAATGGAGGTATCGTCGATCACCGTAGCGTTGAAGCGGACGTACGCATAATCCGTCGGCAAGGTCAAGCCATCGTGACTGGCGCCGCTTGCGAGGGTGGTCTGCGATATTTCAATGGTTCCGTCGCTGCGTGTCGTACTAAAGACGGAGTTTATCAGCACACCCGTTTTGGTCGAGCCTGCGCCAAATACAGGATTTTTGTTGCTGTCATAGAAGCACAGATACAGGTTGGACGGAGGCGACGCCACGCTGATGTTTTTAAGCAGCATGTACGTGTCAGACGGCGTGAACGGGATAAAGCCCGAAACGCACAGCCCCGTATAAGCGCTTTCCACGCCTGCTGAATTGATTCGTGTGTCCGCCTGATACCCGGCGTCTTCAAGCAGATTCGTGTAAGCAGGTCCCGAGGAAAGCTGCAGTGTTCCGATATCCACCGTGCTTCCGTCGTCCATCATGTACTTCACGGTATACGTTCCGTCGGGAAGCGTACCCGTGACCACGATGTTGTTTGCCGAGTCTACGTTTCCTACCACGTCACCACCGCTTGGTAGGGCAATGCCGTTGCCAATGGGCTGGCCGTTGTAGAAAACGTACAGCAGACCGTCGGTGTGGAGGCCTAACGTACAGTTAGTACGCATACTTGATTCAATATGATCGCCGATGTTTTTGGCTGCCACTAACATGGCTGTTAAGTTAATACTGCTATCCATCATGATTCCCTCACGCCAGCACCGTGCCGTCTACCGCGCTGCACCAAACACCCTCGTCCTCGTTCAGCACGAACAACTCCGCCGTTTCTACTATGTAAAGCTTACTGCCTTGTGTCAGCTTTTTTGTGGTAACTGCCAAGGCCTCTTCTCGATCCTTTACGTAAATATCCAGATATTTGTACTTGAAATGGGCACCTGCGCCCTGAGATTTGTGTACTACTTCAAACATGATAGCTCCTCCTTGAATAATCAGATCGGCCACCGCCTGCCCGGTGCCCGTCAAGCATATTATAGTTAAGTGAACTTAATTTGTCAATACCCGTTTGTATCCCCCATAAAGAAACTTGAAGAATGCGGTATTCGTATCAGTTTTTGAAAAAAATGCAAACATCTTTTCCTTTGGTTGATGATGAGTTCACAAATTTGGTGTAAAATATAAAAAATATACGATCGGAGGATATGTATGTTTAATATTATGGTTGTTGAAGACGATACCAACACCAGAAGGCTTATGTGCGCCGTGTTGGAGCGTTATGGCTATCATCCCATTCCTGCCATCGACGGGCAGGATGCCTTGGAGCAGTTGGATAAAAAGCACGTTGATCTGGTGATACTGGATATCATGATGCCCCGTATCGACGGATATGAATTTACACATATTTTGCGTGAAGGAGGCAATAATCTGCCCATCCTCATGGTCTCTGCCAAGCAAGCCCCATCGGATAAGCGAAAGGGCTTTATCATCGGTACCGACGATTATATGACCAAGCCCATCGACGAGGAGGAGATGATCCTCCGTATCGGCGCTCTCCTGCGCCGCTCCCGTATCGTCAGCGAACGAAAGCTGACGGTAGGAAAAACGGTGCTTTATTACGATGCCTTCACGGTTCGTACCGACGGGGAGCCGGTGTCAGCGGCAGGGGGGATGGAATTGCCTCAAAAGGAATTTCTGCTGCTTTTCAAATTGCTCTCTTATCCCAACAAGATATTTACTCGCCGTCAGCTGATGGACGAGCTGTGGGACATGGAGTCCGAAAGCGACGAGCGCACGGTGGACGTTCACATCAGCCGTCTCAGAGATCGCTTCAGAGACAACCCGGATTTTGATATCATCACGGTTCGCGGTCTGGGATATAAGGCGGTGTTCTTGAAATGAAACGGAAGGAAAGCCAAGAAGGCGTCCACAAGACACGGGTCAAGCGCTTCAGACGAGGGATCCCTATCAAATCTCTTCGCATGATCCTGACCTTTTTCGTTTTATTCGTGATGGTGGTGACCGCGGCTTTTACCGTGTTTATCTACATACTGTTGGGCACCATGTTTGAGGAACTCACCAAATACGCCACCGCCACCGTGGTGGCCAGCCTGTTGGCCAGCTCGATCATAGGCACCCTTTTGGCAGCCTTTGTATCCAAATGGTTCCTCTCTCCACTGCAGGATATGATCTACGCAACCGACAAGGTGGCCAAGGGGGATTTTAAGGTTCAACTGAGGGAGAATTACGGCGAGAAGACAGAGCTGGGCATCCTGCAACGAAGCTTTAATCACATGACGCGGGAGCTGGACAGTATCGAGCTTTTCCGAAATGATTTCATCAACAACTTTTCTCATGAGTTCAAGACTCCTATCGTATCCGTGCGCGGATTTGCCCATCAGCTACAGGCGGGAGGGCTTACCGAGGAGGAGCAACGGGAGTATATTGACATCATCGCGTCAGAGTCCGACAGGCTAGCTAAGATGGCTACCAACGTCCTCCTCCTTTCCAAGCTGGAATATCAGCAGATTGTAACGGATAAGACCGAATTTGACCTGGATGAGCAGATTCGAACCTGCCTTTTGGTGCTGGAAAAGCAGTGGGCTGAAAAGGATATTGAGTTGGAGCTTGACCTGGACCCCGTGCGCTATTGCTTCAATGAGAATATGCTATCGGAGGTATGGATCAATCTCTTTGGAAACGCTATTAAATTCACGCCTCCCCAGGGCAAGGTGACCTGTACCCTCCGACAAACCGAATCAGATATCCGCGTGTGTATCAGCGATACGGGCAGCGGTATGTCACAGGAGGTCATGGATCATATTTTTGAAAAGTTCTATCAGGGGGATCGCTCTCACGGCGGGGACGGAAACGGCATCGGCCTTACCATCGCCAGCCGCATCGTAGAGCTTTGCAAGGGGCGTATCCTGGTGGATAGCCGCCCCGGCATGGGTAGCATTTTTACCGTGATCCTACCTTTGTATGATCGACCCGCTTCAAAGACGGAGGCGTCCTGAGTCTCCGACAAGAGAAATGATGAAAGGAAGATAGACGGGTAAAAATGAAAAAGAAATCGCCTGCCACTAGCTCACAAGTGCCCCTGAAAAAATCCAAGGCCGCGCTGATTCTCAGCCTGATTTCGGCGGTATTTATGGGCCTTACCGTTCTCCTGATCATCTTGTTCCGCAAGTATCTGATGGACGCAGAATATATTCGCACACTGGTGGCTGAAAACTACTTGGTGGGCGCCCTATGCCTCGTTCTGGTTTGCGCCGTTCAGGTTGTGGTGGCCCTTGTTCCCGGTGAACTGGTGGAGATCGCTGCAGGGTACGCCTTTGGTGCGGTATGGGGAACCATTCTTTGTGTGACGGGAATCATGCTGGGAAGCGTGGCCGTGATCTTGCTGGTGAGAAGGTTCGGGCGCAGGTTTGTCTATGCCTTTTATCCCAAAGAAAAAATGGACCGTCTCCCCATTGTCAGTAATCCCCAAAAGAGAAACACCCTGGTTCTTGTCCTATTTCTCATCCCCGGTACACCCAAGGATATGCTTACTTACGCCGTGGGGCTTACCGATATGAGCATTCCCCTCTATCTGTTGCTCACCACCTTCGCCCGCTTTCCCTCGGTGATCTCCTCTACCATGGGCGGTGACGCCGTGGGTAATCAACAATATATAACCGCCATCATCGTGTTTGCAGTGACGGCGACTGTCAGCGCGGCAGGGCTGGTGCTGTATCGGTATATCCAAAAAAGACACGAGCAACGCAGAGAGTAAGGCGGATCCTACCGCTTTAGCATAAGATGCCTTCAACTGACCATAGCCCAGGATAGCAACAGACGGTTGCTTGTCAAGATGAATATCCTGTGGTATAATGGATCCACAAATGAATGAGGTGGTGAATATATGGAAACAAAAGATATCATTTTTGAACTCAGGATGAAAAAGGGACTCTCCCAGGAAGAGCTTGCCGAGCAGCTTTTTGTGACGAGGCAGGCGGTATCCCGATGGGAAACGGGGGAGACAATCCCCAATACCGACACGTTGAAGCTGCTGTCAAAGTTCTTTGACGTGTCCATCAATACCCTGTTGGGTTCTCCGAGAAAACTCATCTGTCAATGCTGCGGCATGCCCTTGGAGGAAGGGAACATCAGCAAGGAGCTTGATGGATTTTTCAATGAAGACTACTGCAAATGGTGCTATGCCGACGGTGAGTATACCTATGAAAATATGGACGACCTCATAAATTTCTGCGCGGAGCATATGGCTGATGAGCATTTCTCCTCAGAGCAGGTGCGTGAGTATATGAAGGATATGCTCCCGAAGCTGAATTACTGGAAAGACCATGCTGAGCTTGACGGTAAAGGGAGGTTTGACGAATTCAAAAAGCAGCTCATCAAAGAATTCAACGAACTGCAGATTGAGGGAATGCCGAAGGTCACGGCCCTTTCCGCGCTTGTGGGTGGATACGTGAATCTTGAATATGTGCTTCCCAACGGACAGAAGGTAAAGCTCCTCGATGACGGCACCACCTATCTGGGTTATCAATTGGAGGGGGCGCCAGGGGGCAGATGCTACGGTCTGGTGGCCAACACGGATTTTCTGTTGGTTTGTACTTATGGAGAGAACGGTGAGGATCCCCAGCTTTTGATCTATAAAAAGAGATAAAAATAGCCGCCGAGGAAGTAATCAAGCTCCTCGGCGGCGTTTTTTCGAGATGCCTTTAGGTTGTTTTGCGATTTTTCGCGGGGCAGAATGCTTGTTCTGCCTATGGGAAATGAGATCCGACAGGCAAAGCAGCACCAGGAGAGGGGGTTCCACCTTACTTGTCGGTCTCATCTATATAGACGACGGATATTTCCTAAATCTTACAGCTTGCTTAAAAAATCCTATTTGGGATAGCTAAGTATGTTTGGAAGTATAAAAATTCCCCCTGAGTGCGGCCTTGAAACCAAGTGCCTGCGCTGAGGGGGATTTTATCGTATTTTCTATCGGGATCAGCCGAAAGACATCCGGAATCAGCCGAAAGACATCACTCGTCGTTCTTTCTGCGCTTGGTTGTGACTGCCAGAGCAACGGCCAAGGCACCCAAAACAGATGCGGTGATGGCAGAGCTGCAACCGCCGTCGGTATCTCCGGTGGTGACTTCGGAATCGACAGGGGCGGTGACGATGATTTCTGAGGCAACTTCGGTATCCACGGGAGTTTCCGTTGCGGCGGCCTCGGTGACGGGTTCGGTGGGAGCCTCGGTGGTGGTCTCTGTTACGGCCTCGGTCACGGCCTCGGTTGCGGGTTCAGTTGCAGGCTCCGTGATTTCCTCGGTGGGCGCTTCGGTAGGTGTCTCGGTGGGAGTTTCGGTCACTTCCTCGGTCTCGGGCTCCTCAGGGAGCTTTTCTTCGGCAGGGAAGAAGTAAAGATCCTCTTCGGTCAAAGCGGCCAACTCTTCATCGGTTGCAAGGAGATACAAGCCTTCGAGCAGAAGGGTCTCACCCTCGGCCAAGGCGGCACGCTCGAAATCAAATCGCAACTTTCGGATTTCACCCTGCCATCCTTCAACCTCGCTCATGTCAAAAACAACGAATTGCCAGCCCGGATCCTTGTCTGCCATGGCGGAAACTGCGTGGACCTGGGTTTCATCGGTAGCAGCTTCGGATCCCTCACAGGTAAAATAAATGTCCATAGCTCGGTTACTGAGGGAGAGATTGTTGAGACGCAGTACAAGATATTTGACCTCCGCGGCAGTCTTGGGCGCAAGCTGCGCGGATTTCATGATGGCCGCGTAAGGAATGGTCACATAGGGATCGTTGCCTGCCCCTGCGGTCACAAGGGACATGACCTGACCGTAGGTCTCGTCATCAACGACAGAGATGTCTGTACCTTGTACGGGAATCATCATGGTGGGAGATACCGAGCTCATGATGACCGCGCCGCTGTTTTGGGTGGACACGGGACGGGGGAATCTGACGAAAATCCCTTCGGCCATAGCGGCCTCCGCCAGGGTCATGGAGTGCTGCTTCCAAATGGCATATAAGGTGACATCACCGGAGGTGGTGATCTTGTCACCGGGGAGGTATACGGGGGCCATATCATAGGGGCGAAGTGCCCAACCAAGGAAGGTGTCACCCTCCAGGGTGGGTGTTGCCATGGGCAACGTTCCCTCTGCGCCTACATCCAATTCCAACGCCTCGGGGGCATTCTGACCGCCGTTAGCGTCAAAGGTAACCGTGTCCGTGCCAGCAACGGGGGTCATCAGCACCAGGAGGTTGGCGGCAAGATATCCTTCCTTATCGCCATAAATTACCTTGGCATAGTCTCCGTCCACGCCGCGAAGCTCCACGCAGGAACCGACGGGTACCTGTGTGGTGCGCTTGCCGCCGGGGGTCTCGCTCATATAGGCTCTCATGCTGTTGACAACATAGTATCCGCGGGGTCTGCCCTCGGCATAGGAGAAATCGATGGTGGGCTCATTGCCTTCGTCGTAGGGCGGGGTACCGTAACCGATGACACAGGGATCATTCAAAGCATAAGAACGGATGGTCACGTTGTTGTCAGCGTTACCCTCGATGGTATAGACATGGGTGTCAGTGGTGTAGAGCACGTAACCGATATGGTTGGAGTTCGTGTTCTTGCCTTCCCACTGAAAGAAGATCATGTCGGCGGGCTTGGGGATGTAATTACCCTTGTGGGCGGCGGAATCCTGCCACATCTTCATGGCCTTCAGCTCACCGACCCACTTCCAGCAACCGATCTCGCTGGAGGCATAGTCAATATGAGCCTGGTTGAGGCACCAGTTGACAAAGCAAGCGCACCACTCATAGTGGTTGTTGTTGTAATGTGGAACCAGCAGACGGGCGTACTCAATGTAGTTGGAGGAGCCGCTCATGTTCATACCGTCGAAATCCGCGGCGGAATCACCCTCATGGTAGCCAAGCTGGGAGACGGCGATGCGCAGCACGGTGTTTCGCTGATTCTCGGAAAACTCCAGGGACGTAAAATTTTCATACCAGACGGAGGTCTTGTATTCCTCGGAGAAGTCATAATTGGGGTCGTTGGTCAGCCAGTTTCTCATCTTGATACCGGTGCCGTGGGGCTCCAGCGCGGAGACGGCGGGAACTGCCGCTGCGGCCAGCAGAGCCGTGCCGAGCAAAGCCGCTAATGCTTTCTTCATAAACATACAATGATGATCCTTTCTTTTTGCATGATCCTGCCTATATCGGCATGGAATCTCATGAAATCCTACGTTTGCCATTATATCATAAATTTTCCCTTTTGTAAAGGGATATTTTTAAGAATTTATCGGGGAGATCCACCAAAGTCCGACAGCGAAAGAAAGCGGTTGACAAAAAACAAGGAGGATCGTGATCCTCCTTGGAAAATTGACAAAAGGCAACGCTGTCAGGCTTAGGGACGAAGATAGGTGACCGTGTCAGCCCAGTCCCAGAATTGCGGTTGAGCCTCGGAAAAGTTCTTGCTTTCGGACCCGAAGGTGACCGTCCAGTAGGCGTCTCCCAGGCGGTGGAAGGTGGCCATATAGGTAAAAGCCGTGCCCTCAATGTCCTTTTCATAGGTGTAGAAGGCGATGTCCTTGCGGGTCTGGATCTTGGCCTCCATTTCGTTTTTCTCCAGAGCCCGTGCGGCGTAATCGGCCGTAGACATATCGGCAGCATATTCCAGCTTTTCCAAATTGGCAAAGCTTTCGGAATCAATGGTGACTACGTACATATGTGCCTTTGAAACGGCAGAAAAGGTGTGTTTGGGAGCTTCAAGCACCTCAAAGGTGGTATCCAACGTCAGGGACAATCCCTCCGCGGTAAAGATTGCGGGCGTGGCGGCGCAGGAGACGGAAACAAGCAGGACCGCAAGGCATAGCAAGAGGCAAGACAGTTTTTTCATGGTTGATTTCCTTTCTGGATAAAGAATGGTGAGAAAAGGGGGATCAGCGGATGATGCCGCCGCCGATTACCGTGTCCCCGTCGTAAAAGACGCAGGACTGTCCCGCGCAGGCGGCGCGTTGAGGCTCGTCGAAGGTGACGCGGGCGGTATCAGCCCCGGTCATCACTATTGTGGCAAGTGCTCCCCGATGGGTGCTTCGAATACGAGCCGTTACCTTCATGGGACGATCAATACTGTCTACCGCCAAAAGATTTACGCTATCAAGGGTGATCTCTTGTGTAAAGAGATCTTCGTTATTGCCCAAAATGATCCGGCGGCCGGCAGGATCCTTGGCGCATACGAAGGCGGGAGCTCCGAGCGCAATGCCCAAGCCCTTGCGCTGACCGATGGTGTAGTGAATGATGCCCTTGTGTTTTCCCAGTATCCGACCTTCACGATCCACAAAATCCCCAGCCTCGGCAGCTTTGCCCGTGTAGGCCTCGATGAATGTCGCGTAAGCGCCGTCGGGGACGAAGCAGATGTCCTGGCTGTCGCTCTTGTGGGCAGTCTCAAAGCCTTGTTCAGCGGCCAACGTGCGGATTTCGGGCTTGGTCATGTCTCCGAGGGGAAATAAAATGTGGGGGAGCAGCTCCTTTGGTAACTGCCAAAGAAAATAGGATTGGTCCTTACTTTCGTCGGCGGCCTTGCACAGGAGGTAACGGTCACCCTCCTTGCGTATGCGGGCGTAATGTCCCGTGGCTATCATTTGAGCACCGTCTCGGGCCACGGCCTCCCACAATGCGCCGAACTTGATGGCTTTATTGCAGGTGACGCAGGGATTGGGGGTACCCCCCTCCTCGTAGACCCTGATGAAGTCCTCGATGACACGGCGGCAAAAGACCTCCCCCATGTCGTAGGTTTTGTGAGGGATGCCCAGCTTTTGACAGATGGCACGGGCGTCGGTGACGTCCTGTGTGTCCCCCGTCTGCCCGTCAGGACGGTACAGGATCATGGTGGCTCCCGTAACGTCGTATCCCGCCTGCGTGAGCAGGTGAGCCGCCACCGAGGAATCCACGCCGCCGCTCATCGCAGCGAAAACCTTTTTCGGCATAGTGCCTCCTTATAATTTCCAATGAAGAGACCCAAAGGGTCTCAACCACACTTCTTCACTTTTCACTTTTACCTCTTCCCTTGATCACAGCTGTCCCTCACCCCAAATGTGGGTGGTCAGCTGTCCCTCTGCTTGCAGTCCCTCGAAATCATACTGTCGCAGTACCTCATACACCGCGATGGCCACCGAGTTGGAGAGATTCAGCGACCGCAGGTGGTTCCGCATGGGGATACGCACGCATGTGTCGGGGTGAGCAAAGAGCAGATCCTCGGGCAGGCCCTTGGTTTCCTTGCCGAACATGAGATAAACCTCTTCGGGGTAGTCCACGTCGACGTGTCTGTGCTGCGCTTTGGTGGTGAAGTAGTACACGGCCGCGGCGGGATTTTGGGTGTAAAAATCATCCAGGCCATCGTAAAAATACACGTCCAGCTTGTCCCAATAGTCCAGTCCCGCACGCTTCATGCGCTTGTCGTCAATAGTGAAGCCCATGGGGCGGATGAGGTGGAGGGACGCGCCTGTGGCGGCGCAGGTGCGGGCGATGTTGCCGGTGTTCTGGGGGATCTCAGGCTCGTGGAGGACAATGTTGATGTGGGGCATATATACTCCTTGAAAAGATAAATTGTTGTTTGGCGGCTACCTGCGGTGGGGGCTTTGGCTCGGGGAAGTGCATCCTGTGCTAAACTTATGTCGCGATGGGCGGTTGGTCATGTAAATTGTTGTTTACCACCTGCGGTGGGGGCGGCCGTGCCGCCTGCCAACGCCGGGGATGTTTAACTCATGCATGCCACATACCGCGATGGGCGGTTGGTCATGTAAATTGTTGTTTACGGTTTTCTGAGCAACATGGTCGTAGGGGCGAACTGTGTTCGCCCGTAATAAAAAGTATATTGATAAACAAAGGTTTTTGGGGGACGGCGGGCGAACGCAGTTCGCCCCTACGGGTTCATAGTAAGCCCACGCTAAACAACAATTTATATGTCTGTTTCATTACTTTACCATTATACCCCATCCCCCCATATTTTTCAAGTATTATCTGAAAATTTACAATTAGGAGAGATATCCTTCTTATTTTCATGCTATAATATATAGTTAGTATAAGGCAAACCATATCCTCCGACCAAAAAGGCCGGAAAGAGAAAGGATAGATAGATTTATGGGCTTGAAAGAAAAACTCTTCGGTACTTACAGTGACCGACAGATCAAGAAGATCAAAAAGATCGCCGACGAAATTGAGGCGTTGGCGGATGTTTATAGGAAAAAGACGGACAAAGAGCTCCGCGCCATGACCGATACCTTCAAGGAGCGCTTGGCCGCGGGAGAGACTCTGGACGATATCCTCCCCGAGGCCTTCGCCACCGTCCGTGAGGCTGACGAACGCGTTCTGGGTAAACGCCCATTCTACGTTCAGCTCTTGGGTGGTATCATCCTTCACCAGGGACGTATCGCCGAGATGAAAACCGGTGAAGGTAAGACCCTGGTGGCTACCATGCCTGCGTACCTCAACGCCCTCACGGGAAAAGGTGTGCATATTGTCACCGTCAACGATTACCTGGTCAGCGTGGGTGCCGAGGAAATGGGCAAGGTTTACGGATTTTTGGGACTCACCACAGGCGTTGTGGTACACGGCCAGTCCAATGAGGCCAAGCGCCGTGCCTATCAGGCGGATATTACCTACGGTACCAATAACGAGTTCGGCTTCGACTACCTCCGTGACAACATGGTTGTCTATAAGGAGCGTATGGTTCAGAGAGGTCATGTCTTTGCCATCGTGGACGAGGTGGACTCCATCCTCATCGACGAGGCGCGTACCCCTCTGATCATTTCGGGTGAGGGAGACAAGCCCACCGATCTCTACGAGCAGGCCGATCAGTTCGTCCGCACCCTAAAAAAACACGTGGTTACCGAGCTTGACGCCAAGGAGAACCGTGACGATATCGACGCCGACTACGTGGTGGATGAGAAGGCCAACTCTGCCGTGATCACTCCCCGCGGTGCCCGTAAGGCCGAAAAGCATTTCGGCATCGAGACCTATACCGATCCCGAAAATTCCACCCTGGTTCACCACATCAACCAGGCCATCAAGGCCCACGGCTGCATGAAGCTGGATGTGGACTACGTGGTCAATGAAGAGGGCGTCATGATCGTTGACGCTTTCACGGGCCGTCTCATGCCCGGACGTCGTTATTCCGACGGTCTCCATCAGGCCATCGAGGCTAAGGAGGGCGTGAAGATCCAGAAGGAGAACCGCACCCTGGCCACCATTACCTTCCAGAACTACTTCCGTATGTACACCAAGCTCTCGGGTATGACGGGTACCGCTCTTACCGAGGAGCTGGAATTCCGTGACATCTATTCCCTTGACGTGGTGGAGGTGCCCACCAATAAGCCCATGATCCGTGAGGATCACGACGACGTGGTCTACAAGACGGTGGCAGGGAAGTACCGTGCCGTGGTGGATCAGGTCATCCATTGCCATGAGAAGGGACAGCCTGTCCTGGTGGGTACGGTTTCTATTGACAAGTCGGAGCTTTTGTCACACCTTTTGAAAAGAGAAGGCATTCCCCACACCGTGCTGAACGCCAAGTTCCACGCCAAGGAAGCCGAGATCGTGGCACAAGCAGGTAAATTCGGTTCGGTCACCATTTCCACCAACATGGCCGGCCGTGGTACGGATATCATGCTGGGCGGTAACCCCGAGTATATGGCCAAGGCCGATCTCCGCGCCGCCGGTATTGACGAGGGACTGATCGCTATCGCCACGGGTACCTCTGAGACCGAGGATGAGGCTATTTTGGGCGTTCGCCGCCAGTACAAGGAGCTTTACGCCAAGTACAAGGAGGAGGTGGCACCTGAGGCCGACAAGGTCAGAGCCGTGGGCGGTCTCTTCATCCTGGGTACCGAGCGACACGAATCCCGCCGTATCGACAATCAGCTTCGCGGCCGTGCCGGCCGTCAGGGTGACCCCGGTGAGTCCCGCTTCTTCATCTCCCTGGAGGACGATCTCATGCGCCTGTTCGGCAACAATGAGCGCATCATCGCCATGATCGACCGCCTGGGCCTGGATGAGGATACCCCCATCGAGGCAAGACTGCTCACAGGCACCATCGAATCTGCTCAGAAGCGTATTGAGGACTCCAACTTCAAGCGCCGTAAGTACGTCCTGTCTTACGATGACGTTATGAACCAGCAGAGAACCATCATCTACAAGCAGCGCCAGGAGGTGCTGGACGAAAACGATATCTCCGAGAAGATCATGAACATGATCCGCGGCAATATCGAATCCGCAGTTGATGCTCACACCAATGCGGAGCATGCCGCTGAGTGGGATCTCAACGGTCTGCGCGGCGAGCTGATGGGCTATCTTTGCACGGAGGACGATCTCAAGTATTCCGAGGAGGAGCTGAAGTCTCTGACCCGCGAGGATCTCAAAGAGATGCTCATCAACCGTGCCGAGGACAAGATCCGCGAGCGGGAGGAGCTCTTTACTCCCGAGCGTTTCCGTGAGGTGGAGAGAGCTGTTTTGCTTCGCAACGTGGATACCGCATGGATGGATCATATTGATGCCATGGACGATCTCAAGGGCAGCATCGGTCTTCAGTCCTATGCCCAGCGTGATCCTGTCAACGAGTACCGCATGGTAGGCGCCGATATGTTTGACGCCATGGTGGGCGAGATCCGAGACAAGACTGTGCGTACCCTGCTGACCGTTGTACCCGCGCCCCGTGTGGAGATCCAGCGTGTGCAGGTAGCCAAGCCCCTGCAGGAAGGCTTTGAGGGCAAGCCCGGCGCCAAGAAGGTGACGGTCAAGCCCCAGCCCGTGAGATCCACAAAGGTGGGCAGAAACGATCCCTGCCCCTGCGGTTCCGGCAAGAAGTACAAGAACTGTTGCGAGCTGAAAAATCGCAATAGCGCACAATAATGACACAACCAATCGCAAAACAGGGGACGGTGCGCCGTCCCCTCTGCAAAGGAAAGGAGGCGTGACATCCATGGGCTTTGGACTTTTACTCTGCGGTTATTTTATTCTGACCCTTATGTCCTTTGGCGTGGGTGATTACAGCTTTGCGGCTTATATCATCGGCTCCGTGGTGATGGCCAACGCCGCCCTCAAGCTGAAGGATTACTGTCCCCGCTTTGCCATGCTCATCGCCGCCGCAGGTATCTACCTGCTTTTGGGACTTTACGACGTGGCGGTCTTTGTGGACGAGTTGTTTTTGTGGAACAAGGTGCCTGTGGGCACAGCCCTGACGGTTACCGTGGATCGCATCAGATTTTTCGCTGAGGTGTTCATGCACGCCATGCTTCTCTGGAGCGTGGTGACCATCGCTGCTGACGTGGAGGAGGACAAGATCAAAGCCTCCGCCATCCGCAACGGCGTTTTCACCGGCATTTGGGCGGTGGGACAGATGATCCTTTTAATCTTTCCCGCTATTGCCGCCTACCAGAACCAGGTGTTTACCAAAATACTGCTTCTGGTGGTGTTGGTCTGCTACATCCTCAACACCCTGATGCTCCACGCTTGTTTCCGTGACATCTGCCCCGCGGACGAGGATTTGAGCGCTCCCATGAAGCGATCCCGCTTCACTTTTATTAATAAGCTGAACGATAAGTTTGACGAGCGCTCGGCCAAGGCGCTGAATGAAAGCATTGCTTACGGTCAGCAAAAGAGAAAAGCGCGGGAAGAGAAGAAATTGAACAAAAAGAACAAGAAGTAAAATGAATGAAAGGAGAGATCGTACATATGCGTAAAAAACGTTTGAGTCCCACCCTGGGGCTGGGTTTTATGATCGCGGGCGTGGTGTTCCTTGTGTCTCCCATGCTGGCGGTGGTCGACGTTCTCCCTGACTTCATCGGCTATGCCTTGATCATGAAGGGCATCTACTGTCTGTCTGATATGGATGATCGCGTGTCGGAAGCCCGGGGACTGTTCCGCAGAATGGTGATTTTGGGATTGGCACGCTTTGCCGCTATTTTCTTTATTTTCGGTATGGCGTCCCCCACCGAGAGACCCACCCTGCAGCTGCTCTGCGCCTTTGCTTTCGCGGTTTTGGATTGCATAACCCTGATCCCGGCTTGGAAGAGCCTTTGCAACGGCTTCATTTATTTGGGCACACGGCACGACAGCACGGCCATCTTTGACCGCTGCTATCCCGGCCGAAAGATACGCTCCAATAAGACCTTGACCGAAAGAACCTTTTCCTACACCCTCTTTTTCCTGGTGGCCCGTGAGGTGATGTCCGTCCTTCCCGAGCTGGCGGTTTTGAACCACGAATCGGGCGGCGCGGATGCGGGCAATCGCACCATGGTCTATGAATTTATCGGCCTGATGCGGGGGATGAGTGCTGTTTTGGTGCTGATCCTGGGTATCGTGTGGCTTGCAAGGATCATACCTTTCCTTCGCCATCTGATGAAGGATCGCCCCTTCTTTGATAAGCTTTGCCATAAGTACGAAACTGAGGTGCTCACCCGTCCCGAGCTGTTTGCGAGACGAAGTGTCAAGCTCGCCATGGTGTTCCTTTGCGTCGGCCTTTGCTTTACCTTGGATTTTTTCCTGGATGACGTATGCGTTACCCCCGATTTTATGCTGGGGATTTTGTCCATCATCGGTCTGCTCATTCTCCGCAAGCACGTCAAAACTCCGTTTTGGAAGGGTGCTTTGGCGGTTGCGGGGGCGTATATCCTGCTCACGGCAGGAGAATGGATCCTGCAGCTGGGGTATTTCAAAATGTCCGACGGCGGCTCCGCTTACCGCCACGCAGAGGTCTACGAGCATTGGATGACCATGAATTACGTCCGCGGCGTTACCGTGCTTTGCGGTATCCTACTGTTGTTTATGCTGGTGATGGTACTCATGATGGCCGTCAATCAGTATACGGGATTTTCGGTGACTGCCTATGATAGCGCCCATCCCAACGCCCGTGTGGCAGAGCTCCACAAAGCGCTCCATAGCCGTCTGTGGGTGGCCTTTGGCCTGGGCGTTGCGGCTTCGCTGGCTTCCCTCGTCCATATGCTGGTTCTCCCCGTCATGGACGGCTCCCTTTGGGAGCTTTGGATCTTTGCGGACGTGGTGCTGTCGGGTGTTTTTGTCGCCTTCTTTATCCACACCGTTTCGGTGATCTTTGAACAGATTGATTATAAATACATGCTTTCGTGACCGCACCTGCATAAAATTCCCTCTCCTCGGCCATACTGGTCATGCAGCATCTTAACCGATGCGCAATAGCCCGATCATGTCGGGTCAGGAAAGGAATTTACTCAAAATGCAGAACAATAACAGAAATCAGAGCAACAATCAGAATCAGAACAACAATCAGAACAACAATCAGAATCAGAACAACAATCAGAACCAGAACAACAACCAGAATCAAAACAACAACCAGAACAATCAGCAGAAGGCACAGTCCGCGAATAAGAAGAACCAGTAAATGATGGTCATCTCTAAAAACGCTCTCACGCTCATTTGGTGATAGAGTTTTTAGAAATGCCCTGATCTTTTGATCCGTGACTTCCTCGGCGGGCGTGCCGCATATGCGGTCGCCCGCCTACGCTATTTTCGGAAAGTGAAAGGAAGATCAAACCATGAAGACCCAACTTGAGCAAAGATACCTTGCCGCCAAGCAGGCGCTGTTTCATAAGGCCTACGGGCATCTTAACCCTGAGCAGAGAAGCGCCGTGTTCCAAACCCACGGCCCCCTTCTGATCCTGGCGGGAGCCGGCAGCGGAAAAACCACGGTGCTGGTTCACCGCATTGCCTACATCATCCGCTACGGTAACGCGTTCCATGACACCACCGTTCCCTATGAGCTGACCGAGGCTCGGGTAAAGGAACTGGAAGACGCCGTGGAGCTGACGGTGCCCGAGATCCGCGAGATTCTCCTTGAGTTTATCAAGGATGCCTGCCCCCCCTATCAGATGTTGGCGATCACCTTTACCAATAAGGCTGCCAATGAGATCAAAAACCGTCTGGTGGCAGAGTTTGAGGACGAGACCATTGCGGGAAGCATCTGGAGCGGCACCTTCCATTCCATTTGCATGCGGATTTTGCGCGTTCACGGAGAGAAGCTGGGCTTTGACCGTTTCTTCACCATCTACGACACCGACGACACCAAAAAGACGGTTTCTGCCGTCATGAAAAAGCTGGGGATCGACGAAAAAACCATTCCCGTCAAAAGCGTGATGAGCGAGATCAGCCACGCGAAGGATAACCTCATGGATCCCGAGGCCTACGCTGAAATGGTGGGGGTGGATTATCGCCGTTCCCGCATCGCCAGGGTTTATGCCGCTTATCAGGAGGAGCTGAGACGGTCGGGGGCCATGGATTTTGACGATATCATTTTCTATACCGTGCGTCTTTTGAGGGAATTTGAGGAGGTGCGGCACTTCTATCAGCGCAAGTTCCGCTACGTTTGCGTAGACGAGTATCAGGACACCAACAAGGCTCAATTTGAACTGGCGGCGCTCCTGTCCGGCGGAACCAACAACCTGATGGTGGTAGGTGACGACGACCAGAGCATCTACAAGTTCAGAGGAGCCACCATTGACAACATTCTGGGCTTTGATCGGGTATATGACAAGGCCATGGTCATCAAGCTGGAGCAGAATTACCGCTCTACCAAAACCATCCTCAGCGCCGCCAATGGCGTCATCGGCCACAACCACGGACGAAAAGGGAAGAAGCTGTGGACGGCAGGTGACGAGGGAGAAAAGATCATTGTCCGCCGTGTGGAGGATCAGATCGCTGAGGCACGCTCGGTGGTGGACACCGTGGCTCATATGATGAGAAGCCGAGAGCGACAGGGCATGGAGAACGGCCATCAGCGTACATATCGCGATTTTGCCGTGCTCTATCGTACCAATTCCCAATCCAGCAGCCTGGAGCGTGCTTTGGCCAAGAGCGGTATTCCTTACCGCATGGTGGGCGGCACCCGCTTCAACGACCGCAAGGAGATCCGTGACGCGGTGGCTTATTTGCAGCTGATCAGTAACCACAACGACCGTGAGCGCTTGCTTCGTGTCATTAACGAGCCTCGCCGCGGTATCGGTGACAAGACCCTGTCTGCCGTTGATCTCATCGCCAATGAGTGCGGATGCTCTCTCTTTGACGTGATGGATCACGCGGACAGCTATCCTGCCTTGTCACGCTCTGCCAAGATCTTGACCGCCTTTGCGGATATGATCAAGGAGCTGGGGGCCGTGGCCGAAAATGCTTCCTTGGGCGAGCTTTTTGATGAAGTCATGGAAAAAACGGGCTATCTGAACGCGCTGAAGCTGGCCGGAGACGCCGAGAAGGAGCGGGTAGAGAACCTGTACGAGCTGAAATCCAACATGGTGGAATATAGCCAAAATAACGAAACGCCTACCCTTGTGGGCTTCCTGGAGGAAAATGCCCTGGTGGCAGACGTTGATAAATATGATGACAAGGCCGACGCCGTGGTGCTTATGACGGTTCACAGCGCCAAGGGCCTGGAGTTCCCCGTGGTGTTTTTGCCCGGCATGGAGGACGGGATCTTCCCCGGTATGCAGAATATCATGGGTGACAGCGAGGATATGGAGGAGGAGCGCCGCCTGGCTTACGTGGCCATTACCCGCGCCAAGGAGCAGGTGATCATTCTTCACGCCAAATCCCGCCTGTGGTACGGTCAGACCGTGGCCAACAGACGTTCCCGCTTCGTGTCCGAGATCCCTGATGAGCTGATGCTGGAGGAGGATCTGACCCAGGAGGGCGGTTACGTTCCTTATCAGCGTCCCGAAATGCCCCGAACCTATATTTCTGAGCGCCCGCAAAGACATAAAGCCCCCGTACATACAGACAGAACCACCGTTGGCCGTATGGCACAAGTGCCCACAGCCGAGGCCAGAGGAGAAATGGAAACGCTGAAGCCCGGCGACCGTGTCCGCCATATGACCTTTGGGGAGGGAGAGATCCTCTCGGTGAAGCCCATGGGCAAGGATAAGCTCATGGAGGTCATGTTTGATACCGTGGGAACCAAGAAGCTCATGGCAACCTACGCAAAGCTGAAAAAACTGAACTGAGAGAAATCCCGTGCCGTGAAGGAGCCCAATAGATTCGGCCTTCGGGAATTTGCGGCAGTTCATTTATCTAAGTTGACCAACCCGTCCCATGGAAAAAAACGCAAATTTATGGATGTTTTTTTGCAAAACCCCTTGCAAAGTAAGGAAAAGTGTGCTATAATAACATCCGTATGTGCGATCTCGCACAACGTATTATGAGGGTGGTCCGCTGCGACGCTCTGCATGAACACCCGGTAAATAAGGAGGGCTATGACATGGATATGATCAAGGCTTTTACAAACGAGCAGCTGAAGGAAACTGTTCCCGCTTTCAACATTGGTGACACCGTTCGCGTGCACAACAAGATCAAAGAGGGTAACAACAGAGAGAGAATCCAGATGTTTGAGGGTACTGTCATCGCAAAGCATGGCGGCGGTATCTCCGAGACTTTCACCGTTCGCCGTATTTCCTACGGTGTCGGCGTGGAGAAGACCTTCCCCCTGCATTCTCCCAACGTAGTGGATGTTACTGTCATCCGCCGCGGTAAGGTGCGCCGTGCGAAGCTGTACTACCTGCGCGATCGCGTTGGTAAGGCTTCCAAGGTTAAGGAGCAGATGGACTAATCTGTCCCCCCATCACGGGAAGACATCCCTAAAAAATACGGCACAGTCTGAAAGGCTGTGCCGTGTTTTTTGTTTTGACCACGAGGCGGTCCCGCTGATAGTACCGTGACATGATTATTATTTTGACAGAAAGTCCGGGGAAAACTTCAAAGCAGCGCTCTTTTACGGAGTGACGTCGGTTTCGTTTTCCTCCGGCTCGGGAAAAATCAGAGGTCTTCTGTCAGGCAGATGGAAGCCGTCAATCTCACCGCGCTGCATGGCGCCGAAAATCCGATGGCGCAAGCCCTTGTTGTTGCGCTCCAGATCATGGAGGAGCTGCTTCATTTCTTCTCGCTGGGTGTTCTCGTCGGCGGGGCAAGAGGAGGGCACCACGGGCAAATTGGCTTCCTTGGCGAAGGCGGCGATCTCCTTTTCGGGGGCGTAAAGCAGGGGACGGATGACGCGAAGACCCACCCGGGACAGATAGGTGACGGGCTGGAAGCAACCGATGCGTCCCTCAAAGAACAGGTTGAGCATGAAAGTTTCTACCGCGTCGTCAAAATGATGACCCAAAGCTACCGAGGTACAGCCCTCGGCTTTGGCGGCGTTGTGGAGCGCGCCACGACGAAGCTTGGCGCACAGCGAACAGGGGTTGGCTTCCTTCCGCACGTCAAAAATGATCTTGGCGATTTCGGAGGGGACGACCTTGTAGGGCACGTCCAAAGACTCGCACAAGCGGCGGATGTCGCCGTAAGGATCCTCGGGCATGGTTTTGCCTCGGTTGGCTTCAATATCTCCAAAGCCCATGTCCACCGTGATGGCAACGAGTTCAAAGGGGACGGGATAGAAGCGGCGCAATCCCGCCATGGCACAAAGCAGCGCCAGGGAGTCCTTGCCGGCAGAGACGCCCACGGCGATCTTGTCACCGGGACGGATCATCTGATAATCGTCTACCGCCCGGCGGGTATAGCTGAGGATGTGTTTTTTGTGATCCATATGTAGCCTTTCGTTAAGAGGATGAATTTACAGTTCGGTCCGCAGGATAAAATCCGCGATGATCTCGGCCGTCTCCTGGATGCTGTAGGGCGTATTGTCAAGGGAGAAAGCATATTCGTCCGGATGCTCACGGATCCATTGGTTGTATTCGATCTGGGAAAGAATAAAAGCCTCATCGCTGCACATCCGCTCGGGAGGGCGAGCCAGCAGACGGCGACGAACCTCCTCGTTCGAGCAGGTCATACCGATGTGCCGTACCGAGGAAATCTGAGGGAAAGCGGGGCGCATCTCTCGGAAATCAGGGGGCGCGACACAAGCGCAAAACACAAGCGGACGGTCACCTGCGCGATCAAGAGCGGCGGCAAGACAATCCTTGGTGTAATCTGCCGCATGGGGCGTGCCGGCGTAATCCCACCAGTTGATACCCATCTCATCCGAGCCGAGACAGGCGTAGCCGGGGAGCAGGTTCAAGTCTCGCAGAGCGTTTTGAATGGTGGTCTTGCCCACCCCGCAGGCGGCGGAGAGGATGACTAATGGTGTCTTCATATTCATATGCAAATGTCCCTTTTGATAGATAAATTGTTGTTTACCACCTGCGGTGGGGCTTTGGCTCGGGGTTATTCAACCCATGCGAACTACATCCCGCGATGGGAAGTTAGGCAGATAAATTGTTGTTACCACCTGCGGTGGGGCTTTGGCTCGGGGTAGTGCATCCTGTGCGTACCACATACCGCGATGGGTAATTAGGTAGCTATATTGTTGTTACCACCTGCGGTGGGGCTCTGGCTCGGGGTAGTGCATCCCGTGCCATAGGCACCACGCGAGGGACGGTACAACGATAAATTGTTGTTTGCGGGCTTCTGACCAACGTGGTCGTAGGGGCGAACTGTGTTCGCCCGTAATAAAAAGTATATTGATAAGCAAAGGCTTTTGGGGAACGGCGGGCGAACGCAGTTCGCCCCTACG
>SVTR01000047.1 GCA_015063685.1 Oscillospiraceae bacterium | reverse complement strand
TATACCTCATCGGTGAAAAACCGATCGAGGAGTGTATTCCTCCTTAGCTCAGTCGGTAGAGCACCTGACTGTTAATCAGGGAGTCGTTGGTTCAAGTCCAACAGGGGGAGCCAGCACCTTTAGCTCAGTTGGTAGAGCAACTGACTCTTAATCAGTGGGTCCCGGGTTCGAATCCCTGAAGGTGCACCATAAAGCAAAACAGACCACCAATCGGTGGTCTGTTTTGCTTTATAGCGTATCTTTAGGCTTGAGAAAACGGGTTCAAGCTGCACGCGAAATTCCCCTTTTGCGCGATCTCGGCGCAGCTTGATGAACTCGCCATTGGCGAGTTCGGGGTTCAGAATCCCTGAAGGTGCACCATAAAGCAAACAGACCACCATTCGGTGGTCTTTTTGTTTTGTGGCGTATCTTTAGGGCATGAGAAAACGGGTTCAAGCTGCACGCGGAATTCCCCTTTTGCGCGATCTTGGTGCAGCTTGATGAACTCGCCATTGGCGAGTTCGGGGTTCAGAATCCCTGAAGGGGAGGATAACGCTATACTATCGTGTGTTAATCTGGAAAAGTTTCTTAAAAAGTTTCAAAAAAGGTATTGACTCTCAACCTATCATGAGGTTTATAATATGCTCACAAGATATCTTGAATAAAAAAATAAGGAGAAAACCGTATGCAAATAGGAGAGTTCGCACGTATATGCGATACGAAAGTATCCGTACTGCGGCACTATGACAAGGAAGGATTACTGACACCCGTTTATGTTGATAATTTTACGGGCTACAGGTATTATTCCAAAGAGCAAATATCTATCTTTGTGCGTATTACAGCGCTCAAGCAAGCGGGATTTACACTTCCTGAAATCAAAAAGATTCTTTCCTCCTGTGAAAGCAGAGAGCAAATTCTATCCTTATTTGAAAGCAAAAAATCAGAACTTTTGCAAACAATGGCCAATTTGATGAAAGCCGAAAAAAATATACTAGAGGAGCATAAAGCCATGAACGTGACTTTTTATGAAAAGAACCAGATTACTTACGCAAAGAGCGAGCTTTGCGACGCAAATCATCAAAATCAAATGAGAAACGAGGTAGAAAAAGCGATTTTAGAAAACGGTTATCAGCGCATATCCGGTTATAAAACTTGTGGAAATGAGTGTTCCAATCAAGTATACGTGACCTGCGAGATAACCAAGCTCTCTGACTCGGTGACTGCGCTCAATGATGATGTCAACATTGCATTTGAGGATGACAGTTCCATCGTCGGTAAGTGGCAAACGGTTGGTGAGTATGCCGTTAAGGAGGATTTTTACGGTAATATCTGTCCTATGGATTACACGGCTAAAGAAATTTACTTTTTACCTCATGGTGAAAGATATTGGTGCTATAGCTGGAGCAAGGGCAAGCTGATATGTGAGTTCGGAGATGCATCTTCTGTTAATGATTACGTTGTGGAGGAGCATGGCGCAAGCAGATATATGTTTGTAACGTTTAAGTCGTATGAATACCGCAGAAACGGAAAACCTACAGTGCTTGTTTTGCGACAAATCGACAATATAGCATACTTGGCAGAAGATATTGCACGCAAGGATAACATTGATCTGCCCTTTGCCGATGACAGGGATATACTGGGAATATGGGAAGTCAAAGGTCTTTGCCGGAATATCGAAGCATTTGACCCGTCAAAAGCTCCTCGAGCCGATCTCTTTTTCAAACAAATTGTATTCAAAGAGAATGGTGAGGTTATCAGCGTTTATGGCGATAAAACCATTAGCGGAGCACATATGCAGACATGGACGAAGGGTTTCGTGCTTCGAAAATGGAACCACACTGCGTGCGCGTATCAGGTTTGTCAAATCGACGGCGTAGAATATTTGTTCGTTGAATGGAAAAGTGGAGATTATACATACGGAGGATTGGAACCTCAGTATTATGTTTTTACGAGAGCATAAAAACAAACTGTTTTTAATCCCGGCAGAATTTCTGTCGGGATTTTTTCTTTTCCCCTTGAAAATTTCGCCGCCTTTTGTTATAATAATATATCGAATCCATCATCCGAAAGAAGGCTGCTTTTTTATGGTTAACCACCCGATCCCGCCTGTTTTCAACAACCGTTCCCGCGTGCTGATCCTGGGCAGCTTTCCGTCGGTGAAATCCCGCGAGGCCGGATTTTTCTACGGACATTCGCAGAACCGCTTCTGGCGCGTGCTTTCGGCGGTGCTGGACTGCCCCGAGCCACGCTCCGTGGCCGACAAAAAGCAAATGCTTCTTGACAACCGTATTGCCCTGTGGGACGTCATCGCCTCCTGCGAGATCACGGGGAGCGCGGACAGCACCATCAAAAACGTGGTGCCTAATGATCTGAGCGTGATCCTCGGTGCCGCTCCCATTGAAACCATTTTTGTCAACGGCAAGACAGCGGAAAAATATTACAACAAATATATCAGAGACAAGATCTGCCGCGATGCGGTGTGCCTGCCGTCTACCTCGCCGGCCAACGCTGCGTGGGGGATGGAAAGACTCACCGAGGCTTGGCGCGTGATCGTGCCTAAGAAAGGAAACCTTATGATCTGCGACCTCCATGCCCATTCCAACCGCTCCGACGGTACTCTGACACCTACCGCCCTGGCGGCCGCCGCCAAGGAAGCGGGACTTTCCGCCATTGCCCTCACCGACCATAATACCGTGGCGGGACTTCCCGAGTTTATCAAGGCTTGCGAGGCGCTTTATATGGAGGCTGTTCCGGGTGTGGAGATCTCTACTGAATACGAAGGCGTGGAATTGCACATTTTAGGCTTATATATCCCCGAGACAGCCTTTGCTGAGGTGGAAAATTACGTGGCGCAATACAATGTCCGCAAGGAAAAGAGCAATCGGGCATTGGTGGGGCGGCTTCGCGAAGCGGGATATTTGATAGATTATGATGAGATCGTGGCATCCACCCCCGACGGTCATATCAATCGCGCCCATATAGCCAAGGCTCTATTGGATAAGGGATACGTGGACAGCGTCAAAATCGCTTTTTCCACGCTTTTAGGGGAGGGCAAGGGCTTTTATGTTCCGCCTGAGCGTGTAAAAGCACCTGATGCCGTGGCGTTTCTCAAATCCATCGGTGCTGTTCCGGTGTGGGCCCATCCCTTTTTGCAAATGGACGAGGACGGCGCGCGAAAATTCCTTTCCGAGGCGGTTCCCTTGGGACTTGTGGGCATGGAGACCCGATATAGTCTTTACGACACCGAGACGGAGGCGTTGGCTGATCGCCTTATAGAGGAATTCGGTATTTTACCCAGCGGCGGCAGCGATTTTCACGGCGAGGTCAAGCCTGACATCAAGCTGGGCGTGGGGAAGGGAAATCTGCGGATCCCCTTGACGTTTGCCCATGATCTGCGCAGTATTAAAGGAGAAAAGGTATGAAACCCAGAGATTATATTGACTTTTTGGGCATCATTGAGAAGCTGAAATGCAACACACGCCATTCCTGGAATTCCCAGGGCAAGCAGGAGAGCGTGGCGGAGCATTCCTGGAGGCTGTCGGTGATGGCGCTGCTTTGCGCCGACGAGTATCCCGATCTGGATATGAATAAAGTGATTAAAATGTGCCTCATCCACGATTTCGGAGAGGCCATTACAGGAGATATTCCTTCCTTTTACAAGACCGAAGATCACGAGGCCGAGGAGGAACGTGCCATTGCCCATCTTATGTCCCTCCTGCCTCCTGTCATGGCTGAGGAATTTACCGCCTTGTACGCCGAAATGAACGCCCTTGTGACGCCCGAGGCCAAGCTGTTCAAGGCCTTGGACAATATGGAGGCGGTGGTGTCTCACAATGAAGCGCCCATCAGCACGTGGATTCCCCTGGAGTATACCGAAAATCTGGTTTACGGTGAGGCCAACAGCCAATGGTCTCCCTGGACACGGGAATTGCGGGAGACCTTGAAGCAGGACAGTCTTCGTAAGATCGAGCGCGAAGCAAAGAAATAAAAGAGAACCCATGCCGCGGCATGGGTTCTCTTTTGGGGAATGTCCTTTTGCTTAGTTATCGCTTAATATACCTGCAATCAGCTCACAGAAGGCTTCGCCGCTTTCCTCCAGGGGAAGCACGTTGTCGAAGATATGATCATAGGCGTAGCTTTCCACCTGATCGTCGGCCACGTTTCCGTAGGGGGCAATTCCGTTAGGATCGGGACGGCGGATGAGCATGCTGATGTGCTTTGTGGGGATCAGGGCCATGAATTTGTCGATCTCGGCCCCTTCGCGGATATGGGCACAAAAAATCTCGGCATCGCTTTCCATGAAGGCTTTATATTGCTCTAAAAGATAAGCGGTGGGCAGATCGTTGTATTCCACAAACACCTGCTTGAGATCCGCCAGGAATTTTCGTGCCTTGGGGGTCTTTTCTCCTTGCCAGCCGTAGCGGGCGGCGATCTCCTTGATGGGATCCACGGAGGATTTATTGATCACCTTAAACCGTTTGCCAAGGGCGTCGCACAGGGCATCCTTGCCTACGCCGCCCCGTCCGTTGATGACCATGACCAGCTTGTTCATGTATTTCTCCTTGTTATCGTAAAGTTGTTTTGATGGGGCTGACTCTTTTCTGTATCAGAGCCTTACAGAACCTTGGCCAAGAAGCCCTGCAATCTGTCGGATTTGGGATGATTGAAGATCTCCTCGGGAGTGCCCTCCTCGATGATCTGGCCGCCGTCCATGAAGACCACACGGGAACCGACCTCACGGGCAAAGCCCATCTCGTGAGTGACCACCACCATGGTCATACCGTCGCGGGCCAGCTTTTTCATAACCTCCAGCACCTCACCGACCATTTCGGGATCGAGGGCGGAGGTGGGCTCGTCAAAGAGCATGATCTCAGGCTCCATGCACAGGGCGCGGACGATGGCCACACGCTGCTTCTGTCCGCCCGAAAGCTGGCTGGGATAAGCCTCGGCGCGATCGGCAAGGCCTACCATGTGAAGCAGCTCCATTGCCTTCTTCTCGGCCTCTTCCTTGGACTTTTTGAGAAGCTTCATGGGGGCGATGGTCATGTTGCGCAGGATGGTCATGTGGGGGAACAGATTGAAATGCTGGAAAACCATGCCCATCTTCTGACGGTGCAGGTTGATGTTTGCTTTTTTGTCCAGCAGGTTCACGCCGCCTACCAGGATTTCTCCGTCGGTGGGCACCTCCAAAAGATTAAGGGAGCGCAGGAAGGTGGACTTGCCGCTGCCCGAGGGGCCGATGATGACCACCACCTCGCCGCGGCTGATGTTCATGGAAACGCCGTCCAGGGCGTGTACGGCGCCGTCGTTATAATGCTTCTTCAGGTCTTTGACCTTGACCAGTACGTTCTCAGCGTTCACTCTTGCGAAGCCTCCTTTCCAGAATACCCACCAGCTTGGTGAGGATCAGCACGAGCACCAGATAAATGAGTGCCACGGCGATCAGGGGCATAAAGTTACTGTAGGTGATGGAGCGGATCTTGAGGCCGCCCTGGGTCAGATCTGCCACGCCGATGTAGAAGGCCACGGAGGTCTCCTTGAGCAGGGTGATGAATTCGTTGCACAGGGAGGGCAGGACAGCCTTGAAGGCCTGGGGCAGAATGATGTGGATCATGGTGGAGCCAAAGCCAAAGCCGAGAGAACGGCCTGCCTCGGTTTGTCCCTGGTCGATGGACATGATACCGCCGCGAATGATCTCGGACACGTAGGCGCCGCTGTTCAGACCGAAGCACAGCACTGCCGCGGGGAATTTGTCAACGCCTGCGGGTAGGAGCAGCACGAAGTAGATGATCAATAGCTGAACCATGATGGGGGTGCCGCGGATGACGGATACGTAGAGCTTTACCAGGCGGTCGAGGAAGACCATTTTGCCTGTCTGCTCGTGAACCACACGGACAACTGCGGACAAAAATCCGAGAACGATACCCAAAATCAAGGCAAGGCCTGTAATGGCCAGGGTGTTGCCCAGACCGGTGGCCAGATACTTCCAGCGATCACCCTCGATGAAGTTTTTGTGGAGATCATTTACAAAGCTGTTCCAGACCTTGGTCAAGGGTGTGGAGGTGTCGGGGCGCTCGGCATCGTAATTGTTGAGGCCGAAGTAATTGGCAATACCTGTGCGGATGGTATTGTTTTTCTCGATGTCAAAGGTCTCACCGTCAACCGTGATCTTGGTGGTGGAGGTGATATCATCTCTTACGGTGATGTAGCCCCCCAGGAGGGTGTCCAGGGTCTCATCGCTCAGATAAAGCTGGGGCTTTTCGGCGCCTGTATCGTAGAAGACGACGGTGGTCTCGCCGGTCAGCTTGGGCTGCTCCTCAAGAACGGGGGTGATGCTTTTGTTGAGCAGAGCCAGGATGTTGGTGGCACCGGTCTTTCTGCCGGCGGCCTCGCGCTCCTGCCAGTACTGCCACACCTCAGCGAAAATGCTTTCCTTTTTGGCCTCGTACATGCCCTTTGCGTCAGGGGTACTGTAGGAGACTGTGACGAGGACGTCCTTCTCTGTACCGTATTCCACGGACAGAACCTCAAAGGTGGTGTTCTCTACCACGTAAACCGATCCCTTGGCCACCTTCAGAGGCAGGGCATCCAAGGCTTCCCGAAGCTGGACGGCAGCCTCCTCCTCGGTCATGGTCAGATCGGTTTTGTTGGACAGGCGATCCACCACAAGCACCACGCCAAAGGCAATGGCGCAGACCAGGATCACGGAAAGGGCGATCCATAGCTTTTTGAGTTTCATGCTTTTATTTTTCATGTTGACGATCTAAACCCTTGGTGAAAGGGTTCCTTTCTTGATGTATGGGTCCTATAGGAGATTTCTCTTGGGATTTCCCGGGGACGGAAATTACAGGAGAAAACCCCTATAAGAATGGGACGGTTGCCCGTCCCATCTTATAAGCTCTAACCGTTTAAGGTTAAAAATGAATGGAACCTGTCAACGATTATTTGATGTACTTGTCCAGGATCTCGTCGATCTTGCCTTCCTCGGTCAGCTCAAGGATAGCGGTGTTGATCTTCTCGAGAAGCTCGGAGTTGCCCTTCTTAACGCAGATGGCGTAGTCCTCGTCAGCGTAAGCGGTCTCGAGGAGCTTCAGACCCTCGTTAGCGGCGATGAGTGCCTTAGCGGGCTCGTTGTCGATGATCACGCAGTCAACGTCGCCGCCGATCAGAGCCAGAACAGCCTCGTTGCCGTTGCTGTAGGTGGTAACTCTCTCAGCGCCGAACTCGTCGGTAGCGTAGATGTCACCGGTGGTGCCCAGCTGTACGCCTACCTTGTAGGTAGCGTTCTCAGCGCAGAGATCATCCAGAGAGGCGATGGGGGAATCGTTCTTAACGATAACCATCTGCTTGCCGTTGGCATAGCTGATGGAGAAGTCAACCTCCTCCTTGCGCTCGTCGGTGATGGTCATACCGGCCATACCGAAGTCAACGGAACCCTCGTTAACGGCGGTCAGGATGGAATCGAACTGCATATCAACGATCTCCAGCTTCATGCCCAGCTTCTCAGCGATGGCGGCGGCGATCTCAGCGTCGATACCTACGATCTTCTCGTTCTCGTAGTACTCGTAGGGCTGGAAGTATGCGTTGGTACCCATCTTCAGGACGTTCTCGCCCTCGGTGTCAACGGTGGTGCCTGCCTCGGTAGCGGCCTCGGTCTCGGCATTCTCGGTCTTCTCGGTAGAAGCCTCGGTCTCAGCATCGCCTGCGGCGTCGGTAGCGACCTCGCCCTCAGCGGGGGCTTCGGTAGCGGCGTCGGTAGCGGCTTCGGTCTTAGCGTCGGTAGCAGCCTCGGTCTTAGCGTCGGTGGCAGCCTCGGTACCTGCGGCAGTGCCTGCCTCGGTGCCGTTCTCGGTGCCGCTCTCAGTGCAAGCGGTGAAAACAGCCATGCAGGTCAGAGCCAGCATCAGAGCCATAAAAACGGCCAAAAACTTTTTCATTTTCTTTCTCCTTGAATGAATAATGTTTGCATGAATATGCATGGTAACATTATATCATAGGCGTTCTCTTTTTTCAACAGGTATTATTGACAAAAAGCACAGATAAGGCAGGATCTTTTTGTGCACTACACAGAGAAATCCTCAGCACAAGGGTGGCGGACGTCAAAAAAGGCCACAGAGGTTGACAAATCAATATTTTTGTGGTATGCTAAAGATACAAAATTATGGAGGTTGCGACCGATATGAAGATTTTAAAACGTATTCTGATTATTCTCGCCATCATTCTGGCGGCCCTTCTGGCGCTGGTGCTTTTGCTGAAGGCGGGGGAGCGTATTGTTTATAGCGAATTCTACGGTAAGGCAGACAAGGAATTTACCATTCCCGGTTTGAATGACAACTGTGTGCCTCAGGGTTTTGACTACGTTGCCGAAAAGGAAGCCTTCCTCATGTGCGGTTATATGTCCGACGATACCGCCTCCCGCGTCTATCTTATCGACAAGGATGGCAAGGCCACCTACGCGCAGATGAAGGAGATGGATGGCTCCGACCATACGGGGCATACGGGCGGTGTATCCCACTTTGACAAATTCCTTTACGTTACGGACAGCGATGGACTGAACGTGTATGATCTGGACGATCTTCTCTTGGGCAAAGACGAGCTTGTTGAGATCGGCACGGTTCCCACCTTCCTGGATCCTGCATGGTGCTATATCCACGGGGATTATATTTTGGCCGGTACTTTCTATGAGCCCGGCAGCTACGAGACCCCCGAGGAGCAGCGTCTCACCACGCCTGCCGGAGACAAAAACACCTCTCTGGTGACGGTGTTCCGTCTGGATGCCACCCAACCCTTGGGTGTTGATCCCACCCCTGTAGCGGCCATCTCCACCCCCAACCGTGTTCAGGGCTTTTGTGGCACTGACACGGGCGAGGTAGCGCTGTCCACCTCCTGGAGCATCAATTCCTCTGTCTTGTATTTCTATGACGCTGAAAAGCTGACTGCCCAGGGTACCTATACCGTGAACGGCGTGGAAGTGCCTTTGATTTACATGGACAGTGCGTCCCTGACCCGCACCGTCAAGGCACCGCCCATGGCTGAGGGTATCCTTTGCATCGACGGCCGTCTGTATGTGCTCAACGAGTCCGCTTGCAACAAGTATATCTTTGGTAAGCTGCTCAGCGGGTATGGGCTGTATAGCTATGATTTGAAGGATTAAGGATATCAAGAAGCCAAGTCTGAATGAAATGATCAAGCCACCGTAAATTTGCGGTGGCTTTTTCATGTGGCGAAGGTTCAAAAGAAAAGCCCCGCGCGAGGCGGGGCGGGAGATCATTCATTCAGTAGTCGTTCAATTTCTTTTCTTTGTTCGTCGGTGTATTCGTAAATCGTTGATTTGAACCATTTGGTTTCCAGAAAATCCTCCGCAAAAGCATCCATAACCTTTTGGGCAATTATGAATTGAGAAACTGCCTTTTCAGTTTCACCGTTTTCCTTCAAACGCTTTCCTACGACAATGAGCATATCGATCAAGTCTTCCGCGGAAATGTTCTTTTGCTTCTGCGCCGCCTCGTAGCTGTCTTCGCCCTCTAAAAGAGATGCCATTAACTCTAACTTTGTAAAATAGATCTCAGGAATCAGTTCAAGCGTGGATTTCACTAAATCACTTTGTCCGTTTTCCTTGTAGCAAGTTGCCAAAATACGGCAGGCATCATATTTTACCGAGTCATCTTTGGTAGATTCAATCAGTGTTTTACAAAGGTTAATCACCTCGTCTGCACGCGTTTGATAATCCATCGTATAAAGCAGATTGTTCAAAATAATGTCATTCCCGGGGAATCTCTGCAATCCGTTGCGCAAAATACGTTCTGATTTTTCCCCATCGGTATATCGATATTTGTACGCTTCATGACATATTGCATCAACCTGCTTCTCCATTTCAAACAAATTGAAATCAAACAGCTCGTCGGTAGAAACGCCAAAGAAGGATGCGATGGCAGGGATCATGGCTACGTCAGGCATCGTGTTTCCGTTTTCCCATTTGGAAACGGCTTGATACGATACGCCGAGATAGCCCGCAAAAACCTCTTGGGATATATTTTTCTGCTTTCTTAACGATTTGATTTTTTCTCCAAGTTTTATCATGGTAATTCCTCCAAAGTGTTTTTGGATCAGCGCTTATCCTGATATCATTATAGCACATTTTTGGAGGAAAACAATAACTCGTTTGGAGAGAATTTTTCTAACAGAAGTTGCATGTCAGAGCTCGTCCGTTGTCACAATCACACACCCCTGCCCGTCGGTGGGGGCTTTTTCGTACACGATCTCCCCGATGCCGTCGGCCTTGATGTGACCCGAGGCGGGGCTCTTGATGCTATGTATGTGCCCCTTGACGGTGGCCTCCACCGAGCTGTTCTCAAAGGACAGATCACACCCCTCGGTGGTACAGTCCACGAGGGTCAGGTTCTTGCAGTAGCAGAGGGGCTGAGTGCCTACGATATGACAGTTGATGAGGGTCAGATCCTCAGAATACCAGCCGAGATATTCGCCCTTGACGGTGCTGTTTTTGACGGTCACGCCCTTGCTGTGCCAGAAGGCGTCCTTGGTGTCCAATACCGAGTCTTCAATGGTCACGTTTTCCACGTATTGGAAGGAATACTTGCCCTTCATGGAAAGCCCCTTGATGGTCAGCCCCTTGGTGCCGAAAAAGGCGTATTCGGCGGTGAGCTTGGAGTCAAGGAGGGTGATATCCCGACAGAGCCAGCCAAACTCGGGAGAGATGATCTCGCATCCCACGAGGGTCATGCGGTCGCACTCGCGGAGTGCCTTGATGCCGCCGAGGATAGATTTTTCAATGGTCATATCCGAAGCGTACCACAAGGCGGCGCGGCAGGTCTCGTTCATGTCACAGCTCTCCATACGCCCGCCGACTACATGCCACAGGGGATAGCGGAGACGGAAATGACAATGCTTGAGGATGTTGTTTTTGCTTTCCTTCAGGGCGGATTCGCCATCGGCGGGGCCGTCAAAGATGCAGTTTTCTACCATGCTGTCCGCGAGCGCGTACAGGGCGCGCTCCTCGTCCAGAATCAGATCACGAATGATATCCATGGGGCCTCCTTAGCAGGGCTCGCCGAAGAAATGCTCTTCTACGGCGGCACAGAGATAGTGATAAATGGGCAGGTGGTATTCCTGCACGCGGTAGGTGTCCGCGGAGGGGGCTTTGACCGTCACGTCGCAGAGGTGAGACAGCTCAGAATCCCGCTCTCCCGTCAGGGCAAGGGTGAACATGCCCTTGGCACGGGCGGTCTTGGCGGCCAGAACCACGTTTTTGGAATTGCCCGAGGTGGACAGACAGATGAGCAGATCCCCCGTTTTGCCCTGTGCCCAGACCAACTGGGCATAGACCAGCGCGGCGTCAACGTCGTTGGCAAAGGCAGATACCAGGGCCGTTTGGGCGGGGAGTGACAGGGCGGGGAGGCCGCCTTGCAGTTGACCTGCCAGCAGATAAAGGTCAGGGTCGGATTCTTCCTCGGGCAGGGCTTCCGCCAGCGCCATACAGTCGGCCTCGGACAGGGGACGGTGAGAAAGGAAGCCCTTCAAAAGTTCTCCCGTGATGTGGTCGCAATCGGCGCAGGAGCCGCCGTTGCCGCAGAGGAGCAGGCGGCCGCCGTGCTCGTATGTATGGATGATAAGATCCCGCGCGGCCTCGATATCGCTTTTACAGGCGGAGAGAGCGGGGTGATGATTCAGCAGGGTTTCAATGATCATGGATAAAATTCCTTTCCGGGACGGTGTGTCATCTTGACATATAGGAGCGTACCAGCGCGGCTTCCTCGGGGGTCAAGGCCATGTGGAAGGTGATGGAAAGGGTAGAGCTTTCCATATTTTTCAGCGCTCTTTGCACGGTCTTAGAGCCGCACTCGGGGGTGATGGCCGAGGCTCTGATCCTGAAGTAGACCTCCTCCGTAGCGCCGGAGGAACGAATATTTGAGGGGGCGGGAGCGTGCTTCAGCGCCGCCCAAGGGATGAGATTCACCTTTGCCAGGGTGGTGAAGGCGAACAGATTGATGCCCACGTAGGCAGACTCAATACCTCGCTCGGTGATGGTGGCGGCAGGACGCTTGCCTGCCAGCATGGGAATGAGGATCCAGAGCATACGGAAGCATCCGAAGGCCACCAAGGCGGCCACGGCGGAGATCAGTACCTTAAGGGGGATGGACATAGGCTCCCCTGTCTGGGTCTCGCTGCCGCCCATGGTGATGTCCGCGGTCCACAGGTAGACGGCGCCAAAGGCAAGAACCAGCCCGATGATACCAAAGAGAATAACCTTGATTTTGGCTTGCGTTGAGGCTTTGGCTTTGATGGGAAAAGAGGGAGTTGACATGAAAGGCTCCTTTGGATTCTTTTGAATCAGGTGAATTTTGAAAAGCGGTTTGACGGGCACTGCCCGGTCACGAAATCAGTACCGCCCGACAGGGGGCACCCTCACAGCCGTTCAGATTTAGCGGCGCGGCGGAGAGAAAATATTTGCCATCGGGTACGTGGGTCAGCACCACGCCCTCCAGAAGCACCACCTCGGCACCCAGAAGGATGAGATGCACCTGCATGGGGGCATCCTCGGGGCCTACGGTCTGGCTCTCGTTGCCGAGGAGCTTGATGCCCGCATGGGCAAACACACGGGCGGCGGCCTCGGTGACCAAGGCTTTGCCCGCGATCAGGATGCGTTCGGATGCTCCTGCTTTGGCGGCGTGATCAAGGATGCGGCGGGCATCCTGGGCGGTCACATCCCCCTCATGGCGGGCAACGTAGCAGTCTCCCACGAAAACCGAAAGATCGAGCTGATCCACGGTCTTGCCGTTTTTGATAAAGTGGGCGGGGGCATCCACGTGGGTGCCGTTATGGGCGCACATAGAGAAGGCGGTGAGATTGATGATATTTCCCTTTTGCATATCCGCCAGGACTTCCCGCTTGGGGGCGGGGTCGCCGGGGAAAACGGCGCAGGAGAAGATGGGTTGGGTGATGTCGTAGATCATGTTAATCTCCATACATATACTTTGGAATTCGACCGTGTTGTTTATGACAAAAATGGGCTGAGACCCATTTTTAGGGAGAATTGGGCGTGATACAGTTTACTTGGGTTTATGATCGCTGAACTTTTATGCTAACTCCTTATGGTTCACACGATTATTTTTGGCTTTGAATACAAGCAAAGACCCACATCACGGCAGAGATCAGCAGATATAGCGCCAGCACGATCTGATTGATCCGAAGCGGCGCATGAAGGATCATGACTACTATGCCCATCAGCGTGGCGATGGCACCCAAGATCAAATTGGCGAAATACAAGAACAATTGCGGCTTGGGGATAACGTCGGCATACGGCCGATAGGTGAACCATGCCAAAAAGGATTGCCCACGGCTTCGTTTTCTTCGATTACTGTTGTTCAATATCTTGCATAAATAGAGATAAAGGTCGATTCTTTGAATGCAGAACGTAAGCCCACTCCACATCACAAAAACAATAGGGAAAAAGATATACATTTTACGGTGTTCCCTCCATTGCGATGGTGAGTGCCGCCAGATCTCCCACCGACTCGGTCAGCGCGGCGGGAACGATACGGCAAGCGGCCAGGGCGGTGGGCAGAGCCTCTCGCTCCAGGGCCTTTTCCATGGCGGGGATGAGCAGGTCGCCCGAACGAGCATAAATACTGCCGATAACGATGCACTCGGGGTTGAAAAGGTCGATCAGGATGGCCATGGCGCGGCCGAGATGCTCGCCGCAGTCGTTCCAAACTGCCAAAGCCGTAGGGTCACCTTCGTGGGCGGCGTTGGCCAGAGACAGAGCGGTGACCGAAGGCAGGTCGTCTTCGGTGGGACAGTAGGAGGGCGATTTTCCTGCCTTGATGGCCGCGGTCGCATATTGCTGACCCAGTTGACGGAGCCCTCCGCCCGAGCAGAAGCCCTCCACCGAGCCTGCCTTGTAGTAGCCTACGGGGCCGTCGGGATCGAGACGAACGTGGCCGATCTCCCCCGCGTCGTCGGTGGTGCCGGCGTATAGCTTGCCGTCAAGGATGAGCCCTGCGCCAAATCCAGTGCCGAAGGTGCAGAAGACCATATTGCGTGTCCCCTTGCCGGCACCAAACCGCCACTCAGCCAAAGCGCAGGCGTTGGCGTCATTGCAAAGGTAGGCAGGGATGCCAAACCGCTCGGTGAGCATATCCGTGATGTGTACGTCCACCCAATCGGGGAGGTTGGGGGGCGCTTTGATGATGCCCCGCTTGGAATCCAGGGGACTGCCGCAGGAAACGCCGACAGACAGGGGCTTGTGTCCGTCAGCCGCGGCCTTTGCCGTAAGCTCGTCAGCGGCGGCCATGATATTTTCCAGAGTTTCTGTGACGGTGGTGGTGGGGAAACGGCGTTTTTCAAGGACGTTGCCCTGCTCATTTCCCAAAATGACGGCGCATTTGGTGCCGCCGATATCGATGCCGAGATAGTGGTTCATGGTGTATCCTCTCAAAGAAAGAACTCATTGATATAGTGCGCCACCCCATCCTCTTCATTGCTGCCGCACACCACGTCAGCTATCGTTTTGACTTCGGGAATGGCGTTGGCCACGGCCACACCGAGGCCGCACACAGACAACATTCCGAGGTCGGCCATGTCGTCGCCGAAGGCCACGATCTCGTCGCAGGTGACACCGAAATGGGTGGCTACGCCGACGAGGGCAGCCTCTTTGGTGGCGGCAGGATGTGCCAGCTTGTGGCCGAAGCTACTTGTGTTCTTGGAGGGGGTAAACAAATAGCGCGGGTCGCCTTCAAACAGGGTAGCCACTTTGTCGGGCTCAGGGGAGCAAACCGTGATCTTGGTGGCGGCTTGCAGAGCGGTCTCTGTCAATTTCTCGTCGGATACGCGGCGGTAATGAAGAAATTCCTTTTGCCCTACGGGGATGGCGGGGTTGGTGGTGACGTCCTCGGTCTCGCCGCAGATGCGGATGTGATCCACGAAAGGCGCGGACAGGCAGGCGAGGGCGGCCTCAAGGGTGTCCTCGGGGGACAGCACCGCGCGGTAGATCACCTGATCCCCCACCACGGCGTACGCACCGCCCGTGTGGATGATGGCGTCGGGATAAAGCTCTTGCGTTACCAATAGGGTGGAATAAAGGGAGCGTGCCGTAGCAACGACAAACAGCATCCCTTTTTTTCTTGCTTCGCGGATGGCATTTATGGTGACCGCCGACAACGTCTCGTTGTCCCGCAGGAGGGTGCGGTCAAGATCGGCGGCGATCATTTTAAATGACTTTTTCATTGGTCAAATCCGCACCAATCGTCAAAGCCGCAGAGTGTAAGGGCGTTCATATACGTCCTGTAGTCAAGATGCTCGGGTTCGAGGATGAAGTGAGACGTACCGCGCTCGCCGTTTGCTGTCCATTCGATGTAGAGGAAACGGTCGGCAAGACCTTCCACGGGCAAAGAGGCGGCGGGGGCAGCGGCATCCGCAGGGACGGTCACCTCACCCGACAAGATGGCGGGGACGGTGTTCAAGTCGGTATCTGCGGGCAGTCCCGTCACGTCCTTCACGGTGTAAGTAAAGGTGACATCCTTCTGCGTGTCGTTGATGCCCATGAGGGTGAAGACACCGTTTTCGGGGTCTGCGAAGGCCATATGCAGAGGTTTCTGCACCCGTTTGATGAAGAAATACGCCAGCTTGGGGGTGAAGTCGTAATTCACCACGGCGTCCGAGATCTGAGGCCAGCCGTCCAAAAGATTCCACCAGATGATACCCGTGCGGCGCCACTTGGCGGTACGGAAGCGCTCGATGAAATACTTGAACGCCTCGGCCTGGGAGATCTGGCTCATCTTGGCGTAGGTGGCCAGGTCGACGGGGGTCTCGGTGAACATATGCTGTACCTGGCTGGTCATGAGGCGGATGCGATAGTGGAAATTACCCGTGTACTTCAGCTCCATGGTGGTCTGATGGAGGAACCAGGAGGGCTTGGGGTCACCCGCGAAGGGGTCATCCTCGGTGCCCTTGTCAAAGATGGGCCACAGCTCGCCCTCGGGAATATACGTCTTGAGCGTTTCGGGCGCGGGACAACCGTGGTAGCCCGTTTCCGAGGCGAAATGACAGCCTGCGGTGCGGTAGTAAGGGCCTTTGAAATAGTCGCGGGGACCCCACAGGTGATCCTCGGAGATGTCGGCGGTGCCCTGCATACTGACGATGTTGGCGGGATTCTTCATGGCCTCAATGGCATCCTCGTCCAGATAGGGGGAGGAGGGCAGGTAGGGTCTTGTGAAGTCCTGGAGGCGCAGTACGTCGGGGATGATCTTGCGGGTCAGTACGTTCTCGGAAGGGTCGCGGCGGATGCCGTGCCAGCCCCACCAAGCGAAGTCGCACTCGTTGTCCCCCGCCCAGAGGCACAGGGAGGGGTGATTACGGAGCTTTTTGACGATGTGATCCACTTCCTCACGGAGGGCTTCCTGCATTCTTTCATCCACAGGGTAGATGGCACAGCCCATGGCGAAGTCCTGCCAGACCATGATGCCGTGGGCATCACAGAAGTCGAAGAACGCATGATCCTCATAGACGTTACCGCCCCAGCAGCGGATGATGTTGCACCCTGCCTCGTCCAGCATCTCCAGCGCCTTGGGGAGACGCTCGGCGTCGCGGGAGTGGAAGGCATCCAGCGGCACCCAGTTGGAGCCCATAGCAAACACGGGCTTGCCGTTGATGACAAAGCGGAACTGACCGTTGTCGCCGGCAAAGGTGGTTCGATCCAGCTCCACGGTGCGAATGCCCGTTTTCATGGTCTTGGTGTCCACCACAGCATCGCCGCGGCGCAAGGTCACGGTCACGTCGTAGAGCCAGGGCTGACCTGCGTTCTTGGGATACCAAAGGTAAGCCCCGTGGACGGGGATGAAGATATTGCCGCAGGTGTGCCAGAGGTCGGCGGTGTAAGAGAAGGTACAATCGTTGCAGACACCTTCCACTGTGACTGTGTAGTCATTGGGCAGCTCGTGGGGGTGCTTGTCGCAGTCGAAGGGATAGTAGGTATCTCCACCCAGGTCAACGGCATAGTAGAGGTTCAGCTCGGCGTAGCCGCGGGTGTGATCGGCAGGATCGGGGCTCACGGCGCGGGTGTAGAGGAAGGTCTCGCGGATGGCGGGGGTCTTGACGGTTTCGATGTAGACGGGTTTCCAAATTCCTCCCGACACGGCACGGCAAAGGATGTCCCAGCCGAAGGAGGAGGGAGCCTTGCGGGCGTAGAGGGAGGCGTAGCCGAAGGGGAAGGTGCCCACCGAGGGGGGGAGCGCGTTTCTCTGTGCCTCGATCATGGTAGGATGGATATGTAGGATCAGCTCGTTGCCTGTAGGCTTCAAGGGAATATCGATGTTCAGGGGGATCTCATAGGACATGAACATATTTTCCCCGCCATATACCCATTCGCCGTTGATATAGAGGTCAAAAACGGTGTCGACTCCGTCAAGCTTCAGCACGGGAAGCTCGTTTGGGGCAGTGGTAGGCAGGTCGAAGACTGTGCGGTAAAACAAATGCCGATCCTCCAGATCGCGGAGCTTGGTGATATTACTTCCAAAATAGGGATTCTCCAGCAGTCCCGCCCGCACCATGTCCAGTTCGAAATTTCCGGGCACGACGGCGGGGATGGTGACACCAAGACCGGAGATAAGGTCGTACTCGCCTCGGTCGGGATATCCGGAGGCGCAGTATTCCTTATGGGGGATGATGGTCAGTGTCCAATCTTTCAGTTCAATGCGCATGAGAAAATGCTCCTTTCGGGGAAAACTTGGTTTTGCTTACATTGATTATATTATAGCACAATTCCCCCGGTATAGCAAGGGGCGCTTGGGATTTTTTGCAAAAAAGGCGGAGAAAAAAGGGGAGAGTGGAATATTTGAACATATTGCTCATAAAAAACGGCATTTATCCGTGAAAATTGTTTTGAAAAACCATAAAAACCTTATTGACAGAACGAATTTTGTGTGGTATAATGTGGTTACCTCTGCGAATGGGTCTTTTTGTTGCGCCCAAAAATCTGCGCCACGGATTTTGCCCGCATCAATACCGCTCCGGAGGGAGGTACACACGGCAAGATCACTCATGTCGGGTGATATTGCAAAATTTAATATGGGAGGTGCCGAAAACATGGCTAATGATGTAAGAGTCAGAGTAACTCTGGTCTGCACCGAGTGCAAGCAGAGAAACTATGACACAATGAAGAACAAGAAGAACGACCCTGATCGACTTGAGCTGAAGAAGCACTGCAAGTTCTGCCGCAAGCACACTCTGCACAGAGAGTCTAAGTAATTGGGAGGAAATGACATGACTGCTAAAAACATGAGCAGAAGACTTGCCCTCCTGGCGGCTGTTCTGTCTATGCTGATGCTCCTGTCCTTTGCTGTGATCCCCGGCTTTGCCGAGGCCGCAACGAATGCCGAAGCCGCAACCGAGGCTACGACCGAGGCTGTTACCGAGGCCGTTACTGAAGCTGCCAGCGAGGCTGAAAGCAAAGAGGCAACCACCACCGCAGGTACTACCGCAGGTACGACTGCCGGTACTACCGCAGGCACCACTGCCGAGACCACCGGAGCTGCTTCCGGTATGTCCAGCGCAGACGTTAAGCGCCTGGTCATCAACCTGGGCGTTGGCGGCGTGATCCTGCTGGCTGCTGTGGCACTGCTGATCGTCTTCCGCAAGAAGATCCCCGGCTTCATGAAGGCTCTGAAGAGCGAATGTGGCAAGATCGTTTGGTGCCCCAAGGACAAGCTTAAGAAGAACTCCATCGTGGTTCTCGTGACCATTTTGGTTCTGGCTGTCGCCATTGGTCTTATGGACCTTGCCTTCTCCGAGGGTATCATCCTTCTGAGAAAGCTGTTCCATTGATCTCGGTGACCTAGCCGATAAGCAAGTGGCATGAGCAATATCGATGAACTGAATGAAGGCCTGCAATGGTATGTGGCGCATACTTATTCCGGGTACGAGAGCAAGGTAAAAGCGAACCTTGAAAAAATTGTTGAAAACCGCGGTCTCGGAAATCTGATTTTCGATATCCGCATCCCTGTTGAGACGGTCGTTGAGAAAAACGGCGCCGAGGAAAAGACCATTGAGGTCAAGGTATTCCCCAGCTACGTATTTATCAAGATGATCATGACGGGTGAGAGCTGGCACGCCGTGAGAAACATCACCGGCGTTACGGGCTTCGTAGGCCCGGGCTCCCGTCCCACACCTCTGTCCGAAGAAGAGGTGGCTCGACTGAACTTCGAAGAAGTCAAGGTACATCTCAACTTTGCCGAGGGCGACGAAGTACAGATCGTCAGCGGTATGTTTGAAGGCTACCAAGGCGTGGTTCAATCCATCTCCGAGGATCTTCGGAAGGTCACGGTGCTCGTCAAGCGCGGCCGTCGTGATATCCCTGTTGAGCTTGACAGCTCTGACATCAAGCTCGCAAAATAATCGAATCCGCCCGGCGGAATTCGGCGGCGTCATCCGTTGAAAATGACATTTTAAACGGCGATGCGATACCATAAGACATCGCCCGTGGGAGGGAGAAAATATCGCCTTTGGCAAATCTCCCGCACAAGTACCACAAATGGAGGAATTCAATTATGGCAAAGAAAATTATGGGTTATATCAAGCTCCAGCTTCCTGCCGGTAAGGC
>SVTR01000046.1 GCA_015063685.1 Oscillospiraceae bacterium | reverse complement strand
TCGATGCCGCAGAGGGTCACTTTGGTGTTTACGCTTCCCATATGATGTCCTCCTTTGTCAGCACGGGGCCTTCCTTGCAGATGCGCTTGTTGCCCGTGACGGTCTTGCAGGAGCAGCCCATGCAGGCGCCGAAGCCGCAGCCCATGCGTTCCTCAAAGCTGAACTGACCGTCGGTGACGGTGGCCTTGTAGACGGCCTTCAGCATAGGCTCGGGGCCGCAGGTGTAGAAGTAGGTATAGCTCTCGGGGAGAGCGTTCGTGACAAAGCCCTTGACGCCGTAGGAGCCGTCCACGGTGGTGACGGTCACGTCACAGCCCAGAGCCTTGAAGTCGGCCTCGCAGAAGACCTCGTCCTTGGTATTGAAGCCGAGGATGACGCTGACCTCCTTCCCTGCCTCGCGGAGCTGACGCGCCAGCACATACAGGGGAGGCACACCCACGCCGCCGCCGATGAGCAGGGGGCGGTCGCCGGCCATGGTCAAGTCGTAGCCGTTGCCCAGACCCGTCAGCACGTCGAGAGTCTGACCCGCGGTCATTTTGGCCATCTGCTCGGTTCCCTTACCGACCACCTTGTAGATGAGGGTGAGTTCATTGTCTACACAGTCATTGACCGAAATGGGTCTGCGGAGGAAAAGGCCGTCCAAAAGGATGTTGACGAACTGGCCGGGGCAGGTGATGGCCGAGGTGTCGCCCACAAGCACCATCTTGTAGACGGTGGCGGTCAGGGCGATATTGCTCTTTATTTCAAAAATTCCTTGTTTCATGATATACCTTTTACTCTTTGAAATTATACCGATGTTGTTTCAATCGATCTACTGTAATGCTATTGGTTTGCTTTAGCCGTTTTGACAGATGCAATTAATTTTCGCCGAATCGTTCCACATTGATTTTTCAAACCCGCATACTGTTGATCGGTTAATCTTTTCTTTCTGTAAAGCAGCTCTAACCAATACTCCGATTCCGAGGATTCTTTCAAGGCAATTTCCAGTTTACTTATAAAATCAGCTCGGCTTTGAGCATACTTTGCCTCATGAATATTTGCTCCTATGGAAGAAGAACAACGGATCAGTTGATTGACATATACCGTGCATCCTTGCATTGCTTCACAAATATCGGATACGGCTATGGCAAAATCAATGCTTTCTTCTCGCAGTTGATTTTTATTTTCAGACACAGTTTTCTCCTTACATCATCAGCAATTAAATATTTGACATGTTGATAAATAGTCGATATGTTCGCCTTAAGGCGAACTCGATATATGCTCGCTTCGCTCGCATTCGATATATTTGCCTTACGGCAAATTCGATATGATATAGCCCCCTTGCCCCGCAGGGCATATCGAGTGCGCCAGCACATATCGAACGCTCTGCGTATATCGAAGACCCCGAAGGGGGCTATATCGAGCCGTTAGGCATCAATGGTCGAAATGGTCAGCGTGGTCTCCTCCAGCACGTCCAGCAGCACGCGGACGGTGTCGAGAGAGGTCATAAGCGTCACGTTATTCTCGGTGGCGTAGCGGCGGATGAGTGCGCCGTCGCTGGCGGAGCCGATGGAATCCACGTCGCGGGTATTGATCACATAGGCAATATGACCCTGCGCAAGCGCCTCACGGATCTCGTCGCTGTCCTCGTCCAGCTTAGCCACCACGTGGGTGCGGATGCCGTTTTCTTTGAGGTACTTGGCGGTACCCGAGGTTGCCTCAATGTTGAAGCCCAGGTTGTAGAAGCGGCGGATGAGGGGCAGAGCCTCAGGCTTGTCCTTGTCAGCGATGGTAGCAAAGACGGTGCCGTAATTCTGGAGCTTCATGCCCGATGCCTGCTGTGCCTTGTAGAGGGCGCGGTAGAGCTTATCGTCGTAGCCGATGGCCTCGCCCGTAGACTTCATCTCGGGGGAAAGGTAAGCATCCAGACCGCGCAGCTTGTTGAAGGAGAACACGGGAACCTTGACGTACCAACGCTTCTTCTCCTCGGGATAGATGTCGAAAATACCCAGCTCCTTGAGGGTCTTGCCGAGGATGACCTCGGTGGCGATGTCGGCCAGGCTGTAGCCCGTTGCCTTGGACAGGAAGGGGACGGTACGGGAGGAGCGGGGGTTGACCTCGATGATATAAACGTCCTCATGCTCGTCAACGATGAACTGGATGTTGTAAAGACCCACGATGCCGATGCCCAAGCCCAAAGCCTTGGCGTACTGGAGAATGATACCCTTCACCTTGTTGGAGATAGAGAAGGGGGGATATACGCTGATGGAGTCACCGCTGTGAACGCCCGTGCGCTCCACCAGCTCCATAATGCCGGGTACGAAGACGTTTCTGCCGTCACAGATGGCATCAACCTCCACCTCCTTACCGCTGATATACTTATCCACCAGGACGGGCTTGTCCTCGTCGATCTCAACGGCGGTCTTGAGGTAGTGGCGCAGCTGCTCCTCGTTGCCCACGATCTGCATGGCGCGGCCGCCCAGCACGAAGGAGGGACGCACCAGCACGGGGTAGCCGATCTCACGGGCGGCGGCAAGGCCGTCCTCCAGCTTGGTCACGGCCTTACCCTTGGCGCGGGGGATGTTCAGGTCGTTCAGAAGGTTCTCAAAGGCGTTTCTGTCCTCGGCGCGGTCGATGGCCTGGCAGTCGGTGCCGATGATCTTCACACCTCTGTCATAGAGGGGCTGTGCCAGGTTGATGGCGGTCTGACCGCCCAGGGAAGCGATGACACCCTCAGGCTTCTCAAACTCGATGATGTTCATGACGTCCTCGGGAGTCAGAGGCTCGAAGTAGAGCTTGTCGGCGGTGGTGTAGTCGGTGGAGACGGTCTCGGGGTTGTTGTTGATGATGATGGCCTCGTAGCCCGAGTTCTTGATGGTGGTGACGGCGTGGACGGTGGAGTAGTCGAACTCAACGCCCTGGCCGATGCGGATGGGGCCCGCGCCCAGCACCACGATCTTCTTCTTGTCGGTCAGAACCGAAGCATTCTCCCCGGTGTAGGAGGAATAGAAGTAAGGAATGTAGGCGCCGGTATGGCAGGTATCCACCATGCGGAACACGGGGAACAGGTTATGCTCCTTACGGAAGCGATACACGTCCAGCTCGCCGCACTTCCACATTCTGGCCACGTACTTATCCGAGAAGCCCATCTTCTTAGCGGCGGTGAGGATCGTGAGGTCATAGGGATGAGCCTTCAGATTCTCCTCCATGTCCACGATGCGCTTGATGGCCTCCAGGAAGTAGGGGGTGATCATGGTGATCTCGTGGAGCTTCTCCACGGTCACGCCGCGGTAGACCAGCTCGGCGATGGCGAAGATGTTGTCGTCGCGGAACTCCTTGATATAATCCAGGATGTCCTCGGTGGACATATTATCGAACTTGTGGTGGTAGACGTGGTTGACGCCCACCTCCAGAGAGCGCATACCCTTCAAGAGGCACTCCTCCAAGGTGGAGCCGATGCCCATGACCTCGCCCGTGGCCTTCATCTGAGTGCCCAGAGTGTTGGAGGCGGTGGTGAACTTATCGAAGGGGAAGCGGGGGAGCTTGGCGATGCAGTAGTCCAGGGAAGGCTCGAAGGCCGCGTTGGTGTTGGCGATCTTGATCTCCTCCAGGGTCATGCCCACGGCGATCTTGGCGGTGACGCGAGCGATGGGGTAGCCCGAAGCCTTGGAGGCCAGCGCCGAGGAGCGGGACACACGGGGATTGACCTCGATGAGGTAGTATTCGCTGGTATGAGGATTCAGCGCGAACTGGACGTTACAGCCGCCCTCGATCTTCAACTCGCGGATGATCTTAATAGCGGAGTCGTTGAGCATCTTTTGGTCATGCTCGGACAGGGTCATGATGGGAGCCACCACGATGGAGTCACCTGTGTGGACACCCACGGGATCTACGTTCTCCATGCCGCAAATGGTGATGGCGTGGTCGGAGGAGTCGCGCATGACCTCAAATTCGATCTCCTTGTAGCCCTTGACGGACTTCTCGATGAGCACCTGGTGGACGGGAGAGAGCTTGAAGGCGTTCGTGCCGATCTCGATCAGTTCGGCCTCGTTATAGGCAAAGCCGCCGCCCGTGCCGCCCAGTGTGAAGGCAGGACGAAGCACCACGGGATAGCCGATGCGCTCGGCTGCCGCTTTCGCCTCCTCCAGATTGTAGGTGATCTCGGAGGGAATGACAGGCTCACCGATGGACTGACACAGCTCCTTGAACAGCTCTCTGTCCTCAGCGCGCTCAATGGACTCGCTGGAGGTACCCAAAAGCTCGGTGTGGCACTCCTTGAGAACGCCCTTCTTCTCCAGCTGCATGGCCAGGTTCAGACCCGTCTGTCCGCCGATGCCGGGAACAATGGCGTCGGGACGCTCGTAGCGCAGGATCTTGGCCACGTACTCCAGGGTCAGAGGCTCCATGTAGACCTTGTCGGCGATGGTGGTATCCGTCATGATGGTAGCGGGGTTGGAGTTCACCAGCACCACCTCATATCCTTCTTCCTTGAGTGCGAGGCAGGCCTGGGTGCCTGCGTAGTCGAACTCGGCGGCCTGACCGATGACGATGGGGCCGGAGCCGATGATCAGAATCTTTTTGAGGTCCGTTCTTTTTGCCATTGTTTTTTCCTCCGAATATATTGTATATATAGAAATTATTAACCGAAAATTTTAGTGGGGAGTAAGCCACTCCCCTATGGCGGGGTGCTTTTCGTAGGGAGCATTCCATATGCCCCCACGGATTTCGGGCGGATATGGAATCCACCCCTACAGTATAGATAACAAAATCACGCCTTCCAGACGATCTTGCCTCCTGCGACGGTCATCTTATTGCGGCCGTACAGGGTATGACCCGTGAAGGGTGTTGCCTTGCCCATGCTGACGAATTCACCCGGGTCAACGGTGAAGCTCTCGCTCATATCCCAGACAGACCAGTCGTTGCCCATGGGGATGCCAAAGCGCTTGCGGGGATTGATAACCAACACGTCGCAAAGCTGCTCCAAGGTCATGATACCCTCCTTTACAAGGTAGGTATACATGACGGGCAGAGCCGTCTCCAGACCCACGATACCGAAGGCGGACTTTTCCAGTCCCCTGCCCTTCTCCTCGGCAGAATGTGGGGCGTGGTCGGTGGCGATCATGTCGATGGTACCGTCAAGCAGACCTTCCAAAAGGGCTTCTCTGTCGGACTGATCACGCAGGGGGGGATTCATCTTGAAGCGGCCATCCTCTTGCAAATCACGGTCGTCCATGACCAGGTAGTGGGGCGCTGTCTCGCAGGTAATATCCACGCCCTCGGCCTTGGCCTTGCGGATGAGTGCCACACTTTCCTTTGTGGAGATATGGCAAACGTGATAGGGACAGCCCGTCTCGCGGGAGAGCTTGATATCTCTTTCGATCTGTTCGTATTCGCTGGCGGAGCAGATGCCTCTGTGCCCGTGGGCTTTGGCATATTGTCCGTCGTGGATATAGCCGTCATGGAGCAGGTCGTTGACCTCACAATGGGCGACGATCATTTTACCGAGAGCCTTGGCGGTCTCCATGGCGGAGCGCATCATGGACTCGCTCTGCACACCGCGGCCGTCGTCGGAGAAGGCGATGCACTTGTCTGCCATGCCTTGGAGATTTGAAAGCTGCTCCCCTTTCTGTCCCACGGTGATGGAGCCGTAGGGGTAGACGCTGATGACGGCGCCTGCGTCGATGAGGTCCTGCTGCGCCTTCAGATGCTCAGGGGTGTCGGGGACGGGGTTCAGATTAGGCATGGTGCATACGGCGGTGTAACCACCTCGCGCGCCTGCCAGCGAGCCTGTTCTCATGGTCTCTTTATAAGAAAAGCCCGGCTCGCGGAAGTGCACATGCACGTCGCAAAAACCGGGAAAAAACACATGATGGGGAGTGTCAAGGGCAGAAATGCCCGCACCGCAGCCGTCCTCGGAAACACCACAGCCGAAAATAGAGAAACGAACACCGAAGGCCTGTCCCACACGGGACAGAAGCGTGGTATTCGCGTTCTTCATAACCGTATCTTTCATGGTGGCTCCTTATCCTTATGAGTTTATGAAAAAGGCCTGCCGACAAGGGGTCACAAGGACAAGTTTGCACTACCCCAAGTGTTCCGATATCGCCATAAGCCTTCCAAATTTCGATTTTATTTAGTATACCATACATAGCGAAAAAAGTCAATCGCCAAAGCGTATAATATTTAAGAAGTTTTTTGTGGTTTTTGTGTAAAGTGTGCAATGAGTGGGATGGCGTTTCTCGGGGGAGTGCCCTCTATGCCAACTGCATCACGCGGCGGGTAGTTAGGCAGGTAAATTGTTGTTTACCACCTGCGGTGGGGCTCTGGCTCGGGGTAGTGCATCCTATGCGTACCACATACCGCGATGAGCAGTTGGTCAGTTAAATTGTTGTTTATGGGCGTTTACTGACCAACGCGGTCATCCTGAGCAAGGCCGCTGGCCGCGCCGAAGGATCTCTTTATACCTGTAAAAAACCATTGTCATAAAAAGGTTTTGCTTCCTGTGGGATCCTTCGACTCGGGCATCGCCCTCGCTCAGGATGACTGTTTCAAGGCGGGGCACAACAACGCTAAACAACAATTAATCTCCCACAAAAAAGATGACCCACAAACGTGAGTCATCCTTTTATGTTAGGGATTATTTGTAAAGCTGGGCGTTGACGAGGGCAAGTCCAGCAGAAATTCGCTCATAATTACGAGTTACAACAATTTTCATCGAACTGCCACCACTGACATCAATCGAAAAATCAATTGCGCCTGTGGTGTTTTTAAAATCTTCAATGCTGTACTTCAATTCATCATCAACATATATCTCTACCTTAAAGAATGCATCGCTTGCTGTCAAATCTCTTGCAATGATCGTTCCAGCAAAAACAGTATATTGCTTGGACAAAGCATGGAGAGAAAATCTTTCGTTTTTGGCTGAATCTCCAGCAGGGCCGCCAGTATATACTCCATATACGTAAACATTACCATTTTCGTGCTCGTTTCCGAAAGAATCCTTTACTTTATCCATGACTTCATATCCATCCGAATCCATCAAATGCAGCTCCTCCAACCCCACGGGCAAACTATCGGGATCCACCTCACCGCAACGGATGCAGGTATCGTCGGTATAGGTATGGCCCATAGCGGCGCTACCGGTAGCTCCGCACACCTTACAGGTCTCGGGCTCGGTGCAGGTAGCCTCGGCAAAATCGTGACCCAAAGCACTTCCCTGCGCCAGCTCACAGCGTTTGCAGATCTCGGGATTGGTGCAGTTGGCGGCGGTGAAATCGTGCCCCAGAGCTTCTCCTACCACAAGATCGCAACGGCTGCAGGTCTTGGGGGCGGTGCAGGTGGCACTGACGTAATCGTGGCTCAGAGACTGGCCTTCTGCTACGCCGCAACGATTACAAACCTTAGGGGTGGTGCAAGTAGCGTCGGCGAAATCATGACCCAAGGGATCACCGTAGGTTTTTCCGCATTCACAAGTGCCGGCCTTGGTGCAGGTAGCGGCGGAATAGCTGTGGACGTGAGCGGCTGTGGTTTCTTCATCGAGGGCCTCGGTTTCTGCTACCGTGACTTTTTTGGTTTCCTCATCCTTGTCTTCCTTGTCCTTGGTATCTCCCAGATCACAGGCAACCAGGGCCAGTAGGGCGAGCAGGACGGCGAGTAGTGTGAGATGTTTGGCGACTTTCATTTTCTCTTTCCTCCTAAAAAATGAATAAAATAAAAAAGTGCGTCAACCGGAGCTAACGCACTTAAAAAATGCAAGCTCCAATTGTCGCCAAACAAATTCATCTCACACAACCAAAGTATGCAGAAACGAGCATGCATTTTTATCGAAAATAAAAATACACACTTATGGTTATATGAGATATTAAATTTGTTTGGCACCTTCGATTGTACCACACTTTTAGAGGATTGTCAAGTACTTTTTGGCGTAGAAAAAGCAAAACCTTTGTCAAATAAAGCCACATACAAAAAAAATTCAGATTCTTCCCAACTGCACAAGGGAGGGGCCTGCCCCTTCCGAAAATCAAATCCTTTGAGTTACAAAGGCTTTTCATTGCGAAAGAGCAAGCCCCTCCCCTACGGCAGAGCGCTTGTCATCTTTAGGGCATCTCTAAATACTCAGCGTGCGGAGAGATGCGAGGGATTTTTTCGTCAGACTAAACAAAAATCTGCACGCATAGTTGACCCTATGCGAAAGAATTTTGTGACGTATGACGGAAAAAGCACCGTCATATCGGCGTGCGATGAGTTTTTAGAGATGCCCTTTAATCATATCCCCATTTGTTCAACTCGCGAGTCGCCATCGCTTCCAGCCGATAACCGAAATTGATGCCAAAACCTGAATCCCCGTTGACCCATTTCAGGGGCATAAAAAGGTTCAGCTCGTAAAGAGTGGGCGCAGTCATGCCAAGATCTGTTTTGGCGTTATGGATGATGGTCATCATATCCAGATCCTTCTTTTGCGTCGGGGATAGCTCTCCGGCACCCAGCCCCAGATAGGCTCTGTTGTAGGTGCCTCTCATATCCTTTGAGCAATAGGCAAGAAGCTCCGCCACGTCCCCGCACATTTGCAGGTGGCGGTCATCGGCAAAGATGCCCATGTACCCACTCGCATAAAGAGATACGTACTGCTTTTGGCCGCTGTCATATTTCGGGAACGGCAAAACTCCCAGATCTCGACCGCCCCGCCTTGTACTGAGCTCACGGCTCATCATGGGTTCAAAAAGAACGTTACCGTCACCGATGGGCTCATATTTCATGAAATCAATGGCCACACGTTCGTCGGCAAAAAAGTCCTTCATCAGGAAAAACAGAGACGAAGCCCTTTCAAAATAATTGTCGTAAACGTACGTCTGGTTAGGGCCGTCGGGGGTATCCTCAGCTTCAAATATGCGGATCTCGCTGCCAGTCTGAAAAGCCCGCAGGGGCTCCGCTCCCGGAGAAGCGAAACCGTACTTACACCCTTCCGCTTCGGTAGCCAGAGACATCATCTTATCTAGGGTCCAGCCGTTGTTCTCCACCAGAGCATAGAGATCATCACTCAAGCCGGAATTCCGATACAAGTCCTTGTTATATGCCAACAGATAGGCGTTGGGCGGTATAAACGCGTTCGTGCCAAAATATACGCCGCCGTCGATGGCGTGGGATCGCATCATCTCGCCATCCCAGTAATCGGCATCCACGCGGATCATTTCGAGAGCGGAAAGATCTGCCAGAACATGATGCTGAGCCGCCAGAGCCTCACCCTTGGTCATCACAAGATGAGACAAGGGCTCGCCCGCACTCTTCAGCTTCCACATTTCAAGATCTATGGCTGACTCATTGGCGCAGCCTTGGAATACAAGATCTACCCCTAAGTAGTCCTCGGTCTGCTTGACACGGGTATAGAGATCCTCGGTCAGCAAAGGATTCGCTCCCCCGTTGGCATCCACGTACAACAGGTCCTTAGCCAAAATTTCTTCATCGTAGAGGATTACTGCCGCCTCGCCATATTGAGATTGCTCAATGGTCGGGTGCTCCGGCAGCGCCACCGCTTCGGGTAGCTTCACAGTTTCCTTCGGCTCGGTGCTCACTTCCGGCAACGTGATCTCTTCAAAGGCCGTTGTCTCCTCCGTCGCGGCGGATTCCGCAGGTGTCTCGGTCTCCGTAGATTCCGTAGTTACCGCTGAGGTTTCCGCCGTTGTTGTTTCCTCAGGCATTGCGGTCTCCTCAGGCATCGTGGCTTCCTGCATCGAATCGGTTCCTTCTGCTACAGTGGTGCTTTCAGAGGGAGCAGTTGCGCCATCGGGCGGCGTTTCACTTTCAGGATCTCCCGAAAGCCCGCTGACCACCGTGTTGCCCACGGGTGTTTTACCGGGATCCCCGGCGTTACCGGCGGCAATGATCCCCACCAGCACCCCAATGGAAACCACCGCACAAAGCATGGCTACTCCCCACGGGCCATTGATGAAGCGCCCAAAGGCCGTTTCGCTGAAGCGCCTCTTAGAAAGCGGCAGAATCTGCGCTGATGGGATCACAGCTTCGATCACATAATCATCCGAAATTTTTCCGAATAGCTCGAACGCATTCAATTCCTTCATATTTGATATCCCCTTTCGTTAAGATAGCTTCGCAGATCATCACGAAGTCGGTGCAAAATGACAGACACGTGGTTGGGTGTCATGCCATACGCCGCCGCCAAATGCTTGACGGGGTAAGCGTGCCAGTACCGCCCCACAAAAAGCTTGCGGTGGGTGGGATCCAGGGTAGCCAAATAGCCGTCCAAAAGCGATGGCAGAGGATCTGTTCCCGCGATGGTCTCATCCGAAGGCAAACACTCGGAAAGCTCGTGAAGCGCCACCTCAAAGCCCGAGCCGCGAGCTTGAGTCATGTATTTTCTGCGATAACGATCCAGGGAAAGATTTCGCGCAATACGGCAGAAAAAAGCGCAGAGATTGGGCGGTCTTTTGGGAGGAATGGTCTGCCAGCTTTTCAGCCAAGTGTCGTTGACACACTCCTCGGCATCCTGAGGATTGGAAAGAATGTTCATGGCAACCGTATGGCAGAGAGCACCGTACTGACGCTCACTTTCCACAATGGCCTGTTCATCCCGCTCCCAGTAAAGCTGAATGATCTGATTATCGTTCATCTGAATCTCCTTTCGCGGGGTACACCCTGTACCCTTTGCCCAATATAACGCATTTTCAAAGCCCAATGTTACAAAAGAGGCATAATTTTTTCAAAAAATCACTACGGCTTCGCCGTTAAGAAAGTTTTTTGAGGTGACCCTTACTTTTCAAAAAGAGGACTGCCGCGCCATAGGTCGCGGCAGTCCAAAAAATCAGGAATTATAAGTACCCTCGGTGGAGGAGAACACAGCCTCGATACCCTCCTTGCGGCGGGAGGTCTTGACGTGCTCGAAGAGCAGGTCGCGGAACTGCTCCTCGTCGAAGGGCAGGGTCACGGGCTTACCCGTCCAGGCGGAGAGGTGCATGGCGTTGGACATCATAAGACCGTTGATACCCTCGCGGCCGTCGGCCACCAGGGGCTCATCACGGAGGATAGCAGCCGCAAATGCGTTGAGCACACCCACGTGCTGGGGGTTCTGACCGTCGGTCTCCACCTCTACGCGCTGGCAACGGGGAGCGGCAAAGGCGGACTTATTGGTGGCCGAGAACTCGGGCTCGGGAGTGTCCAGCTTGATGAAGGTAATGGAGCCGCCGTCGGTGATGATGGTACCGCCCTCGCAGACGATCTCCAGGCGGTTGGTGCCGGGAGCGTCGCCCGTGGTGGTGATGAAGGTGCCGGTAGCGCCGTTCTCGTACTCTAAGTAGACCGTGACGTCGTCCTCCACCTCGATGTCGTGCCACTTACCGAAGTGCATCTTGGCGTCGATGACCTTGGGCATACCGCAGATCCACTGGAAGAGGTCCAGGTTGTGGGGGCACTGATTGAGGAGTACGCCGCCGCCCTCGCCCGACCAGGTTGCGCGCCATGCGCCCGAATCGTAGTAGGCCTGGGGACGGTACCAGTTGGTGATGATCCAGGAGGTGCGCTTGATAGCACCCAGCTCGCCCGAATCCATGATCTCCTTGACCTTGCGGTAAATGTGGTTGGTGCGCTGGTTGAACATCATGCCGAATTTCAGCTCGGGATGCTTGTCCGCCTCAGCCATCATCTCACGAACCTGGAGGGTGTAGACGCCCGCGGGCTTCTCACACATGACGTGCAGCCCTGCCTTCATGGCCTTGATGGCGTAGTCGGGGTGACCGTAGTGGGGGATGGCAATGATGACGGCGTCGATGAGACCGGATGCGAACATCTCGTCGCCGTCGGCAAAGGTAGCAATATCGTGGTAGCCGTTATCGGGCTTGGCGGTGCGGTGGGCGTTGAGACGGCCCAGGGCGAACTCCAGACGGGCGGGGTTGAGGTCGCATACGGCGGTCACTTCCACCTCGGGGCACTTGTCGTTGAGGATGTTTTCCAGATGGCCCGAGCCCATGTTACCGATACCCAGAATGCCGAGTCTTACTTTTTTCATGGTAGTTTCTCCTTTTTTGATATGGTATTTATTTTCAGATCGCAATAATTTACGCCATCGTAGCGAGCATTGACTCAGTAACCTCCCAAGGGCACGGTCTGCCGTCGAGAACGGTCTCAAATGCTTCTCGCATATACTCCGCCATGCGATGAGTCTCGTTCATAAGACTTCCCGCAATGTGGGGCGTGAGGATACAATTTTCAAGACTGTAGAAGGGGTGCCCCGTTTCGGGTGGCTCGGGGTAGGTCACGTCCAACAAAGCCGTGAGATCTGGACGCTCGGTCAGAACACGCGCAAGATCCTGCTCCACCACCTGGGCGCCTCTGCCCGTATTGATAAAGGTCGCGTAAGGCATCATGCGGGAAAAGCAGGCATAGCCCAGCATCCCGCGGGTAGCGGGCTTATCCGCCATGTGGTTGGATACCACGCGGCAGGTCTCGAAAAGCTCGTGCAGCTCACACTTGGTGACGCCCAGTGTCTCAGCCTTTTCCTCCGATAGGAATGGATCGCAGACCTTGACCTTCAGCCGATAGTCCCGGAGCATTTTTGCCACCAATGAGCCAATCATACCCACACCGATCAGCCCTACCGTCTCGTTATAATTGCCGGGATAAGCTTTTTTGAGAACGTCACAGGTAGGCATATCTCCCGTTCTCATCACACGGCTATGGGTGAAAAAGCCTTTGTTCGCCAGAATGATCTGCGCCACGGTATATTCCGCTACGGGAACGGCGTTAGCCGCCCACGCGCTGAACACGCGGACGCCGCAGGCAAGGAAGGGGCGGGCAAAGGACTGTACCGTTCCCGCACCGTAAAACAGGCAGGTAAGCTTTGGAAAGCAGGCCTTGATCTCATCCTCAGTGAACGAGGGCATACCCCAGGTTGAAAATACATATTGCGTATCGGCAAACCTCTCAGGGTGAGACAGTACGTCAGCCTTGGTATAGACCACCGTATCAAGCTTTGTGAGGCTTTTGATTTTCTCCACGGTTTCCGAAGCGTATACTGACGCTACGGTCGCGGGATTCTGGCACAAAAAAACAGTTTTCATCGGGTCACGCTCCTTTTGTCAATTGACGAAGAGCCTCTGCCTCCGCAGAAAGAGACGAGGGGGAGTCATCGGGCATAAATTCAAGAAGAAGGGTCTGGGTACCGTCAAATAACGACAGATACGCTATCCACACTTCCCGTCCCTCGATCAGCGGATACCGCCGAGCCGCATCCCATTGGAACACATGGATATTCCGTGTATAGGGCGCCAAAAGACGGGCAGACACCATGTTTTCGTTCACGGTTTTGAACTGGTTGGGCTGCCAATACATACGGAAATTCGGGGAATTCACAGCGTTCATAAGCGCAAGAGCACCTTCGGTGCAGCTCGTGAAGGTATGGTGGTGGCATTCCATGCACAGAACCACTTTTTCCCGCTCTGCCATGCGGGCAATCTTTTTCGCTTCGTCAATGATGTACGCCCGCTCATCAGCGGTCATCTCTTCGTAATCCTTGGTACCGCACCACAGGCGCAGGACATCCGTTTTCAGCAGGCGGGCGGCTTTGATGTAGGGCTCCAAATCCTCAGCAGGATGGACACCAATGCGAAAATAGGTGCCGTAAGAGGAGCAGCGAATCCCCGCCTCCGCCTGAAGACGGGCAATCTGTCGGAGCTTGTCCACATCATGACAAGGCGCGTGGATATCACTTCCCCACTCCACAAAATCAAGTCCGTTTTCCCCGCAAAGGCTGATCACAGTCTCCACGGACAAGGAGCGAAAGGAGACCGATACAAGACCTGTATCAAACATCTGTCAAAATCAGAAGCTCATGCCTTGAGCCTTCAGGTAATCATAGCTCTGCTTCAGGCAATCGAAGGGATCCTCCTCGTAGCAGTTGTCCTGCTCAATGAAGGCATACTGCACGTCGGCGTCGTCACAAGCGCGAAGGATCTCGGGGTAGTTCATGTTGCCCTTGCCGATGGGTGCCATACGCACGCCCTTGTCAACGGGACTAAAGACCATATCCTTGAAGTGGATACAATCCACTCTTCCCTTCAGGTTGCGGAGCCACCACGCGGGGTCACCGCCACCGGCCTGGATCCAGTAGGTATCCAGAGTCACGCCGCACTCATCGGGGGTAAAGGTCTCGCAAAGGAGATCCAGGAAGGTCTTGCCATCAAAGCGAGCCAGCTCCATGTGATGGTTATGATACATAAATTTATGGCCTGCCGCGGCAATTTTTTTCATGGCCTCGTGGGCCTCGCTCTCCATGGTGGCAAGACCTGCGGGATCAATACCGCGGGGATTGGAGCCGATGCCGATCCACTTACACCCCATGGTATCATGGAAAGCGATGGTGGCGTCGGTGTCATTCACGATCTTATCGTAGCTGTAGTGGGTAATATCACAGGCAAGGCCGATTTCCTTCAGCTTTTCAGCCATCCAATCAGCCTCGTAAGCGCAAACACCCGAAAGCTGGATGTGCTTATAGCCCATGTCGGCCACCCTTTTCATGGAATCTTCAAGTCCCTCAAGGGTGGTGCATTGGTTGCGGAGGGTGTAGAATTGTACGCCGATTTTCATGGTGCTTCTCCTTTATGTTGGTGTTTTTCGAATCAAATATCCTTTAAAATTTCCTTCAAACACTTTGTAGCATGGTCAAAAGCCGCCCGGGCATCAGGGTAGGCGTACCCGCCCACCACGCTCTTATCCTCGGGATTCTCCAAGGCCGCAAGACCGACAAATTCCATCAGGTGGGGCTCCAAGGTCAGAACACCGCTGTTCACACCGTCGCGGTTCATGGCGGCAAACAGGGGCAGGTACTCCCGAAGGGCACCGACGCCGTCGCCGGGAGGGACGATGCGACCGTCAGGGGTAGCATCCTTGATGTGGCCGTACCAAACGTAGGGCGCCAGCATCTCCCAGGCAGTCATGATATCCTGACCACACTGCACAAAGTTGGCCGGATCAAAGACGGCAGACAGGGCGGGCAGGGCTTTGTGAAGCTTGAGACAACGCTCTGCCGTATCACCGTAAATGCCCTTTTCATTTTCATGGCAGGGGCGCACGCCGTGCGCCTTGGCCATATCACAGAACACCTCCAAACGGCGGCAGATCTCGTCGAAATATTCATCCGAGCCGTTAGTACCGTAAAAGCTGAAGAGGCGAATGCAGGGTGCCTCAAAAATATCGGCCATCTCCAACAGGCGGGCAAACTGCTCCTTTTCCTTGCTAAAATCCTCGGTGATGGGGCTCTTTCCCGCAGGGGATCCGATAGACCATACGGCCAAACCGTTGTCCTTCAGTTCACGGGCAAACACCTTGGCGGCGGCTGTGTCCAAGGACGCAATGTTGGTTCCGTTGACACCGCGGATCTCCAGATAGGGGATCTGATTTTCAATCAAAGCCTTGATCTGACCCTCGGTGGAAACTGAGGCTTCATCGGCAAAAGCGCAAAGCTTGACAGTATTCATTCCTCTCATCATTGAGCGACAAGCGCTCAATGCTCCTTTCTTTTTTGTACGGACGCGCGAGCTTGTCTATTGAACCAATTATATCACATCCCCACAACTTTGTAAAGAGTTTAAAAAGATTTAAATGAAATTCATTTCCCATCTTTTTCCCTTGACAAAGCCGCGCTTATCTGCTATAATATATCCTGTGTAGATATGTACTTTTGCGGGAAGGAGGCACCTGATGATCATGGATACTGCGCAAGCCTCTATGAATAACCCTCTGGGGATCATCGGCAATCGCGATCTGCTCTGCCGCCTGACCCGTGACGCTCGGGAAGGGACGCTTTCCCACGCCTATATCATCGACGGAAAGGTGGGCAGCGGTCGGCATACTGTCGCCCGTCACCTGGCCTGTGCCTGTGCCTGTCACCACCGCCCCGGTCGAGTAGCCGTCACAGAGCATGCGGGACAAATGGGCTTTTTTGATGACGAAGCCCCTGTGATCCCGGATGTCGATATCCCCATTCCCTGCGGCGTTTGTGAAGGATGCCGCAAGGTTCGGGAGAATATCTGCCCGGATGTGATCACCGTGGGACGGGAGGGAAAAGCCACCCTTGGCGTGGAAGCGGTTCGCCGCATCAAGGAAAGTATCTATATGGCCCCCGGCGAGATGGAGCATAAGGTCTATATCATCGAAGACGCCGAGACCATGACACCCCAGGCACAGAACGCGTTGCTCTTGTCTTTGGAGGAGCCGCCCCCCTACGTTCTTTTTCTCCTCCTGTGCAACGGCGCCGAAAATCTTTTGGAAACCATCCGCAGTCGTGCCCCCGTTCTGCACACCTCTCCCATTCCTCATGAGGAGATCCGCGCCTATCTTTCGGCCCATCAGAAATCCCTTCCCTCTGAAGAAATGGAAGCTCTCCTGATCTGTGCCGACGGAGCCATCGGCCAAGCCCTGGCCCTGTCCGATCCCAAATCTCTCAAATCTATCATCAAGCAAAGATCCTTGGTGGACACCTTCATCCAAGGATATACACGCAGGCAGTCCGGTCTTGTGCCGTCTGTTCTCGGGCAGTTTGGTACCAAGCGGGACGAGGTGCTGAGCCTACTCTCTTTGATTACCTTGGCTGTCCGCGATCTGATTCTGCTCAAAAAGAGCGAGACCGCCCTTCTCAAGTATTACACCGATCGTGAAATCGCCCTTTCACTGACAGAGGAACTGACCCTCAAAACTTTGCTCTCCCTGTACGATGCTCTGGAGAACGCCAAGGATGATCTGACACGAAACGGAAATATCCGCTTGACCCTGACACACCTGTGGCTCTCGGCAGACGGTAGCTGATCATTTGACCAAAAACGTCCGCCTTTTGGACGCACATTGAAAATTCTTCTGAAGGCCACCTCAAAAATTATGAAACTCATCCCAATTTGAAAGGAATCACATATATGGATACCAACGAAAAGACCCCCGCCCGCGAGGGTCAGGAAGGCAACAAAAAGCCTCATCACGGCAAGCGCCGTCCCCATCATAAACACAACCGCCGTCCCGACCGCCGCGCAGAACCCACCGAGGTAACCGAAGCGGTCGGCACCACCGAAGGTAAGGAGACTGCTCCCGTCACCGACGCGGTTGCCCCCACCGCATCGGCATCCCAGGCCAAAAACCAGCCTAAGAATCGCAACAACCGAGGCAACACGCCCCGAAACGATCAAAAAAATCACAATGGCAAATCTCAGAAGGTTGAAGCCGATGCCGAGACCACGCCTATCCCGACGGAGGCTCAAGTCCAAACGACTCCCGAGAACACTCCCCGTCAGGATCGCTCCGCACAACGCCCCCAGCGCCCCAGAAATCCTGTTGCCCCCAAAAAGAATACTTCCCTTCCCCAAATGGATAACCTGCTCATTGAAGACTGTCCCGAGGAGCCGGACAATCTGGCGAGCCATGTGACGGATGCCGCCGAGATTGAGCGGATTCTCAGCCATGACCTCTTTGCCAAGGAGATCCGCGAAATCCCCGACGTTATTCCCGAGGGCAAGGTAGTCATTGCCGGTGTGCGCTTTCGTGCCGGCGGCAAGACCTATTTCTTCGACCCCGGTAAGCTCGATTGCACCGTTGGCAGCTACGCCGTGGTAGAAACTGCCCGCGGCCTGGAGTTTGGCGAGGTCTGCATCGGCAACCGCATGGTGGATGACACCTTGGTGGTTCCTCCCCTGCGCCCAGTCATCCGCCTGGCCACCGAAGAGGATATTAAGCAAAACGAGTTGAATCATGAAAGAGAGGCAGAGGCCTTCCGCATTGGCAAAGAGAAGATCGCCGAGCACGATCTGGCCATGAAGCTGGTCTCAGTTCAGTACACCTTCGACAACAGCAAGCTCCTGTTCTATTTCACCTCAGACGGCCGCGTGGATTTCCGCGAGCTGGTCAAGGATCTGGCAGGTGTATTCCATATTCGCATTGAGCTTCGACAGATCGGCATTCGTGACGAGGCAAGAATGCTGGGCGGTCTCGGTGCTTGCGGGCGTCCCCTGTGCTGTAGCACCTTCCTGTCTGATTTTGGTCAGGTCTCCATGAAGATGGCCAAGGAACAGAATTTGTCTCTCAACTCCACCAAGATCTCAGGCTGTTGCGGCAGACTCATGTGCTGCCTGCGCTACGAGCACGAAACCTACGCGGAGGCCCTCCGTCAGCTTCCCTCCCCCGGCACCTTTGTCAGCACTCCCGACGGTCCCGGTGTGGTCACCGACGTGCTCCCCCTGGAGGATGCCGTCAAGGTTTCCCTGCGTGGCGATACAGGCACGGCTCCCAAGAAGTATAAGAAGGAAGACGTGTTACTCCAGCATCGCGGTCCCGTCTCCGAGCCACAGCCCACGGAGGATATTTCCGAACCCGATACAGATGATTGATCTCTGCTTGCGGCGCATTGTTTTCAGTTTATTAACAGATATGTCGCAAATTCACCAATAAATTTGCAACTCACCCCCTTGCAAAAAATTTGGTTTGTGCTATAATGTTTATGTACCGCTCTCTGAAGCGGCAAGTATATCAAAACGGAGGTTTATACCATGGCTTACATCATCAATGACAGCTGCATTTCCTGCGGCGCTTGCGCTGACAACTGCCCCACTGAGGCTATCTACGAGGGTGACGGCAAGTACGAGATCGATGCTGACAAGTGCATCGACTGCGGTACCTGCGAGGACACCTGCCCTGTAGACGCTCCCAAGGCTGAGTAATTCAGAGCTTAATAAAACATACCCGATCATCCTTCGCCGCCCTTTGGGACTGCAATCGGCACAGGTTGGTCGGGTATTGTTTTTCACTGAAAAAAGCGGGAAATGCTTGAATTCAAGCAGAATATATGCTATAATGTAAAGGTCATCTCAAAAAATTTCAAAGGAGGCTCGGCCGTGTCGGATAAAGAAAGAAGAGACTTTGTCAACGAAAATATCACCCTCACCCAAAAGGCCGACGGCTTGACCTTTGGCACTGATGCGTACCTCTTGGCGGCTTACGTCAAGCCGAAAGCCAAGGCGCGGGCGGTGGATCTGGGGAGCGGCACGGGGATCATCCCCCTGCTCTGCCTTGCCAGAGGAAAATTCGCCTCCTGCGTGGCCGCCGAGATCCAACCCGCCTTTGGGGAGCTGATCCTTCGCAACGCCGAGGAGAATGGAGTGACCCACCGCTTGACCCTTTGGACGGGGGACGTGCGGGAGTTGACGGCGGCTAAGCTGGGATATGAGGTAGATATCGTCACTGCCAACCCCCCCTATATGACCGCCCATGGCGGTGCCGCCAATGCTCACGAAGAAAAATACATTGCCCGCCACGAGGTTCACGGAGGTATCTTTGACTTCTGTGCCGCCGCTGGACGGATCCTTAAGCATGGGGGGCGGTTTTACTGCGTTTTTCGTCCCGATCGGCTATCCGACCTCATGGCGGCTATGCGCGAGGCGCGACTTGAACCCAAGCGTATGACCTTTGTTCACGCCACCTATGGGGCAATTCCCTCTATGGTACTGATAGAAGCCACCAAGGGCGCGGCGCCATCCATGACGGTCACGCCGCCCCTGTGTCTGTGGGAAGAAGATCACCAAAACCCTGCTAAGCCCGCGCAGCCTATGGTATCTACGTCTGACAACGACTACATTTACGCGCATTGCCGCTTTCCCGACAGATTTCTCGGGGGAAATAGGCAAGGATAAATTGTTGGGCACCTCTAAATACTCAGCGTGCGGCGAGATGCGAGGGATTTTTTCGTCAGACTAAACAAAAATCTGCGCGCATAGTCGTCCCTATGCGAAAGAATTTTGTGACGTATGACGGAAAAAGCACCGTCATATCGGCGTGCGATGAGTT
>SVTR01000045.1 GCA_015063685.1 Oscillospiraceae bacterium | reverse complement strand
ATGGTCAGACCGTCGGCCAGCTCACCGATGGCCACCGATACACCGCCTGCGCCGAAGTCGTTACAGCGCTTGATGAGGCGGGTGACCTCGGGGTTACGGAACAGTCTCTGGATCTTGCGCTCCTCGGGGGCGTTGCCCTTCTGAACCTCGGAGGCCATGGTGGTCAGAGACTTCATGTTGTGGGACTTGGAGGAGCCTGTCGCGCCGCCGATGCCGTCACGGCCGGTGCGGCCGCCCAGCAGGATGACGATATCCCCTGCCTCGGGGCACTCACGACGGACGTTGTAGGCGGGAGCGGCGGCCACCACGGCACCGCACTCCAGACGCTTGGCCACGTAGCCCTCATGGTAGACCTCGGCCACGTGTCCCGTAGCCAGACCGATCTGGTTGCCGTAGGAGGAGTAGCCCGCGGCGGCGGTCTGTGCCAGCTTTCTCTGGGGAAGCTTACCGGGGAGAGTCTCGGCGAGAGTCTTGCGGGGATCGCCGCCGCCCGTCACGCGCATGGCCTGATGGACGTAGGCACGGCCCGACAGAGGATCGCGGATACAGCCGCCGATACAGGTGGCCGCGCCGCCGAAGGGCTCGATCTCGGTGGGGTGGTTGTGGGTCTCGTTCTTGAACATGAGAAGCCAATCCTGAGGCTCCCCATTGATCTCGGCGGTGACGTGGATGGAGCAGGCGTTGATCTCCTCGGACTCGTCCAGCTCGGGGAGCAGACCCCGCTTCTTCAGCACCTTGGTGGCGATGGTGGCGATGTCCATGAGGGTCTGGGGACGCCCCGCGGCCTTCTCCTCGCCGTAGACCTCGATGCGGTTGGCGAGGTAGCGCTCATAGGCGTCGGCCACGGCGGGATCGTCGATCACCACGTTGTCGATGTGGGTGGAGAAGGTGGTGTGACGGCAGTGATCGGACCAGTAGGTATCCACCACGCGGATCTCGGTGATGGTGGGGTCCCGCTTCTCCTCGTCGCGGAAGTAGGTCTGCAGGAAGGTCAGGTCGTCCAGATCCATGGCCAAGCCGAGGGAATCCAGCAGAGCGGAAAGTCCTGCCGCATCAAGGGAAACAAAGCCCTCAACGGTTGCGACGGTCTCGGGGATGGCGTACTCAATGGCCAGCGTCTCTGGCTTATCCATGGAGGCCTCGCGGCTCTCCACGGCGTTGATGACGTACTTCTTGATGGCGGTCAGATCGTCCGCGGAAAGCTCGCCCTCCAGGACGTAGACCTTGGCGGAGCGGACGGTGGGACGATCGCCCTGGCTTTGAAGCTGGATGCACTGGGCAGCGGAGTCGGCCCGCTGGTCGAACTGACCGGGCAGAGGCTCCACGGCGAACACAGTCGCGCCCTCAGCGTAGGTCAGGGTGTCGGTGACGGTGTCCAGCTGAGGCTCGGAGAAAACGGTGCGGACGGCCTGTTCAAAGAGGTCGGCCTCGATGTTCTCCACGTCGTAGCGATTGAGGACGCGGACGCTCTTGAGGGCGGAGATGCCCACAAGGTTCTTCAGCTCGTTCAGAAGGCCGTTGGCCTCATGAGCGAGGGCGGGCTTCTTTTCAACAAATATGCGATAAACCATAACAGTTTTTGTTTCCTTTCGTCATGATTCGGTATAAATCTTTCATTCGTAGGGGCGAACTGTGTTCGCCCGTTTTACATGAGGCACGGGCGAACACAGTTCGCCCCTACGGTTGGTCTCCATTCGGGCGGACGTCACATCCGCCCGAATAGGAAAATTCTCAAGCCTTCATTGCCTTGAGGGCTCTCTGTCCAATATCTCTGCGGCAGAAAGCATTGTCAAAGTGGATCTTTTCCACCTTGGCGTAGGACGCGGCGATGGCCTCAGGCAGGGTTTCCGCCACCGAGGTCACGCCCAGCACGCGGCCGCCGCTGTTGACCAGCTTCCCGTCCTTGATGGCGGCACCGGCCACGTAGACGCTGTCGGCCACCTCGGCGGGGATGGTGATTTCAAAGCCCTTCTCATAGCTCTGGGGGTAGCCCGCGGAGGCCATGATGACACAGCAGGCCGACTTGCCCTCGGCGAACTTCACCTCCACCTCGGCCAGTCTCTCCTCGGTCACCGCCTGCATGACGGTGAGGAGGTCGGACTCCAGCAGAGGAAGCACCACCTGGGTCTCGGGATCGCCGAAGCGACAGTTGTACTCAATGACCTTGGGTCCCTTGGGGGTGAGCATGAGGCCGAAGTACAGACAGCCCTTGAAGGTGCGGCCCTCGGCGTTCATGGCGTTCATAGTGGGGAGGAAGATGGTCTCCATGCACACGTCCGCGATGTCAGCGGTGTAGTAGGGGTTGGGGGCGACGGTACCCATACCGCCGGTGTTCAGGCCCTCGTCGTTGTCGTGGGCCCGCTTGTGGTCCATGGAGGATACCATGGGGACCAGAATCTTTCCGTCGGTGAAGGCCAGGACCGACACCTCGGGACCCGTGAGGAACTCCTCAATGACCACGTGGTCGCCGCTGGCGCCGAAGACCTTGTCCGCCATCATGGAGCGGACGGCCTCCTCGGCCTCAGCCAGATTCTGGGCGATGATGACACCCTTACCCAGCGCCAGACCGTCGGCCTTGATGACGATGGGCATATCCTTGTCCTGAAGATAAGCAATAGCCTTGTCCATGTCGTCGAAAATCTCATAGGCGGCGGTGGGGATGCCGTACTTCTTCATGAGATCCTTGGAGAAGGCCTTACTTCCCTCGATGATGGCCGCCTTCTTGTCGGGGCCAAAGCAGGGGATACCGACGGCGGTCAGGGCGTCCACGCACCCCAGCACCAGCGGGTCGTCGGGGGTGACCACGGCGTAGTCGATCTTGTTTTCGGAGGCGAACTTGACGATGCCGTCAATGTCCTTCGCGCCAATGTTCACGCAGGTCGCGTCGGCGGCGATACCGCCGTTGCCGGGGAGGCAGTAGATGGTCTCCACGGCGGGATTTTTCTTGATGGACTTGATGACGGCGTGCTCACGGCCGCCGCTGCCAATAACCAGAATATTCATGTATGCAAATTCCTTTCAGCGAGGAACGTTCCTCGTTCTCTAACACCCCGCCCGCAGGCGGGGTATTTCACAGCGAAGCTATTTCACACGCGAAGCGTATTTCACTTTCCCGAAGGGAAAATTTCACACGCCGCAGGCGTATCTTAGTGGTGGAAGAGTCTCATACCGGTGAACGCCATGGCCATACCGTACTTATCACAGCACTCAATGACCAGATCGTCACGGATGGAGCCGCCGGGCTCGGCGATGTACTTGACGCCCGACTTCTTGGCGCGCTCGATGTTGTCGCTGAAGGGGAAGAAGGCATCCGAGCCGAGAGCCACGCCGTCGATGGTGTCGAGATAAGCTCTCTGCTCCTCACGGGTGAAGGGAGCGGGCTGGACGGTGAAGTACTTCTGCCAGTTGCCGTCGGCGGTGACGTCCTCCTCATTCTGGTTGATGTAGCCGTCGATGACGTTGTCACGGTCGGGGCGGCCCAGAGTGTCCTTGAAGGGCAGGTTCAACACCTTCTCGTGCTGGCGGAGGAACCAGGTGTCGGCCTTACCGCCTGCGAGGCGGGTGCAATGCACGCGGGACTGCTGACCCGCGCCCACGCCGATGGCCTGACCGTCCACGGCGAAGCAGACGGAGTTGGACTGGGTGTACTTCAGGGTGATGAGTGCCACGATGAGGTCGCGGATGGCGGACTCGGGCATATCCTTGTTGGCGGTGACGATATTGGACAGCAGCTCGCGGTTGATCTCGAAATTGTTGCGGCCCTGCTCGAAGGTGATGCCGAAGACCTGCTTGCGCTCGATGGGATCGGGCACGAAATCGGGGTCGATCTTGACGATGTTGTAGTTGCCCTTGCGCTTGGACTTGAGAATCTCCAGAGCCTCGGGCTCGTAGCCGGGGGCGATAATGCCGTCGGAGACCTCCCGCTTGATCATGAGGGCGGTGGTGACGTCGCAGACGTCGGAGAGGGCCACCCAGTCACCGAAGGAGCACATTCTGTCGGTGCCGCGGGCGCGGGCGTAGGCGCAAGCCAGAGGGGACTCGTCCAGACCGGGGATATCGTCCACGAAGCAAGCCTTCTTCAGAGTCTCGGACAGGGGAATGCCCACGGCGGCGGAGGTGGGGGAGACGTGCTTGAAGGAGGTGACGGCGGGGAGGCCCAGGGCGGCCTTCAGCTCCTTGACCAACTGCCAGGAGTTGAACGCGTCAAGGAAGTTGATGTAGCCGGGACGGCCGCAGAGAATCTCGATGGGCAGTTCAGACCCGTCGTGCATATAGATCTTGGAGGGCTTCTGGTTGGGGTTACAGCCGTATTTCAGCTCGAATTCTTTCATGATACTATCTCCTCGTTTCATAATTCTTCATTGTAGGGGAGGCGTTTCGCCTCCCGCATATTGATCGGGAACACGCTTTTTTCGGGAGGGGAGACCCCTCCCCTACGGTCACGGTGTGCGTCACACCAGCTTCCGCCAGATCTCGCAGATCATGCAATGGGCGTGAGCGTTAAAGTCATAGGGGTTCTCCTCCACCAAGGCCAGCTGTGTCAGCACGGCATCCTTGTAGGTAGGAAGCAGACCAAACTTGGTGAGTTTATCGTAGGGAACAGAAGTAAATCCGCCCGCGCAATCGGTGATGGCGCTGATGAGTGTGGACTCCTCCACGAGGTCGTAGCCGCAGAAGGTAAAGCCTCGTTTTTCCATGTATGCCACAGGCTCGACATCTGGGCGCAGGATCACCGCCACGATTTGTTCGGTGTCGGAACAAAGGGGGGCATCGAGAGACTCGATCTCGTACATATTTAGAAGAACGCAATCAAAAGACACGATTTCCTCGCAGTCCATCTTGCCGCTAAAGGGCGCCTTGAAGGCATCATTCGGAAAGAACCGATCCGACCCAAAATACCGCAGATCCACCCACGTTGGCCGAATCATGTTGATGCTCATGGCTTATACCTCACACGTTCTTATTGACGATCCTGGTCTCGGCCTCGCCGGTAGCCAGATCAATGTAGCGGACGAACAGGGACACCTTGTTGTCCTCGTTGAGGTTGGTCCAGATCAGATCGGTCAGGGTGTCGATATCCACGTCGGGCAGCTCCAGGGTCTTGGGCTCGCCCTCAAAGGAAGGCAGGGGGTTGCCGTCACCGTTGTAGGTGTGGATGAACTTGGCGCGGCCGCAGAGGGGGTTGGAGTAGGCGTAGGTGAAGCGCTCGCAGGAGGAATCGTCGCCCTCGGCGCTCTTGAGGATGGACATGGCGAAGTTCATGTCGCAGTCTCCCTCGCGGCGGATGATACCCGAAATGCGGGGGGTGAAGTTGGGCTTATCGTCCTCGAACTCACGGGTGCGGAGGGCCTGCTCGAAGGTCATCTGCTTGTCCATGAGGTCGTAGATGGTGTCGGTCTGGTCGCCGTTGGTGACGATGGTCTTGTTGCCCAGCACGCGGACGGGGTAGTAAATGATGAGGTGGGGATCCACCATCTTGGATTCGTCGAATGCCTTGGTACGCATGGCGTCGCCCTCGGCCACGAACACGCGGTTGCGGCTGTTGACGCTACGTCCCATGATGAAGTAAGCGGTGACGGCGGATTTGCCGTCGGCGGACTTACCGATGATGATGCCGCGGCCGTGGTAGGCCAGGGAGTTGAGCTCGTTTGCAATGGTATTGACCTTCATGTTTATGCTCCTTATTTTTTATTTACAGAAAATGTCGTAGGGGCGCATTCCATATGCGCCCGCCCGATACGGCTGTGGTAAACGGGCGGATATGGAATCCGCCCCTACGGGTTACGTCTTATTCCCGAATGAACACCCGATTGCCCTCCACCGTAATTCTGTCCTCGCAGAACAATCTCACCGCCTCGGGGAGGATCTTCCACTCGGCCTCCTCCATGATACGGCGTTGCAGGGTCTCGGGGGTATCGTCCTGCATGACGGCCACGGCCTTTTGCAGGATGATGGGGCCCGCGTCACACTCGGGAGTGACGATATGCACCGTGGCACCCGACACCTTCACGCCCTTCGAGAGAGCCGCCTCATGGACGTGGAGTCCGTAAAAGCCCTTGCCGCAGAAGGAAGGAATGAGGGCGGGGTGGACGTTGAGGATCTTATTGGGGAAGGCCTCGTAGACCTGCTCGTCGATGATGGTCAAAAAGCCTGCCAGCACCACAAGGTCGATGCCCGCGGCGGTCATCTCGTCGGCCAAGGCCTTGGAGTAAGCGGCGATGCTGTCGTAGTCCTTCCGCGCCAGCACGCGGCCCTCGATGCCCGCGTTGGCCGCTCGTTCAAGAGCGTACACACCGGGCTTGGAGGCGATAACGAGAGTGATCTTTCCGCTGCCCAGCTCTCCCCTGCCCTGCGCGTCGATGAGGGCCTGGAGGTTGGTACCGCCGCCCGAAACCAGGACGGCGATTTTCTTTTGTTCAGACATTTTCACACCTCCTTGGGTTTGATCATAGCCAAGAGGGGCATGAGCATACCGCCAATGGTATTGCCCAGCACCACGATGGCCAGATAGATGATGGAATCGACCGAGAAGAACATTCCCGCCGCGCCAAAATAGAACATATTGGCGATGGAGTGTTCAAAGCCCGCCAGGATAAACACGGGCACGCAGAACAGGATGCCCGAGATGGTCTGCTTGTCGCGGTAGATGCTCACCGCCAGATACATGAGGATGCCGCAGAAGATACCGCGGATCAGGGTCTGCCACCACTCCTGGGTCAGGCGGGCGGTGCAAAGGACCTCGGCCACGCCCCCGATGGCGGGGATGGCGGCGCGGAGTGCGTACCCCAGCGCCACGGTGGCAATCAAGTTACCCAGAAGCCCCCAGAGTAGCACCGAGAAGGCTTCCCCATCGTGCTTTTCGGGGATGAAGCCGATCTTGCCCGTGTAGAGGGAGTAGCCCTTGTAGCAGATGGAGAGCAGGGCGATGGAGAAGAAGAAGGCACCGATGGTCTTATTCACCATGGAGCCGTCGCCGAAGCAGGCCAGGAATACCGTCCCGCCCACGGCGATCATGATACCGGCCAGCAGGCCGTTTACGAGATTCCAGATAATCTTCTTCATGGGCATCAGACGATTTCGATCTGCTCACCGCCCAGATCGGCGGAATAGACGATCTCACCGATGAGGTAAGCGTCCTCGCCGTTGGCACGCAGGATCTCCAGAGCGGTGTCCACGTCCTCGGGAGCCACCACGATGCTCATACCCACACCCATGTTGTAGGTATTGAACATATCACGCTCGGGGATATTGCCGGTCTTGGCGATGAGGTCAAAGATGGGGAGCACCTTGACGTCGGCGCGGCGGACGCGGGCACCCAGGCCCTCGGGGATGCTTCTCGGGATGTTCTCGTAGAAGCCGCCGCCCGTGATGTGGGAGATGCCCTTGACGTTGACCTTTTCCAGGAGTGCCAGCACCGACTTGACGTAGATGCGGGTGGGGGTCAGCAGGGTCTCGCCGATGGACTTACCGCCCAGAGCCTCGCAGGGCTCGTACAGGGAGGGGGGATTGTTGTCGATGTCGAAGACCTTACGGCAGAGGGAGAAGCCGTTGGAGTGGACACCCGTGGAGGCCAGGGCGATGACCACGTCACCGGCCTTCATGGTGGTGTTGTCGATGATCTTCTTCTTGTCCACGATACCAACCGAGAAGCCGGCCAGGTCGTACTCCTCCGCGGGCATCATGCCGGGATGCTCGGCGGTCTCGCCGCCGATCAGAGCGGCACCCGACTGAACACAGCCCTCGGCCACACCGCCCACGATGGCGGCAATCTTTTCGGGAATGTTCTTTCCGCAGGCGATATAGTCCAGGAAGAACAGGGGCTTGGCACCCACGCAGATGATGTCGTTGACGCACATGGCCACGGCGTCGATGCCGATGGTGTCGTGCTTATCCATAAGGATAGCCATTTTGACCTTGGTGCCGCAGCCGTCGGTACCCGAGACCAGCACGGGCTCGGACATCCCCGCCACGTTGAGGCCGAAGCAGCCGCCAAAGCCGCCCACATCGTCCACGCAGCCCTCGTTCTTGGTGCGGGCGATGTGCTTCTTCATGAGCTCCACCGCCTTGTAGCCTGCGGTAATGTCTACGCCCGCGGCGGCGTAGCTTTCGGATTTAGAGTTAGAATGCATGATGGATTCCTTTCTACGGGGTACGCCGAGGGGCTTTTTGAAAAAAGCCCCCTCTGAACCCCAAAAACTTTCATAATGGTACTGTTTATAGAAAAAACCGTAGGGGCGACCTGCGGTCGCCCGCAAATTCAAATCAGAAGCAGATCAACGGGCGACCACAGGTCGCCCCTACGATTAGATGGATGCCGATTCTCTTGTGAAAACAACCGGAGTGTCCTGGATCGCTTTTGACGGTGCCTTCGACCACTCCGGTCGTGTGTGTAAAAATTGATTATTCCTTCCCCGTCCAGCAGTAGGTACACAGCTTGCAGGGCTCAAGACCGATGGCCTTAACGACGCCCTCCAGGGACTGGAATTCCAAAGACGAGAAATTAAACTTATCCGCAATGGCCTTACGCAGCTTTTTGCCGCGCTCGGTGTTGCCGTCGGCGTATTCCTCCAGATATTTAAAGCCCTCGGGACCCTCCAGCTCCATGATGACGCGGCGGGTGATGAGATCCATATCCGAGGTGTTGCGAGAGAAGTTAAGATACTTACAGCCGTACATGATGGGGGGGCAGGCCGAGCGCATATGCACAGATTTGGCACCGTGGGCGTAGAGGAAATCAACGGTTTCCTGGAGCTGGGTACCGCGGACGATGGAATCGTCCACAAAGAGCAGATTCTTGTCCTTGATGAGCTGATGAATGGCGATCTGCTTCATCTTGGCAGTCTTTCTGCGGTCGGACTGGTTGCCGGGCATGAAGCTGCGCGACCAAGTAGGCGTATACTTGATGTAAGGACGGGCAAAGGGAGCGTGACTGCGGTTGGCGTAGCCGATGGCGTGAGGCGTTCCCGAATCAGGCACACCGCTGACGTAGTCAAGCTCGCCCGTGTTTCCTACTTTTTCGTCATGCTCGGCCATGATCTCACCGTTGCGGTAGCGCATCTCCTCCACGTTGACCCCCTCGTAGGTGGAGGTGGGATAGCCGTAGTAGGACCAGAGGAAGGCGCACATCCGCATCTCTTTCCCGGGCTTGGCGAGCTGCTCAATGCCGTCGGGCGTGATACGGACGATCTCGGCGGGGCCAAGCTCACGCTCGTCCTCGAAGTCCAGCTTGACGTAAGCAAAGGACTCAAAGGCGACGGCATAGCCGTCCTCCCGCTTGCCGATCAGCACGGGCAACCGACCCACGCGGTCACGGGCAACGATGATGGAGCCGTCATCGCAAAGCAGCAGGATATTGGCCGTGCCCTCAATGACCTTTTGGGCAAAGCGGAGACCCTCCGCAAAGCTGCTTTTTTGGTCGATGAGCGCGGCCACCAGCTCGGTGGGGTTGATCTTGCCGCTGGTCATGGCGTTGAAGTGACCGCCGCTGAAGGACAGATATTGATTGATCAGCGCCTCGGCGTTATTGATCACACCGATGATACAAATGGCGTAGGTGCCCAGATTTGAGCGAATGAGCAGGGGTTGAGGCTCACCGTCGCTGATACAGCCGATGGCGGCCGTTCCCTTCATGCTCTCCAGCACGTGGGCAAAACGGGTACGGAACGGGGCGTTGTCGATGCTGTGGATCTCCCGCTGGAGTCCGATCTCGGGGTCAAAGGCGGCCATACCCGCGCGGCTGGTGCCGAGGTGGGAATGGTAGTCCGTGCCGAAGAACACGTCCAGAAGGCAATCCTGTTTTGAGGTTATTCCGAAAAATCCACCCATAGTGGTCTCCTGTTATTGGTTGAGAATCAAGCGAAGAACAGCTTGTTGAGGGTCATGGGGTCGATGTACTCGCCGTCCTTATAAACGCGCATATTGCCCGAGGCGATCTCGTCGATGAGCATGACCTTGCCGTCGGCGTCATAGCCGAACTCGAACTTAATGTCGTACAGATCGAGACCCTTCTCCTTCAGATCGTCAGCCACGATCTTGGTGATGGCCTGGGTCATAGCCTTCAGGTCGTCGTACTGCTGTGCGGTCATGACGCCCAGATCCACGAGACCGTCCTTGGTCACCAGGGGATCGCCCTTCTCGTCGTTCTTGAAGGTGGTCTCCACGTAGGCGGGGAGATCCTGACCCAGCTCACAGTAGTCGGAGTAGCGGCGGTAGAAGGAACCAACGGCCTTGTAACGGCAGATGACCTCCAGACCCTTACCAAAGGCCTTGGCGGGGAGAACCTCCATGGTGGTGTCGTCAAGGTTGGCGCTGACGTAGTGGGTCTTGATGCCTGCGGCGTTGATCTTCTCAAAGAAGTAGATGGACATACGCAGGTTCACGTCACCCACGCCTTCGATGGTGAGGCCAACGGAGTTCTCGCCGGGATCGAACACGCCGTCCTTGCCGGTGCAATCGTCCTTGAACTTGAGCAGATAGTTGCCGTTCTCGAGGGCGTAAACGTTCTTGGTTTTTCCAGTGTAAACGAGTTTCATGGTGGTTTCTCCTTTATTTTTTGAATTAAAATTTACAAAAGTATTCAGCTCGCGCGGCGACAGACAACCGCGGGATGTATTCTCGTAGGGGCGAACTGTGTTCGCCCCTTTGTTTTGGGGTCTTTCGGGTGAACGCGGTTTTCCCCTACGGCGAGTCTCAGCCGTTCAGCTCTGCCTGTAAAGCAGCGTCCTTGGCCAGCACGGCGGCGGCATCCTTGGCTTTCTTTTCGTCCAAGCGGGCGGCGATCTCGGGATCGGACACGCCGAGGATCTGGATGGCCAGCAGGGCGGCATTGGCGGCACCGTTGATGGCGACCGTGGCCACAGGCACACCCGTGGGCATCTGCACGGTGGACAAGAGGGCGTCCATACCGTCCAGGGCAGAGGACTTGCAGGGAATGCCGATGACGGGCAACGAAGTACGGGCGGCGATAGCACCCGCCAGGTGGGCGGCCATGCCTGCGGCGGCGATCAGCACGCCGAAGCCGTTCTCTCTGGCATTGGCGGCAAACTGCCCTGCCTCGTCGGGGGTTCTGTGGGCAGAGTACACATGTACCTCGTAGGGAACATTAAAAGAAGACAGCATATCCATTGCCTTTCTGACGATTGGCAGATCGCTGTCACTTCCCATGATAATACCAACTTTTTTCATATGATACCTCCATTGTGGGGTACGCCGGGGGGCTTTTTGAAAAAGCCCCCTCCGGACCCCAAAAACTTTCAAAAAATATGCTGTGCAAGAGGTTCTCTCTCCTGTCAATCACACCGTCATTCCGAGCGAGGCTGACAGCCAAGCCGAAGGATCTCCTACAGAGTTACACCCATTGAATGCGAGATCCTTCGACTCGGCCAGCGGCCTCGCTCAGGATGACCATCAACGGAATGCACCTCTCTGATTGGACAAGGATCGCGGAAAAATACAAAAGGGCGCACTTATCCGCGCGTAATCCGCGTGCGGTATAAGTGTGCCCAGACGGTCGGCTATATAGGACGGACAAGATGCCTCGTCCTTGCTGATTTCTGTTCCACCGTGGTATATCTCCACTCATCCGTCAGTCGCAGAAATCGAATTCCCAAATACGAGAATATTTTATCACAAACCCGATTTTTTGTCAAGGGTGTTTTGAGAATTTTAAGCGTTTTGACGGATTGAACAAAGGCGAACAAAACGGATAAATTTTTATGTGGAATTTTGCCCTCGTAAAAAACGGGAGGGGCAAGCCTCTCCCCTACGGGAGAACAGGAATTTTTACCCTTTTATTGTTGCATTGTCATAGGGGCGAGCTGCGTTCGCCTGCTTTATACTACTTATTCGGGCAATTTGCACACGTCCACCCAGACCGAGGGCTTGGTCAATGCCTCCAGCTCGGAAAGCGTCAGCTCCATGGCACTGTTACTGCTTCCGCAGGCAGGAAAAACCGTCTCAAAGCGCTTGAGGGACTGATCCAGGTACACCTCCACGCCCTCGTTGACGGCAAAGGGGCAGACACCGCCCACGGCGTGACCCACGCGAAGGGGGGCTTCCTCATGGGACAGCATTTTGGCCTTGGTGCCGAAGTAGGCTTTATACTTGGGGTTGTCGATGCGGGCGTCCCCCGCGGCTACCACTAAAATGGTGCGGTCTCCGATGGCAAAGGACAGGGTCTTGGCGATGCGACAGCCCTCGCACCCCAACGCGGCGGCGGCCAGCTCCACGGTGGCGCTGGACACGGAAAATTCTCGGATGCGGTGAGCATAGCCGCGCTCTTGCATGAAGGCTCTGACTTTTTCGATGGACATGACGGGCTCCTTTGAAGCTTTGATGGGGACATTATAGCACATGGCGGGCAGAATGTCAAGAAGGGGAACCGCGAGGGTTCCCCTTGTGTTGGGATTATTCGTCTGCTGTCGCGATCATTTTTCGGAAGGAATTTGCCACTTCTTCATATTCGGCACCCTCGAGAAGAAGGGTGATAAAGTTGGGCTCGGCGGGGGCGTAGTCTTTGAAGTAGCAATCAATGTATTCCTTCCCTATCTTTTGATTTCCTCTTGAAAAATGTATCCTGTAGTCATCAATGATCATATCCATGTACAGCAATTCACCCTGTGGGTCATATGTGTATATAACATTATGGTATTTTACATGATGTAATACAGAAATATCATATGCACTTATGGCCATGTTGCCAAGCTCGCCGGTTTCATGATGAATTTTTGCTTGAACTTCTTCACTCTTATAGTCTAAAATATTGCGACTATCCTCTTTGGATAAACAGGTAATCCTAAAGTATATGTTATATACACCATAATCGTATTGGGCATATTGCGGATCCTCATCATTAATTGTGTATGTATACTGTGAGCCATCGTAACTCAAAACAACCATACTACTAAATTTTCCCAGTTCTGAAAATTGGTCATACTTTATAAACGATTCAGGCAAGAAATTCTTAAAGCATTGCAAAAAAGCTCGGTATTCCTCCTCGTCTCCGATCCAAGGAGTTGCATCTCCATTGATATAAGTGTAAGAATCATTTGTCCAATACCATTCATACAACATGCGAGGATCGATAGTTTCGGCTTCTGTCTCCGCTTCCGTTTCTGTTTCCGTTTCTGTTTCCGTTTCTGTTTCCGTTTCTGTTTCCGTCTCTATTTCCCTTTCCGTTTCTGTCTCTATTTCTGTTTCTGTCTCCGCAACTATCCCATCAAAAGTTCCAGTTTCGCTCTCATGGGTCTCAGTTATTAAATTCGTTTCTTCTGAGCCAAGCGATGATTGACAAGCGCAAAAGGTCAACAAGACACTTCCCAACAACAGCAATATAATGGATTTCATGATTTCCTCCTTACTGTCATGATTAATTGGAGAGTCAATAGCCATTTATGTGCCTGATCCGCTTCAAAGCTACTTGTCGCTACGGAGCTTCCGCTATTGTTCCTTTCAATTATATTATAACAAATCCCCTCCCGTTTTGTCCATTGACAACTTCAACAAATATAGATTTGTCCGTTTGTATACCCCCCCAAAAAAACAACCGTCCATGTAAAAAAACGCGAACCGCCATGCAAAAATCCCCGAAATACCTTGACAAGCGCCCCATTTTCATGGTATAATATGCAAGTACGAAATCAAAATCATGCAAAACGGCGAAACAATCCGCTTTGCGTTGGAGGAAAATATGAAAGATTTAGATTGGGGCAACCTTGGCTTTGCCTATCAAAAAACCGACTACCGCTTCGTCGCCCGCTACAAGGACGGCGCATGGGATGAGGGCGGTCTCATCACCGACGAGACCATCACCATCAACGAATCCGCCTGCGTTCTGCAATACGCTCAGACCTGCTTTGAGGGTCTGAAGGCTTACCGCACCAAGGACGGCCACATCGTCTGCTTCCGTCCCGATCTCAACGCCGCCCGCATGGCCGACTCCTGCCGCCGCATGATCATGCCCGTGTTCCCCGAGGACAAGTTCGTGGACGCCGTGGTACAGACCGTCCGTGCCAACGCCGATTGGGTACCTCCCTTCGGCTCGGGCGCTACCCTGTACGTCCGCCCCTATATGTTCGGTGCAGACCCCATTCTGGGTGTGAAGCCTGCCAACGAGTTTGAGTTCCGCATCTTCTGCACCCCCGTGGGTCCCTACTTCAAGGGCGGCGTGAAGCCCTTGACCGTCCGAATCAGCGACTACGACAGAGCCGCCCCCCGAGGCACGGGTCACATCAAGGCGGGTCTCAACTACGCTATGAGCCTATACGCCATCGTGGACGCCCACGAGCAGGGCTATGACGAAAATATGTACCCCGACGCAGGCACCCGCACCTATCTTGAGGAGACGGGCGGCGCGAATATCCTGCTTATCACCAAGGACGGCAAGGTGGTCACCCCCAAGTCCGACTCCATCCTGCCCTCCATCACCCGCCGCTCTCTCATGTACGTGGCCAAGGAATATCTCGGTCTTGAGGTAGAGGAGCGCAAGGTGCGCATCGACGAGCTGGATCAGTTTGCCGAGTGCGGTCTCTGCGGCACCGCCGCTGTCATCTCCCCCGTGGGCAAAATCGTGGATCACGGCCGCGAGATCTGCTACGGCATGGAGAAGATGGGGCCTGTCACCGAGAAGCTGTATAAGACCCTGGTCGGTATTCAGATGGGCGAGATTCAAGCACCCGAGGGTTGGATCAAGAGGATTGATTGAATTCCTTTTAATAAAAGTCACCCCTTACGAGAGTTCTCATAAGGATGTTTACAAATTTCGGCAGAAGGACTTTTCTTTCTGCCAATTTTGTGTTATTGTGCTATAATGATATGGGTGATGCAAATGGATAAAGAAAAAGAATTGCCAAAACGAAAAGATATTCGGCTCAAAAATTATGATTATAGTTCTCCCGGTGCATATTTTATAACCATCTGTACGAAAAACAGAAAGAATTACTTTTGGAACGGATCGATTGACCCGCAGGTATTCAGTTGGCGTTCCGTAGGGGCGAACTGTGTTCGCCCGCAAAATCTGCCATTATCAAATATCGGTAAGATCGTTTTAGACGAACTGGAAAAATGGAATCAAACATATCCTGCGGTATCATTGTATTCCTATGTGATTATGCCAAATCACCTACATATAATGGTTGTTATTTCTGCCGATGAATACGTGCAACCACAGGTCGCCCCTACGGTAGAACGGATGGTAAAACAATTCAAAGGGGCAGTTACAAAAAAGATCGGTGTATCTATTTGGCAAAAATCCTATATTGAACATGTGATACGGAATAAAAAGGATTACGAAACCCGATCGAATTACATTTACGAAAATCCGCTACGATGGTATTACGACGAATTATATGCAGAAGAATAGGGCTATGGGCTTTGCCCCAAGATTTGTAATACAAATGCGAAACTGACGGTAAATCAGATGGATAAGTCAAAATTTGCGGAGGTGTTGAAATGCAAAAGCCTGAAATGATTATTTTTGATTATGGCCGTACATTACTATATCAACCTGATTTTAATACATCAAATGGAAATAAGGCAATTTATCCATATATAAGCAGAAATCCACGCAATATTTCATTTGAGGAATATGATAAATCCATTATAGAGTTATTTGCAAAAATCAAGGCGGAACGAGGAGATATAATCGAAATTCACGAACATAACTTTTTGAAATTAGCAATGGAATATATGGATATTTCGTTGTCTGTATCAATAGAAGAAGCAGAAGAGATAATTATGAACGGTATATCCCAAGGTGCCATCATGCCTTATGCTGATATACTGCTTGATTATCTCAATTCAAAAGGAATAAGGACAGGCGTAATAAGCAATAATTGTTTTTCCGGTGATGCCCTGAAAAGACTGTTTGATAGACTTCTTCCAAGAAACAAGTTTGAATTTGTTTTAGCGTCAAGTGATTACATCTTTAGAAAGCCACATAGCATTATGTTTGATATTGCATTACAAAAATCAGGATTGTCAGCTGATAAAGTGTGGTATTGTGGCGATAGTGTAGTTGCTGACGTGCAAGGTTCAAAAAATGTTGGGATGTTTCCTGTTTTATATGAAGGAATAACGGCGGATAGAACAAATCCTTTTGCGCATCAGAATGACAATCTAAAAATTGATTTTGAATATTTACATATTACAGATTGGAATGAATTGATCGATATACTGGAGCAAATGATTTGATAATTGCAATTTTCAATTTATCAAGCAGAATAAAACGCCCCCCCCCCAACAGACTTATTGAAAAATCTGTTGGGGTAAATTATGTGTTTACTGCATAGTGATTATGCCCTATCTGTAGGGTAGACCTGCGATCTCTTGCGGGCGAACGCAGTTCGCCCCTACCGTATGTAGTAGATAACATCCTTATGAGAAGACCGCTTTTCGGGTGACTTTTTTGTATGAGCGAAGCGCATAAAACGCGAATCTCCCCCTTGACAAATCCGAATAAATATTGTATAATGTTTGCATCTGTTTCCCAGTATTTGCATACTTATTCACTCCCGGAGGTATATATTCATGATTTCCCTGTATAATCAACACTTCTTAAAGCTCCTTGACCTCACCCCTGAGCAGATCAACGGACTTTTAAACCTCGCCGCTGACCTCAAGCTCAAGAAAAAGGCAGGTATCCCCCACCGTATGTGCGAGGGCAAGAGCGTCGCTCTCATTTTTGAAAAGACCTCCACCCGCACCCGCTGTGCCTTTGAGGTTGCCGCCGCTGATCTCGGCATGCATCCTACCTACCTTGACCCCACAGGCTCCCAGATCGGCAAAAAAGAGAGCATCGCCGACACCGCTCGGGTGCTGGGCCGTATGTACGACGGTATTGAGTACCGCGGCTTCGGTCAGACCATTGTGGAAGAGCTGGCAAAGTTTGCGGGCGTACCCGTATGGAACGGTCTGACCAATGAATTCCATCCCACCCAGATCCTGGCCGATTTCCTCACCATCAAGGAACATTTCGGCTCTCTCAACGGTATCAAGCTGGTCTACATGGGCGATGCCCGCTACAACATGGGCAACTCCCTCATGGTTGGCTGCGCCAAGATGGGTATGCACTTTGTGGCCTGCGCCCCTAAGAAGTACTTCCCCGCTCCCGAGCTTGTGGCCCAGTGTCAGGCCATCGCCGCCGAGACGGGTGCTGTCCTGGAGTTCATCGAGGATCCCATGACGGCCACCAAGGACGCACACGTCATCTACACCGACGTATGGGTGTCCATGGGCGAGCCTGCCGAGGTCTGGGAGGAACGGATAGGCGATCTTACCCCCTACCGCGTCACCACCGAGCTGCTGAAAAACGCAGGCGAGCAATGCAAGTTCATGCATTGTCTCCCCGCCTTCCACGATCTCAACACCACCATTGGCAAGGAGATTCACGACAAGTTCGGTATCGACTGCATGGAGGTCACCGACGAGGTCTTTGAGTCCCCCGCGTCCATCGTGTTCGACGAGGCCGAGAACCGTATGCACACCATCAAGGCGGTCATGGCCGCCACGCTGGTGGAGGGTTTATAATTCGGGTATCTCTAAAAACTCATCGCACGACGAAATGACGGTGCTTTTTCCGTCATACGTCACAAAATTCTTTCGCATAGGGTCAACTATGCGCGCAGATTTTTGTTTAGTCTGACGAAAAAACCCCTCGCATCTCGCCGCACGCTGAGTATTTAGAGATGCCCAATTCAATAACAAAAGCCGCACATTCGGATATCCGAATGTGCGGCTCGCTTTTCATCCTCCGTCGCTGAAGCGACAAGGGGAATCGGAGAAGAAAAGCATGGGAAGAAGGAAAGAAAAATCAGCTTTCGGGATCCTTGAACTGGGGCGCATAGGTCTGCTCCTGGCCCGTGTAGCCACTCCAACCGCTCTGCACCGTCACGATGCGGCCGTCGGCCAGCAGATAGCCAACGCCATGGTCGCTGTACCCTACGTGAGTATACTCTACATCCTCATCCTCAAGGATTTCACCGCAATGATCGCAAGGATAAACCTCACGAATGATCTCATAGCAGCCGCCGTCCTCGGTGATGAAATAGCTCTTGGCAGGGGTGTCAAAGGACTGTCCCTTTTCACAAACATTCAAAATAGCGTATCTGTTCCAAAGGCCCTCTATCATACTCACCCGTCCGTGAATCACACCGGCAGGAAGCAGGTCTTCATCCGAAGCGGACAGCTCCGCATAAGCAGACAGGATGGCGTCCTTCATGGGTGAGCCTGCGGGAATCATATCCGCAAGCACCTGCTCTATCGCGTCGGGAGCTTTGTCCTCAGGTGCCACCAGCTTACCGTTGCGATCGTCCAGTACGCGGCCGTCGATAAGCTTATAGCGCTCCACAGAGGAATGGTAGCACCGATCCGTCAGCTCTCCACAGAGATCACAGACGTACAGGCACAGGGCATATTCCGCCCAGCTGCCGTCCTCAAGCAAGAGGTAGTGGCGCTCACCGATCTCGGGAGTCTTATGACTGGTAACGGTCACGGCACGGTAGCAATCATTGCCATAGCCGTAGATCAGGGAGAAATTGTTATATGCGCTATAGTTCTCGTTGATCACGTCACCCAGCGCCATGATAAATTTTTCGTTCATGGTCAGATTGTCAAACAGCGTAGGCTTGATATCCTCGGCATTTCCGTGGAGGGATGCCACAAAAGCCTCCGCTTGGGCCTCGGTCACCTTTTCGGGCTCGTCGAAGCGCACGGCACCCAATACCGCGCCACGGGTAATGGAAACGGTATCATAGTAGCGGCTGTCAGGGTTCTGCACGGGCTTTTTGTTGCCGAGATACACGCTGCCCGCACCCGTGATCAAGCCCTCGGCATCACGAATAATGAAGTCAATATATTCCTCATCCGCGCGGCCACCCAGGGGATTTTCGGGATAGAAGCGATTCCCGCCCAAAGTCACTACGGGAAATTCAGGATCCACCGTCAGGCTGGTTCCGCAGTTTTTACCGTAGATCATGCCCTTATAAAGTGAATACTCGGCAAAGAGATCTTCCCAGTCACCTTTGACGTCAAGACCTGCGGACAAGGCGCCCTGCCCGATCTTACCGTTTTGAGAGGTAACGGTCACCGTTTCTCCTGCCTCGGCGTAGAACAACAGATAGATGCTGTGATCCACCAGCGCGTCACCGATCATCACCACCGTCTGATCATCGGTAATGTAGTCGGGCGCCGTAGATTGCTCCGAAGAAGTCTCTCCCTCAGAGATCTCCGATCCGGAGGTAACGGGCTCATCCGGGGAGATCACGTCTGTGACATCCTCATCCTCGGGCTCTGTGGGGGGGACAGGTGCGTCATCTTTCTGTCCCTCGGACAGGATATGGAGGTTTACCAGGGGTGCCGCATGGTACGCAAGGCCCTCATAGATGGGCGTGTTGGGTACGACTGCCGTAGCTCCACCTTGAGTATCGGGCAACGTATTTTCGGTGGTGGGAGAATGCTCGGCGGTGGTCTTGTCCTCGGATACCGTGGGCAAGGTGGGCTCGTCCGCTCTCATCAGCGGCACGGCGATAACAGCCCCTACCACCAGCATCATGGCAAGGCATGCCGCCAATAAGGCTACGGCACGGCGGGGGTTCAGGATATGGCGTGAACGTGGAACGTCACCGATACATCCATGAATGGTTTCTTGGTTCAGCATACCGATGGCATCGGTCAGCTTCTCATGATTTTTTTTCATAACAGTAACTCCTTTCAGAATCTTTCAAACTTGGATACCGTTTTCCATCAGCGCTTGACTCAGTCGCTTTCGGATCCGCATCAGCCGCATAGCGGCCGCGGGGGCGCTCATGCCACAGAGACTTGCCGCAGTTTCCACCGACTCAAAGCGGTAATAACGCAGGAGAAACAATCGACGGTCCCGCGCATCAAGTCCATCCACAAAGGTCTGGACACAGTCCCGGAT
>SVTR01000044.1 GCA_015063685.1 Oscillospiraceae bacterium | reverse complement strand
TCATCGCCTACGAGCCCGTCTGGGCCATCGGTACCGGTGTGACCGCTACCGCCGACCAGGCTGACGAGGGCAACGGCTACGTCCGCGCCGCTGTGGCCGAGATGTTCGGTGCCGAGATCGCCGAGGCGACTGTGGTTCAGTACGGCGGCTCCATGAACGAGAAGAACGCCGCCGAGCTTCTGTCCAAGCCCAACGTGGACGGCGGCCTCATCGGCGGCGCATCCCTAGTTGCCGCTAAGTTCGCCGCGATCGTGGATGCTGCACAGTAAAAAGTGCGATTACGGGGGAAACTTCTTGGAAGAAGTTTCCCCCGGCCCCCTTCAAGAACTTTTAAAAGTATATCCATAAAACCCTGTAGGTGAATATATTCCTAAAAGCTCTTGAATCATATCGTAGGGGCGGATTCCATATCTGCCCGTTCGCCCATTACGACAACCCAACGGGCGCATATGGAATGCGCCCCTACGGTTTATCATATACCAAAGGAGAAAACATGGCAAAACACAGAAGAGGCCGCATCAACGAAGAGATGTTCAAGGAAACGGCCAAGATCATGCAGAACGTGAAGGATCCCCGCATCAGCGAGAACTTCGTCAGCGTCACGGCTGTGGACGTGACCCCCGACCTGAAATATGCCAAGGTATATTATTCCGCCCTGCGGGGAGACCCCAAGGAGATCAAGAAGGGTCTCGCTTCCTGCGCGGGCTTCATCCGCGGTCAGATCGCCAAGAATCTGAACCTGCGCATCACCCCTGAGCTCACCTTTGTGGAGGACACCTCCATCGCCTACGGTGCTAAGATCGAGAAGATCATCAGCGGCTTTACCTACGTCACCGAGGAATTTTCGGATGAGGATCAGGCTGAGGACGCAGCGGACGATGATGACGAGGATGACGATGTGTGATTTTCGTCAGATGACGCGTGCCGAATTGGCGGCAGCGCTTCGGGGAAATACGAATACGCTGATTGCTATCCACCGCCATCCCGACGGGGATGCCGTAGGCTCGGGATTTGCCCTTCGTCTGTTGATGGAGGCCATGGGATGTACCGTCTACTGCGTCTGCGAGGACGAGATCCCCGAAAGGCTCCATTTCCTCGTGGGGGACAAGCAGGAAAGTATTCTGCCCGAGAATCTGCCGACCGATTTTACTCCCCAACAGATCATCACGGTAGACACCGCCTCTCCCACCCAGATGGGCAGACTTTTCCCTATGTATGACGGGCAGATCGATCTGATGATCGATCACCATGCCAAGGGCACCGGATATGCGGACGGTTGGATCAACGGAAAAGCATCCTCCGCCGGGGAGATGATCTTTGAGCTGTCCCGTGAGTTACTGAAAGCGGGGCGAATTTCCGCCATTCCAAAAGAGGTGGACAAGCTGCTGTATGCCGCGGTCACCTCGGATACGGGATGCTTCCGCTACAGCAACGTTACCCCCGCCACCCATGCCTGCGCGGCAGAGCTTTTGTCCGACGGCTCCTTTGACCCTGCCGAGATCAACCATCTGCTCTTTGAGGTGAAGTCCGAAAAGCTCCTGTTGGCGGAACGGTTGGGTGCCGAGCGCCTGACCCGATACTGCGGCGGCGCGCTGGGAATCATTACCTTTCCCGCCAGCCTTAAAAGTCAATACGGCTTTACGGACGAGCACCTGGAAACCCTGGTGGATATTCCTCGCTCGCTGGAGGGTGTACAGGTGGCTGTGGCTATCCGTCAGCCCACGGACGCTCCTGTGTTCCGTGTTTCCATGCGCTCCAACGGCCACGTGGACGTCGCGGCTGTTTGTGCCGGCTTCGGCGGCGGCGGTCACGTCAAGGCGGCGGGCTGCACCCTGGAGGCTCCCTCAGCGGTTGACGTAGATACTGCGGCTCAGCTGATCGCCGAGACCATTGCCAAAGCACTCAATTAAATCTTATATATATTAAGGAGGACGACCCATGAGTACCCTGCACATCGTAGACCATCCCCTGATCACACACAAGCTGACCATTATGAGACAGAAGGACACCGGCTCCAAGGATTTCCGTGAGCTGCTCGACGAGATCGCCATGCTGATGGGTTATGAGCTGACCCGTGACCTCCCCCTGGAGGAAGTGGATATTGACACCCCCCTCGTACCCATGAAGGCCAAAATGGTGGCAGGCCGTAAGCTGGCCATCGTGCCCATCCTTCGCGCGGGCCTTGGTATGGTAGACGGCATCCTCCGCCTGGTACCTGTGGCTAAGGTGGGACATATCGGTTTGTACCGCGACCCCGCGACCCACAAGCCCGTGGAGTATTATTGTAAGCTCCCCTTCGATATCGAGGATCGTTTGGTCATCCTGGTGGATCCCATGCTGGCCACCGGCGGCTCCGCGGTTGACGCGCTGACCATGCTGAAGGCCAAGGGCTGCAAGAACATCCGTTTCATGTGCCTGGTGGCTGCCCCCGAGGGTGTCAAGGCCGTGCAGGAGGCCCACCCCGACGTGGATATCTACACCGCTGCCTTGGACGATCACCTCAACGACCACGCCTATATCGTCCCCGGCCTCGGTGACGCGGGCGACCGTATTTTCGGAACGCTGTAATTGCTGTAATTGTTATATGAAAAGAATCCCGACGGAATTTCCGTCGGGATCTTTTGTTTGTCAGAGTGGTGGATTCAGGAAATGATCCCATACTCGTACACGACCATAGTGAAGGACTCAAGCTCCGAATCCATGTAGGTATATCGAAGCTCCTTCGTTTTCTCGCCATGCTCATTGTACTCATACGAATGGATGGAGGTGATTTTAGCGGGGTCAAAGGTCATGGTGATGCGGACGAGATTCCCTCTCTCATCGTAGTCGTAGGCGGTTACTGTGCTTACAGACGTGGAACCGTCCGTAGGGCATGAGTAGTCTTTGATTTTCTGACCGTTCTCATTGTACTCGTACACGTAATCACGGGTCAGCTCATCGTTCCGGTAGCTACGTTCGCGGATGATATTGCCTCGCTCATCCGTAAGCGTCTCCAAACGGGACACGGTTGCCTCATTCTTGTATTCTGTCAGGACTGTATAGCTGCCGTTTTCGCCGTAGGTGTAGGTAGTGACTGAATCCTTGCTTTCTTCTCTGGAGATTCGCCCGAGCTCGTCGTACTCGGTGCGCATCTCCTCCGCGGGCTTGTCGCTGTCATAGACGGTGTACCTTCGAATGACGCGACCATGTCCGTCGTATTCATAGGTGTTCGTCCAACCTGCGGAGGGTATTTCGTCAAAGGTGTATTTTTCTTGAATGACAAGACCGTTTTCGTTGTAGGTATAGAACTTCGTGTCGGTTTCTCTACCGTCCGTGTAATTTCTCTCGCTGACAAGCCGACCGTTTTCATAGTTGTATTGAGTGCGATAGGTTTCGTTGCCCTCGGCATCGTAAACTGTTTGTTTCAGAAGGGCTCGCGGAGTGTTAGCAGGGTCGGTTAGTGCTTCTGTCTGCTCTCCCGTGGTCTCGTTCCCCTGTGTCCCCACGGGGCCTACAATACCGGGACCGCCTCGGCTTGCCCAAATGATTCCTGCCAATGTGACCAAGGCCACCACGGTGCAAACTGCCGCTACGAACCACCCGCTGGAGGCGATCTTTTTCCATACGGTACGGTGGTCGGAGCGAGGAAGCAGAACCGCCGCCGTCTCGGGCAACTCACTTTCCAAAATATAACTCTCACGGATGCCGTTCATTCCGCGCAAAATGGCTGTAGATTGCTTCATACGGTAAATCCCCTTTCTGACAGGTGTATCCTCAGACGCTCCCGCAGTCGGTGAAGCCGCACCGAGGTGTTGTTTGCGGTCAAACCGTAGGCCGCCGCCAGCTTGGAGACGGGGTAGAGATGCCAGTACCGTCCCACAAAGAGCTTGCGATCCTGGGGCTCCAGCTCGTCCAGAAATTCGTTCAGGGCGGAGGTCAGAGCGGTTACGTCCTCATCGTCCGGGGCGGCGCATTCAGAAAGCTCATCCAGAGCCACGTCATACTCCCGATTCCGTTTCAGGCGAGTCAGGGTCCGCAGACGGTCAATGGAAAGATGCCGCACCAAGCGTCCCAAATACACCTTCAATGAAGGAGGATTCTGGGGCGGAATGCTTCTCCAGGCCTTGAGCCAGGTGTCGTTGACGCATTCTTCGGCGTCGGATATGTTTTTCAGGATGCTCATGGAAATGCCTTTGACGTAGGTGCCGTATTTATCCGAGGATTCTCGGATGGCATCTTCGTTTCGGGCATAATACAGGGCAATGATGTCTTTGTCTTCCATATCATTCGATCCTTTCGTTTCTTTCAAGGAGGCTCGCGCGCAGCCACCTCTACTTACATTACCGACGCCCGGAGGGGAATCTTACAGAATTTGGGAATTGTTTTTAAAAAAGGGAGAGTTTTTGCAAACTCTCCCTGAAAAGATTTCAATTACGCCCAGCTCATGGTGGTGGGCTTCTCCTCAAAGATGCAAACGCCCTTGAGGAACGCCACGGCCTTCGTGAGGCCCTCGTCGATGGTCATGATGCTGTCCTCGTGCTCGATGGACAGGACCTTATCGTAGCCGCAGAGGCGGAGGTTGGAGATCATGTCTCTCCAGTAGGTCTCGCCGTTGCCGTAGCCCACGGTGCGGAAGATCCAGGAGCGGTTCAGCTCGTCGGAGTAGTGCTTGGTGTCCAGCACACCGTTGGCGGCGGTGTTGTACTTGTCGATCTTGGTGTCCTTAGCGTGGACGTGGTAGATGGCGCCCTTCAGCTCGCGGATGGCGGCCACGGGATCCATGCCCTGCCAGACCAGGTGAGAGGGATCGAAGTTGGCACCGATCACGGGACCCACGGCCTCACGCAGACGGAGCAGGGTGGCGGGGTTGTAGACGCAGAAGCCGGGGTGCATCTCAAAGGCGATGTGGGGGACGTTGTGGGCCAGGGCGAAGGCACCGGCCTCCTTCCAGTAGGGGATGACCTTCTCATTCCACTGCCAGTCCAGAATGGCCAGGAAGTCCTCGGGCCAGGGGCAGGTGACCCAGTTGGGGTACTTGGCGCCCTCGTGGTCGCCGGGGCAGCCCGAGAAGGTGATGACGGTATCCACGCCCATCTTTTCGGCCAGCAGAACCGCGTTGCGGAAGTCCTTGTCGAACTGCTCGGCGATGGCCTTGTCGGGGTGGAGGGCGTTACCGTGGGCGGCCAGCGCGCAGACCTCCACGTCGTACTTCTTCAGGGTGGCCATGAACTCGTCATACTTGGCGGGATCGGCCAGCAGCTCCTCGGGGTTGCAGTGAGCCTTGCCGGGATAACCGCCCGCGCCCAGCTCAACGGTGTGGACGCCCAGACCCGTCAGAATCTGAAGGGTCTCGTCCAGGCTCTTGGCACCGTACAGATTGGCTAAAACACTCAGTTTCATAGTGGTGATGTTCCTTTCAAAAGTAGATCAATCGAAGTAGTAGGGCTGACCGGTCTTGGCGGACTCGTAGATACCCTCCAGGATGCGGGTGACGGTGTAGGCCTGCTCGGGAAGGACGCAGGGATCGGTGTCGTTGATGATGGCGTGGATCCACTGGGCAGCTTCCATGGCAGAGGCGTCGCCGGTGTTGACACCCTCGTAGAAGGCCGCGCCCTGAGGATTGAGGGTGGGACGGAGGATGTACTGGCTGTTGTTGCGGATACCGTTGATGCGGACACCGTCGTAGAGGTCAGCACCGGCCAGGGTACCGCAGATGCAGGTGGTTGCCTCACGAACGTCCAGCATATTGATGGCCCAGGCGGATTCCAGATTGATGGTAGCGCCGTTCTCCATGACGATGAAGCCGAAGGCGGAATCCTCTACGGTGAACTTTTCGGGATCCCAGTTGCCCCAGGCGTTACCCTGGTTGGTGTCCTTGTTCAGCTTGTGATAGGAGGTGCCCACGCAGTACTTGGGCTTGTAGTTGTCCATGAGCCACAGGGTCAGGTCGAGGGAGTGGGTACCGATGTCGATCAGAGGACCGCCGCCCTGCTCGTGCTCGTTAAGGAACACGCCCCAGGTGGGTACGGCTCTACGGCGAAGAGCGGTAGCCTTGGCGTAATAGATCTCGCCGAAGGTGCCGTCCAGGGCTTCCTTCTTGAGGTACTGAGCGCCGGCAGCCTGACGGGACTGGTATCCGATGGTCAGCTTCTTGCCGCTGCGCTTTTGGGCGTCCAGCATCTTCTTGGCTTCTGCGGAGTTGATGGCCATGGGCTTCTCGCACATGACGTGCTTGCCTGCGTCCAGCGCGTCCACGGTGATGAAGCTGTGGGAGCGGTTGGGGGTGCAGACGTGAACCACCTCGATGGACTCGTCGGCCAGAAGCTCCTTGTAGTCCTCGTAGACCTTAGCGTCGGGGGTGCCGTACTTGGCCTTGGCGGCCTCGGCGCGTTCCGGGATGATGTCGCAGAAGGCCACCAGCTCTACGTTGGAGAGCTTGGAGAGGGAAGGCATGTGCTTGCCGTTGGCAATACCGCCACAGCCGATGATACCGATACGAACAGTTCTTTGATTGGACATAATATGTATCTCCTTTTCATTGAAAATCCAAACTGTCCCTTATAAATAAGGGTTACCCATATTTTACCTTATCCTCGTGCATTTTTCAATCATTTTTGGAAAACCTTTGAAATTTCATGACTTTTCACAATTTGAAGAAAAGAATTTTGTGCAGGATTTTATCAGAGAGCAGAAGAAATTTTGATGGTCGGAAAGAAAAGCGATCCTTCCCGAGAAGGATCGCTTTTGATTTGCTTATGGGGCGGTTTCGGCGGAAATGCTTTGATCTTCCTTTGGAATGGAGGCACATACTCCGTCATAGACGGCGCGGTACAATGCGTAGATCTCCTGTGCCGCCTCGGTAGATTCGGGGATATACTCGGGAATCACGGTGAGGGTATAGATGCCCTTATCGGTGAGCAGGTAGAGAAGATCCTGCCCTTTGGAGGGAAGTGCCAGATCTGTCCTTGCCTGTCGGGTGGCAAGGTCGAGGTGCTCCCCCATGCCCTTCAGAAAGGCCACGACGGCGCTTGCGATCTCGGGGCGGTCAAGAGACACCTGCTCGTAAGCTTCTCCTGTGGAAAGGTAGAGGGAGGCGGTACCGTCCGAAAGGCAGGCCACGGAGGAGACGTGGGTGCCCTCGTCCAGATCTATCACGGCGGCGTAAACCGTAAATTCCTCGCTTCCTGTGAGACGATGGGAGGTGAGGATCTCTTTTCTGCGCTCAAGATACTGTCGGTCTGCTACCTTGCGGTCGCCGTACATGCTGCAGGCGGAGAGCCATAGGGTCAGACAGGCGAGGCAGAGGCAGAGAAACCCGCGTAAGGAAAGCTTCATAACGGACTCCTTTCGGTATAGGCTTTGACGGCGGCGCGAACCTCTCCGTACATATACAAAGATCCCAGCGTCAAAAGAGCTTTGTTTTGCTTGAGGCAAGCATCCATGGCGGCGTGTACCGCCAGCTCTACGGTGTCAAATCCTTCGGCAGGCACACCCTCCTCTCGGAAAGCGCTCGCATAATCCGCGGCAGACAATGCACGGTCATTGTCGGGGCGCACCGTAAACACCCGCTCGGCCACCTCGGCCATGCGGCGAACCATGAGATGGTAGTCCTTGTCGGCCATGACCCCGGACAAAAGGTAAATCTTCTCCTTAAAAAAGGCCTTGGCGCTGGCCACCGCCGCATCCACTCCCTCGGGGTTGTGGCCGCCGTCTGAAATGACCAGGGGATGGCGGCAGAGAATTTCAAACCGTCCGGGCCAACGCACGGAGGTCAGGCCCTGACGGACGTGGGCTTCGGTGACGGGATAGCCTCGATCCTCCAAAAGCTCCAAGGCGGTCAGCACAGTGGCGGCGTTATATGGCTGGTAGACTCCGGGCAGGGAAATGCGAAGCTCTGTCAGCCTGCCAAAGGACAAGGTAGCGCCATCCAGCTCGCAGGAAACCCGAGACAAGCGGTGATGGTCTGTTTCCGCATAGGGCGCGCCTTGAGCCTCTGCCACGGAACGGATGACCTCGGCTACGGCGCGGTAGTCTATCTCGGTCTTTTCATCCGAGCCTACGGCAGGATGGGCGCCGCCAAACAGAATAGGTGTCCCGGGCTTGATGATCCCCGCCTTTTCCTTGGCGATGGCCTCGGGGGTGTCACCCAAAAAGGCGGTGTGATCCAGAGCGATGCCGGTGATAACGGACAGCACGACGGACTCGGGTGGGATCACGTTGGTGGAGTCCAATCGACCGCCCATGCCCACCTCCAGCACCACGATGTCGCAGGCCTCGCGGCGAAAATACTCAAAGGCGATGGCCGTGATCAGCTCAAACTCGGTGGGAGCATCAGCCATGGCGTCGGCATGGGGACGCACATGCGCCGTGACGTCGGCCAAAACGTCATCGGGGATATCCCGGCCGTTTACCTGCATCCGTTCGTTGAAGCGGAGGATGAAGGGGGAGGTGAAAAGTCCCACCCGATAACCGGCGGCAGATAAAACGGCGGAGAGCATAGCGGAGGTTGATCCCTTGCCGTTGGTGCCGGCTACGTGTATGAATTTCAGCTTATTTTGGGGATCTCCCAGGCGGTGGCAGAGCTCGGTAATACGCTCCAGCCCGGGGCGGCTCCCCTTCCAGGTGACGGAGTGAATATAATCAAGGGCTTCCTGATAAGTCATAGCGGATTCCTTTACAATTTCTCAAATAAATATCTGAAGGATTTTTGACGCCACAAGAGGCACAGAAGAAAGATCTCCAGGGAAGAGATCACAAGGTAGAGGGGGATGCGGATGAGCACCGCCCACTGATAAATGGCGTACAGACCAATGGATTTGATGATCATAGAGCCGATGACGTGGGCGGTGATGCCCGAGAGGATGATTTGCCTAATGCCATGAGTTTTGACAACGTATTTGGCCATCACGCCCGATACAACACCCACGGCGCAGGCGCCCAGGGTCACCACGGGATTGGGGGGATAGATCTGATTGGACAATAGATAGCTGATCAGATCCGACGCAAGACCCACCGTGCCTCCCGCCACGGGGCCGAGAAAGATCCCCGCCAGAAGGATGGGCAGATTTTCAAAGGTGATTCGAAACATGCCGCCGCCGAAGTTGAGAAAATTTTTGCAAAGTATACCGATGACCACGCTCATAGCGGCCATCATAGCGGCCAGCACCATGCGCTTGACGCTGCTGAACAAGCGAGGACTATGGGTATGTGATGATTTTGACATAAAAAAACACCTCCTGTCCTGCTGCATATGGCAGGAAGGAGGCTTCTCCCCATGGGAATATAGCGCCTTTGCCTTACGAAGCGGGATGCAAAGCAAAGACCGCAGCCGAGAGATCTCCCGGCCTTCGTCCGACCGGCAACTCCCCGTCCCGTCGGCACTTGACGCCTATGCTTTTACTCTTCAAAATTATATCCAAAACGGATACCTTTTATATTATACTCCGCAAAGGCGCGGTTGTCAATAGAATTTTTACAGGTGTCTTGATTTTTTTGGATCACAGACCGCCTATATCATTCGTAATTTCTCAGCCACCCGCTTGCCGTCAAAGGCAATGTAGCTGTAGCTCGCATCGTCAAAGCCCGCGTGGATCTCATGTCCGTCGACCGTAGCAGAGAGATCATGCTCAAATTCCACGACGGCGGTCATTTCGTCGTACACCACGCCGTTCACGATCAGCTCGTTGGTGCTTTTCACGCGACGGTAGCAGATACGGTAGTCCCCAACCGTCTTTTCCAGCAGGATCTTGCATTTGATCCCCATGTTGGCACGGCGCAGAGCCGTATCGTCCACCCCGCGAACGCGACGCTTGTCACGTCTTGATATTCTCTCAGCCTCGGCGCGGTCCGCGGCGGACTTGCCGATCTCGTATGCAATGAGAAAAATGCCGCCCGCCATGGCAAAAATACCAAAGAAAATAAAGACCTTATCCATATGCAGGGACTCGTTAAAAAATACGAAGACGCATCCCAGAAGGATGCCGAGGATGGCGATGGTCAGAACGGCGGCCCTGGAGCGCAGGACGATATCACCGAAGGTTTCGTTGGAATTATAGGAAGGCTTCTTGCTTGATTTCTTCATGTGGGCTCCTTTTGAGAGAGTTTTTAGAGTTGACCTCTACTTATAGAGTCGATAAAAGCCGAAAGTTCTTACAAGCACGACCACATTTCTGCAAGCCCACCGCCCCGGACATCCTTTGATGACCGAGGCGGTGGTTGTTTCGGGATCTGTGTCAGTGTCCCGCCGTTACGTTTTTATTTCTTGGGTGCCTCGGCGGGAGGAGGGCATACCTCGGGGTTGCCCATGGCAGCGGCCTTACCGCCCATGAAGCCCGAGATCATGCTCTTGACGTCCAGACCGGTGGCCTCGGAGAGACCCTCCATGACCTGGTTGGAGGACTGCATGACGTCACGCAACAGCTTGGTAGAGTTGCCGTCGCCGTACATAACGATCTTGTCGGTCTGAGCCAGAGGTGCGGCGGCGTTCTTGACCACCTCGGGAAGGGCAGTAAGGTACATCTCCAGCACGGAGGCCTCGCCCATCTTCTTCTGGGCTTCTGCTTTCTTTTCAATGGCCTCTGCTTCGGCAAGGCCCACGGCGCGGATACCCTCGGCCTCCTTCATCTTGGCGTATGCCTCGGCCTCGGCCATGGCGCGCTTGGCTTCAGCCTGACGCTCCTGCTCGTACTTTTCGGCTTCCGCGGCCTTCATACGAGCCATAGCGGCTTGCTCTTCCTCGTAGCGCTTTGCCTCGGATTCCTTCTGACGACGGATGAGGTCTGCTTCCGCTCTCTTCTCGGCCTCGTACTTGAGGGCGTCGGCCTTTTTCTTGATCTCTGCGTCCAGCTTCTTTTCCTGGAGAGCGATCTCCTTTTCGAACAGCTCGGCTTCCTTTTCGCGGCGAGCAATGTCGGCGTTGGCGGAGGTGACCTCAATGGTCTTTCTCTGTTCCTGCTTCTGGATGTCGTAAGCGGCGTCGGCCTCGGCCTTCTTCACGTCGGCTTCCTTCTTCAGCTCGGATTCGCGGATGGACAGGGTGGTATTCTGCTCGGCGATACGCTGGTTGGCCTCCACGGCCACCTTGTTGGCAGACTCACGGGCGTTGGCCTCGGCAATGGCGATATCGCGAGCGGCCTCGGCCTTGGCGATCTGAGCGGCCTTGCGGATCTGCTCCACGTTGTCAATACCCATGTTCTCAATGGTACCTGCGCCGTCCTTGAAGTTCTGGATATTGAAGTTGACGATCTCAATACCCAGCTTTTTCATGTCGGGAATAGCGTTTTCTTTGATCTTTTCAGCCACGATCTGGCGCTCCTGAACCATTTCCTTCAGTCCCACAGAGCCTACGATCTCACGCATATTACCTTCCAACACCTGGGTGACCAGGAAGATGAGCTGGCGTTGATCCATACCGAGAAGTGCCTCGGCGGCCTTCTCTATCAGCTCGGAATCGGAGGAGATCTTGATGTTAGCCACACCGTCTACCGTGACGTTGATAAATTCGTTGGTGGGGATGGCTTCGCTGGTTTTGATATCCACCTGCATGACGTCCAGAGAAAGCTTATCCAAACGCTCGATGAGGGGGATGCGGATGCCTGCTCGACCGATCAGGATCTTCTTCTTCTTGCGAACGCCCGAAATGATGTAGGCCTTGTTCGGGGGGGCCTTGACGTAGCCGCAGATAAAGAACAGCAGGATAAAGGCGGCTACACCGATGATGATCCAAAGGATCGGGGTGGGCAGAGCTTGTGCCAACGCAAGGGCACCGATGGGGTTGTGCATAGTTGATCCTCCTTGATAAAATGTTTTTCATACTATGTACCGACCGCTCGGAAAAGAACGGACGGCAGGGATCCGATGGCTGGATGGCCGCCGTTGCAACGGCGGTCACGGTGGTCTCGGATGCCACGGCATCGGACGCAGCTGCAAGGCCACCCGATGTTGTAATCATTATATCACACGGTCAAATGATTGTCAATAACAATCGCGCAAAAAATCCGCAAAATCAGTAAAATTGTATACATCAACAAAAACAGAGGTTGTTTTTGTGCAGGATTACGAGTAAAAGGCGTTTTATATATATAAAATAGACGCTGTTGGGAGAAAAATCTTACGGTTTTCGAGGATTTTCGGAGAAAGAACAGACTTTTTCAAAAATAAATAAAAAATTTTAAAAACCCCTTGACTTTTACGATTCCCTGTGGTATAATACCATCGTTACGGAGGCATAGCTCAGCTGGTTAGAGCGCATGCTTGACATGCATGAGGTCATTGGTTCGATTCCAACTGTCTCCACCAACAAAAAAGCCTAATTTGTCTACCAGACAAATTAGGCTTTTTTGAATGATGTTTGCCTACGGCAAATGATGTTGGCTACGCCAATGATGACGGCTACGCCTAATGATGCGTGCCTTGCGGCACATCGAGGCAAACATCGCATCATTGCGACCAACGGGAGCAACATCATTTTGAGCGAAGCGAAAAACATCATATCGCCGCAGGCGATGCATCATTTGACAAGTATATGAATTTATGATATATTAAAAGGAGGTGCGACTATGAAAGAAAACAAACTCGTCGAGCTTTCAATGGATTTCTCCGTTGATATGATAAACCTCGTTAAATATCTGAAAGCAAATCACGAAACAATTATTTCCACCCAAATCGGCAGAAGCGGCACCTCAATCGGTGCAAATATTCACGAAGCACAATACGCACAAGGCACAAAGGATTTTATATCGAAATTTGAAATCGCACACAAAGAAGCAAGCGAAACGGGATATTGGCTTGAATTGCCCTATAGTTGATTTTTACTCGGAAGTGTGATATCATAAAAGCAAGAAAGGCGGTGAAAAGATGAAAACATTCAGACGACTAACCTGTGCTTTCATATTGCTTACATCGGCGCTGCTTATTTTCGCGGGCTGTGGATCGTATAAGCGATTATCGGAAGAAAAAATTTATCAAGAAAAAGTGAATGCCTTTTTCTCCGCGCTTGAACATGAAGATCCTACCGCGCTCAAATCTCTTTTTTCACAAACAGTAATCGACCGGGATGCAGACCTGGACCAGCAAATTGAAAAACTCCTTTCCATATATCCAAACGCTAAAACGGACATCAGATTTGACGGGCTCCTTGGCGGAGATTATGAAAATCAAGACGGTAAATTCAAATCAATTGCGTACACAACGTTTCCCGTCGTGTGCGAGGACAAATATTATTGGGTATATTTTGAGCTCATATATGAAGATGATTTTTCGGAAGAAAATGTCGGTTTGAATCGCGTTTTCTTCTACACGGCTGATGAATACTGTGCTTTTTGGCACGATGACAGTGCAAAGTATCCTGACGATATAGGGCTTTTGGTGTTTTCGGATTTGAAGCTGGGAAAGAAAGTAAGACCCATCGAGAGATGGCCATACGAATTTACCTCTATGGATCGAACGATAAGCGTATCCGATGTTGAAGAATTTTTGGAGAAAAATAAAAGCGTTGCGGAATTTAGTGAAACCTTTGGCATGCCAAATGCCAAGGGGGATCTTTGGACGTATTATTATGAGATAACCGATGCCGACGGTACTATTCAATATCTTGAAATCGGGGCGCCGGATGGTGATGAAATTACATATGCAAATATTGTAGGAGAATTCGAATATATCAGATGTATATTCGAGAAAATCGAACCGTAAGCATCTTATGCAGGCGTCTTTTTTATATGTGTGTCTTCCGACCGAGCACACACGCCCAAGGACTCGCTCTTCCGTTGCTTTTCCTTCATTGACACAGCCAAACATTTGTGCTATAATCATGTCAGCCAATAAATAAAGCATACTCCCGGAGGTACGCTTATGAAATATATTCCCTACGTCAACATCAACATGGGTGCCAAGTCCCATCCCAGAAGATCCTACGGCAACACCCTGCCGCTGACCCAGATGCCCTTCGGAATGGCTTCCTTCTGCCCACAGACCGAGGTGAAAAGAGCCTGGTTTTACCATCCCGATCACGAATTTGCCGAGGGCATACGACTGACCCATCAGTTCAGCCCCTGGATCGGAGACTATGGCGCGGTGCTCATGATGCCACAGAACGACGTGATCGCCAACAGCGGAGATATGGCCTGGTCCGGTGTGAGAAAGGCTGATACGGTACAGCGCCCCGATTATCTGAAAATGCATTTTCTTCGCTCCGATTGTACCTTTGAGCTGACCCCCACCGAGCGGTGTGCCGCCATCCGCCTGACCTTCGGGGACGACCGCCCCGCATATCTGTCTCTTTTGCCGGTGCTGGGCAATTATACATACCGTGTGGATCCTGAGACGGCCACCGTTTACGGCACCACCGACGGTCACAGCCTGAGCTATACGGAAAATTTCAAAATGTACTTCGCCGTCCGCTTTGTGGGAGATTCCCTGGACGCCGCGCGCACCTATGCCGTGGGAGAGGGCGGATCTGCCTGTATCCACGCCGCCGTAAAATCCCGCACGGTGGAGATCCGGGTGGGTACCTCCTACATCAGCGAGGAGATGGCCGTAGCCGCCGTGGATCGGGAATGCGGGGCGCTGTCCTTTGAGCAGCTGAGATCCCGAGCCGAGGAAGCCTGGGAAGAGAAGCTCCACCGAGTGGAGATCGAGGCCAAGGACGAGCTGCAAATGCGCACCTTCTACTCTTGTCTGTATCGCGTGTTCCTCTTCCCCCGAAAGGCATACGAGCTGGACGAAAACCAAAATTCCGTGCATTACGTGCCCCGCGACGGCAGCGTAAGGCCCGGTGTTCGATATACCGATAACTGCTTCTGGGATACCGCCCGCACGTTGTATCCCCTGCTTACCCTCATTGCCCCCGAGGAGTACGCCGAAATGCTGGAGGGCTTTGTCACCGATTATGCGGACGGCGGCTGGCTTCCCCGCTGTACGTCCATGGGAGAGGTGGGGTGTATGCCCAGTACCCTCATTGACGGCGTGATTGCTGAGGCAGCCGTGAACGGCATCGGGAAAAGGGAAGTGCTGGAAAAGGCCCTGGAGGGTATGATCTACCATGCCAACCACGAGGCCGAGGATCCCAGATACGGCAGAAATGGCGCCCTTTCTTACATCAAATACGGTTACGTCCCTCGAGAGGAGCACAGGGAATCCGTGAATCTTACCCAGGACGCCGCCTACGGTGATTGGTGTATCGCTCGGGTGGCGGAGGTGCTGGGCCACTATGAATTGATGGACGAGTACCTGGGACGGGCAAAGAACTATCAAAATATCTTTGATCCCTCCACGGGCTTTATGCGAGGCAAGGACAAGGACGGCAACATGGCCGAGGGATTCGATCCCTGCGTCTGGGGTGGTGAATATACCGAGGGCTCGGCCTGGCAGAATTCCTTCTTCGTTCCCCATGACGTGGACGGCCTGGCGGCGCTTTACGGGGGCAGGGAAGCTCTCATGCAAAAGCTGGACGAGTTGTTTGCAACGCCGCCCCGTTACCGTGTGCACGGCTATGGCTTTGAGATCCACGAAATGACCGAGATGGCGCTGGTGGATTTCGGACAGATGGCCATTTCCAACCAGCCCTCCTTCCACCTGCCCTTTATGTTTGCGGCGTTGGGTGACGTTGAAAAAACTGCTTATTGGGTCAAAAAGCTGACGGAGGAGGCCTTTTCTCCCGAGGATGACGGCTACCCCGGTGACGAGGACACCGGAACCACCTCGGCTTGGTATATCCTCTCTGTCTTGGGCATGTACCGCCTGTGTCCCGGCAAGAGGGAATGGATTACTTTTGAGCCCTCTGTCAAAAGCGCACGGATCTTGGGAAAAGATATCTGAACCTGTCCGAAATGACTATTTTTGCATCAAAATCCCAAACGTGAGAGCGTTTGGGATTTTTTTGTTTCCTTACTTTACAAATAGTGGAAGATGTGCTATAATGGGGTCAAACCAAATCCTTATATCCAAGGAGGCTTCTATGAGAAACCGTTTTGCTACATCGACAGTAAGATTCTTGTCTCTCTTTTTGGTAATCGCCACGCTGATGGGCGTATTGGCCGCATGCACGTCAGGCAATGATCCCATTGATACCACCGCAGGTGATACGGGGATAGTCACCGAATCCGCAACCGACCCTGCCGCTCAGGGCACCGAGGCGGAAACTACCGAGCCCGTTACCGCTCCTGCGGAGACTGAACCTGTGACCGAGGCCGCTACAGAAGCGGCTACGGAAGCTGCCACCGAAGCCGAGACACAGGCTGAAACTATGGCGGAGACCGCGGCAGAGACCGAGGAAGAAACCGCGGCAGAAACCGAGGCTGATACTGTGCTCGAGACCGAGCCTGAGACCGAGCCTGTCACTGAGGCCGAGACGGAGGATCCCGCCACCCGTATCAACGAGCCTACGGATCCCGCGTTTGTTACTTTCTACGACAACAAGCGCAACAGAAGCTTCTTCACCGATCCCCAGCAATGCGATTATGAGATCGTTATGGATAGCACTTACGGCTCGGTTTTGAAGCTGACGGCCAAGAGACGTGCGTTGGATCCTTTTATCAATTTCAACTACGCCGGATATATGAAGACTCATAAGCTGGATCCCATCAGCGCTGACGAATACAAATATATGGTCTATACCATCCGGGTGGAGAACGTAGGCTGTGAGTCCTTTGAGATGTTCTACTATGCGGGCGCAGTTACCGGTGCCACCCCCGGTTATCAGATGACCGCCACCTTTGACAGTACCAACACCGGCTGGCAGAAGATCGTTTTCGATCTTTCGGGGGTGGATTTCTCCGGAAGCTTGAACGGTATGCGCTGGGATTTTCTGACCACTCCCTCGGGCTCCGGTGATGAGAGCGTGTATATTTACTCCGTTGAATTCTTTAAGACCAGAGAGGAAGCTATGGGAGATTTGAGTGTTGATATGACTCGCCCCGGAGAGGGCTCCGATTTGACCGAGGCTCCCGTGGATGGCGTCAACTATGACAAGCTGAACGCTCCCGACGAGGATGGATCTGTGGATCTTTGGTTTGACCATATGTCCCAGAAGGTCTATCAGGACGACACTACCTCCTCCGGCAAGCACACCTATGTGATCTCCATGGCGGGCAACAGCATTGAAAACTGCCAGTTTTTCCTGGCGCCCGAGGCTGACAGAGCTTTCGAGGTGTCCCTGTCTGAGTTTACCGATGGCAAGGGCCATTCTCTGACGGCTAAGCTCTACCGTGAGCATTACGTCAATGTCAATGGAAAGATGCTCCCCGATGCCCTGCCTCCCATACAGGGTGCGGTGGACGTAAAGGGCGGCAACTCCCAGGGATTTGTCATCAAGGCCTGGACGGATATGGATCAGCCCGCCGGCCTGTACACCGCGACCCTTGATATCAAGGACGCCGCTACGGGCAAGCACATCAAGACCGCCAAGGTCTACGTAAACGTATGGGACTTCTCCCTCTCCGAGGAGACTGCCCTGAAGAGCGCCATCAATATCAATGCCTGGCCCATCTACGTCAAGTATCAGAATGCGGGGATGAACGATCTCAGCCAAGATGAGCTGTATGAGATCTACTTTGATTTCATGCTGGAGAACCGCATGTCGCCTTACACCCTGCCTTATGCTGTTGGCGACTCCCGCGCCGAGAAGTATCTGAACAATCCTCGCCTGACCTCCTTTGCCATCAACAAGAAGAACAGCAACGAGGCGGGTGTCTACGAGCTCATGAAGGATCACCCCGAGTGGCTGGATAAGGGCTACTTCTACTACGTGGATGAGCCCACCAACATGGAGCTTCTCAACCGACTGGCTGAGAACGGCAACCGCCTGTCCGGCACCTTCCCCGGTTACAACCAGATTTCCCCCTTCTTTACCAATCTTCAGATTGATGAAAACACCGACCAGATCGAGTTCATGAAGCCCTATCTGGATATCTGGTGCACCAAGGTGTTTGCCTTTACGCCTCGTGACAAGTACATGGTCAGCGGAACCCAGTACATGACTACCCGCGCTCAGGACGCCAAGTTCGGTACCTTCGCCGAGCGTATGGCCGCCCTCCGGGCAGAGGGTGACGAGCTGTGGCTCTACTTCTGCTGGGAGCCTGCACAGCCCTATGCCAACTGGCTGGCTCTGGGTGATGGCACCGAGCCTATTGTGTCCATCTGGCAGTGCGCCATGACAAACGCCACCGGCGTGCTCTACTGGGATGCCACCTACTGGACGGCTGATCCCTATAACGATCTGACCCCCCTGATCGGTGCGACCTCCCACGGTGACGGCGTGCTGATCTATCCCGGTTCCGCCTACGGTATCTACGAGCCCGTTTCCTCTCACCGCTTTGAGAACATCCGCCTGGGTATCCAGGACTACCAGATGCTCTCTATGCTGGAGGCAGGGGAAGGAGAAGCTGCCGCTGATGAGATGATCGCCATGGTTACCACCGACGTCATCACCTACACCAACGACGACGATTATCTCCACGCCGTCCGCGTTCTGCTGGGCGAAAAGGTCAGCGAAACTCTGAAAAAATAAGGAATATCTTCGGTCACCTCTGACGATCCGCCGTGTCTGACGGATAAGGAGACGTTCCAAAACAAAGAACGGATGCACCCGCGGGTGCATCCGTTTTGCTATATGTTGGAGATTAAGCCTTTTTCATCTCCGCCAGGATTTGCTTGAGCAGATCCTCGGTGGTGGGATTGGCTTCACGAGCCAGTCTGGCGGCTTCGGCGTCGGCGGCAGCCTGTGCGGCGGCGGCCTCTTCGGCCTTCTTCTGCTTCTCTGCGAAGTAAGCATCTACGGCAGCCTTGTTGCTCTTCTTGATACCGGCGGACTTCAGCTCTGCCTTCTGCTCCTTGGTCAGCTTGCCGCTCACCAGCTTTTCGTTGAACTCATTGCGCTCGTCTCTCAGCTTATTGATGAGCTTGACGATAGAGAAGAGCACCAGAGCGATGAGGAAGAAGTTGATGATGGCGTTGATGAAGGAACCCCAGTCAATGTAGATGGATTGGGTCAGATCGGGGACGATTTCGCTGCCGATGACCTCACCGGCCTCGTTGAGGATGTCCTGCTTGATCTCCACCTTTTTGAGGAAGGTATAGAGCTCGCTGAGGGAGTTGGCACCAAAGATCAGCGCCAGCAGATAGTTGATGATGGGCTTGAGGATGAAATTGCTGAGGCCGTTGACGATGGCGGTAAAGGAACTACCGACGAGAACACCGACGGCCATATCAACCACGTTGCCGCGGGTGATGAATTTTTTGAATTCCGTGAAAAAGTTTTTCATTGCTTTCTCCTTTAATTGCTTCGGGTGCTTTTGAATACCCGGTGTTCGTAGCATCATTATAGCGCTTTTCGGGGCGGTTGTCAAGGGGTATTTCCAAATGGAATTCCGTTGCCCTCGCACTTTCCCGCAGTTGCGGGGAATATGTTCTCGGAAAGGGTTTACAAAAACGAAAAAATGTGTTATAATAACCTGTAGAGCCGCGGAGCGGTGACCTCGGCGTTTGAGGATCAAGGAAGGGTAATCGCGTGAAGGTTCAAAGATCTCAAGCCAAAGATCACGGTTTTACGCATAATTCTCCCTGAAATGAGGCCCCGCCCATGTTGTCGCCAAAGCGACACGGTCAAAATTCAAACTATATTTGTGCCGCCGGCGGCGGCGGAATGGAGATTCGTATGAAAAAGATCATATATACACTTCTTCTGTGTGTTGCTGCATTGGTGTTGCTGACCATGTGCACGGCCTGCGCAAATGAGAAAGAACCCTGCCTGGACTTTGTTTCCAACGGCGACGGCACCTGCTACGTGTCGGGTATCGGTACCGTGACTCAAGCTGATGTTGTCATCCCCGAGACCTCTCCCGAGGGCGACCGCGTGACGGGTATTGGCAATTATGCCTTTGGACGTTGTGCCGGTATCACCACCGTAACCGTGCCCGAGGGCGTGACTTACGTCGGTAATTACGCGTTCTATTATTGTAGCGACCTGGTGGGTGTCACCCTTCCCGATACGGTGCAGAGCATCGGACACGGTGCCTTTTATAACTGTAAGTCCCTTACCACCCTTGCTATCCCGTCTCAGGTGATCAGTGTTCAGGAGGATACCTTTTATGGGTGCAATTTCCTGACGTACGTTACCATTCCCAACAGCGTTACCTCTATTGATTCCAATGCTTTCTACGGATGCAATTCTCTGCGGGATCTGGAACTGCCCGAGCAATTGGCCACCATCGGAAAGGGCGCCTTCTACGGTTGCCATTCCCTGGCCCGCCTCAATGTTCCGGAGACGTTGATCTCCATAGGCGGAGATGCGTTTTACCAGTGCGAGGGTCTGAAGGAGATCCATATAAAAAATTTGTCTGCCTGGTGCGCTATTGATTTCTATAGCAAATCAGCCAATCCTTTGCATATCAAAGGGGGAGACCTGTATCTGTCCGGACAGAAGGTGGAGCATCTGATCATCCCCGAAGGGGTCAGCGAGATCTCGGCTCACGCGTTTTCCGGTTGTTCTTCCTTGACATCCGTTTCCTTGCCCAAAGACCTGACTGCTGTGGGCGCTGGAGCCTTCAATGCTTGTACCGCCATCACAGACGTCTATTTTGCCGCCACTAAGGAAGAGGTGAAAAGTATTGAAACCGGGAGTGGCAACGAGCCTCTGACAGAGGCTGCCCTCCACTATGCGGATTCCCAAGAAAACTGATATCCAAAACCGGCTCAAAGGAGCCGGTTTTTTTTGTATAGTAAAACCACGCGTTAGACGCGTGGTTCGGTAAGAATTAGATAGTTGATAATGACATAAAAACTCCTTTGCTGTATAATAGAAGTGCGGCTGCCAACTGCACAAATAAAAACAGCA
>SVTR01000043.1 GCA_015063685.1 Oscillospiraceae bacterium | reverse complement strand
GAGGGATTTTTTCGTCAGACTAAACAAAAATCTGCACGCATAGTTGGCCCTATGCGAAAGAATTTTGTGACGTATGACGGAAAAAGCACCGTCATATCGGCGTGCGATGAGTTTTTAGAGATGCCCCCCAATAAATCAACCGCCGCACACCCTTCGGTATGCGGCGGTTTTTCTATCACTCTTCTATGGCAATACCGGTCTCACCCTCTGACCAGGTATAGCCCACGTACAATCGGAAAGCATAAGAGCGCATGAGCATGGAGCCTTCCTCCTTCGGATCCGGCCATTGCACCGAGAAGGACACGATGTACTCTCTTTGCCCCAGGGCAGTCAGGAAACCGAGATCCGAAGCCGTACCGCCACCAATTCTGGTCAGAACACCTCCATCTATGCCGTAGACGGTATAGTTGACCATACTGTAGCTGTTGTCGGGATAGACTACCTCGCAATCCGCGCTACTCGCCACGGGCAGGAGTCTTTGATTTGCGGTCAAAGCATCCGGTGTCCATTCGTTCCGCCCCGCGGGACGCACCTCACGGTTATCCGAAATCAGGAACACGTCGTCGTACATAGGATCTCCCGGGAGGATGTCGGAGGGCTCGTCGTCCGAGGGAATGAACACCTTAAAGCCATAGTGGTATTCTCCCTTTTCGCTACCCAGATGCTCACCCTTTACATTTATCACACGCCCCGCCTGCACAGCCTGCAGAATGACGTAATAGGTGCCGGGAGACAGGGTGCTCAGCATATCCAGCTCCTCGGTTACGTTATGAACCACCAGCACCTCGCCAAAATTGGCGTCATACACGGCATAGGAGAGAAATTCAATGGCGTATTCATCGGGATTATCGGAGGGATCTATGATCTTTGTCACCATTCTGAAGTCGTCGTTATAGGCCACGGTAGACAGATTTTCGCCGCCGGCTCTCAGGCGGTCAATGAGCTTTTCCCCCGCCTTGCTTTGCCATTCACCCATCTCGTCATTATAAACGGTGGCGTCGATCAGATACGGCTTCAGCTGATCATAATTTACGCCCGTGCCGACCCAAAGGCCTATACCCATAGCGGCCATATCCGCTATATCGGCAGGAGTATCCTGTCCCTCAGAGCCCACCAGCAGGCAGAAGCCGTACTCGTAAGTACCCCGTTCCACATCCTCGCCTACAGTCACGCCCGTCTGGTACATATCCAGAACGATATACCAGATGCCCTCGTTCAGCTCCGCGATTTCCTCGGGATGCCACGGGAAGGTGGTGTCGGTCGTTTCGAAGGCGGCGACCTCTTCAAAATACTCGTTGTAAATACGCAGATATCTGGCGGTAGCCGTGCCGTCGATCTCCTTGATATAGATCTCAAAGTTTCGATCGTAAGTCACCACGGGCAATTCCTTGTGCAGATCGGCCAGCACATCAGCCAGACCGTTTCCGTCCACCTCTGCCCAGGCGTTCATTTCGGCGTTGTACTGCAAAGCGGTGACCACATAGGGCCGCAGAGCCACGGCAAGGTTGGTAGCGCCTACGCACACCTTCACATCCGCAGGCTCGAAATGATCATCGTAGGGATCCTTTATGGAAGGATCCGTGGTCTGGGACTCATTTCCCACCTCTACACGGAAGACAAACTCGTACATGGTTCCCTCGTTTTGTCCCGTGGCTTCCACATAGTCGCCGCGGTCGTAGGCCATGATGACCACGTAATAGCTGCCCACGCCCAGCTCCCGCATCATATCCTCCACGGAATGGTTACCCATGTCCAGGCTGACGCCGTAAGCGAAGGAGTAACCCTGTTCGTCATACCTGTAGGCCTCAGCGCCCTGGAGCTTCAGGTTTTCGTCATTCAGCGTCAGGAAGAAATCATCCTTGTAGACGATGCGGGGCAGAGACCCGATCTCCTGGCGCAAGGCGCTGTCATCTCCGCCCGAATCCAGCTCGGGCATCAGTTCCGTCCATTGCATCTCCCCACGGGTCTCCAGGAGCTTGCCGGAGGCATCATCCCAGGTGAGCTGCCACAGGATATACTCAGCGGGCGCTATGTTGGTATTGCCCGACGAGATCACCATTTTGGCATCGAGGATGGGTTCGTCATAATCCGGCCCCTCGGACGGTGCCTGGTCTTCAGGCGCCTTATCCGGGTGAACCTGCTCACCCATGGGAGCGGTACCCTCGGGGCGCTGAAGCTGCTCCGCCACAGATCCCTCCGGTCGATTTCCCACACCGTTGATGCCCACGCCATCGCTTCCAAGGTCTCCGGGGGCTTTCCCACCCTGCTGACCTGCCCATATGATGCCCGAAAGCACCACCAGAGCCACAGCCACCGAGATAGCCGCCGCCACCCAGGGGTGGTCAAAGAATCCCGCCAAGCGGCGGCCTTTGATTGGTTTTCCATAGACGCCCATCCCGGGAGGAACGGCGTCCATCAGTATGTCGTCTTTCACGCCGTTCAGCGCGTCAAACATATCTAAGCCTTTCTTATTCATATCTGTACCCCCTTTCAAGCAAATACTGCTTGAGCTTTTCACGGATCTTATATAGCCGCACCGACACGGCGTTAGGGGTCATGCCCCACGCTTTAGCCAGATCCTTCACCGAGCAGGCGTACCAGTACCGTCCCAAAAACAGTCTTCGGTCGGTTTCCTCCAAGGATTGGACAAACAAGGCCAGTACCTCTCTCAGTACCTCCCCCGAGGCATCCGTGTCGGGCATGGTCTCAGCCAGCTCCTCCAACGCCACCTCCATATCTCGGTTGTAGCCCCGCTTGTGCAGGGTTCTGTATCGGTCAATGGCCAGATTCCTGGCGATGCGGCAGACAAAAGCCGACAAGGAGCGGGGGCGTTCGGGCGGGATGCTCTGCCACAGCTTCAAATACGTATCGTTGACGCATTCCTCAGCATCCGAGCGGTTGTTCAATATATTCATCGCCACTTTATGGCACAGCTTGCCGTACTGCTGAGCCGTTTCGATGATGGCTCGCTCGTTTCGATCAAAATACAGCGCTATGATCTCATGATCCTGCATGACGTCCCTCCTTGTCGGTCGAATTTGAAGGCCTTCACTTATTATGACGGATATTCTTTGCGAATTCTTTCCCAATTAACATATTTTTTGAAAATTTTTTCATCCACCCCCAAATTTTCAAGCCGCCCCCGTATTAGATAGTGGAAGGGCAAGACCCCCTTCACATCAGAAAAGGAGAACCGCCATGGATATGTACCGACAGACGGAGCAGGCTGTGATCATCACATCCGAAGTAAATGTACCCCAAAAGCACAAGAGCATTGCTCAACATATTTTCACCACCAACTGGGGATTCGTCGTCATTGGCGGTTTGGTGGCCCTGGCCATCGGCGTGTCTGCCCTTCATAGTGGGCGGGCGGAGTCCATGGCAAAGGTGCCTCCCGAGATCGAGGTCGAGACCACCGTCGAGGCCCCTCTCTCCTGAAATATTTGCTAACTTCTCATCCTCCATATTTCATTTTTCTCTCTCCAAGTCCTGCCGCCGCGCAAGCGGAGACAGGCGGGAGGCTGATGCCCCTCCTGTGTCAGCCTCCCTTTCCCCTTTGCTTTCCCTTCATTTTCTTCTTCCTCACATGTCCTCAGGGTTCCTCTCCCGAAAGGACAAGAGGCCGCGGCATTGCCGCGGCCTCTTTTTTTTAATAAACAGGAATATTCTTGGGGACAAAGGTATCTTCAATATTGTCAGCGATCTTCTCAATATCATTCATATCCATATCAAAGACGCTGGTAATCTCCTTCTTGCTGAGAACAGAGGGGATCTTATCCTTGGTGTCGATGATGACGGAAACCACTTCGTCGTCAAAATACACGTCGCCATCAACCTCAAAGTAGTCCACGGTAATGGTGGTACGGTCACCCTTCTCAACGAAGTCACCCTTTACGATAATCTCGTCCAGGATGTTGATCTTATAGCTGTCCTTCTTTCGGTCGAACTTCAGGGTAGCAATCTCCTCTTCGTCGATGGTCACGTTGGCCTCGTATACGTCCTTGGTGTTCTTGGTGATCTCATATGCAACCTCAAGGGAATCGGTGGCAAAGAGTGCGGGGGTGCTGAGCTCAAAGCCGATGTAGTTGGTCTTTGCGATGCCATCCTTACCCAGGTTCAGCTTCGCCTCAACGAATTCCTTGCCCTCCACCTCTACGGTAACCGCGAACTGGCGCAGCACGGCAGACATCTTGGGGGTCACGAACTTCATGGTAACTTCAAAATCAGTCTTACCGATGGTATCGGCAATTTCGTCCCACATCTCGTCGTTCAGGATGTAGTCGTCATAAAGATCCTCGATCTCGAGAACCTCGTCGGGCAGCTCGTCAGCGAAATCGCCCAGCAGATCAATGATCTCTTCAGCGTTGTTCAGGACGTAGTCACGAAGCTTGTCGTCGTCCTCCAGTACCTTGTAGAACTCCTTGACCATGCTCTTCAGAGCCTTCTCGTCGATGGTCACGGTGATGACGCGGCTCTCTACCTTGCCGTCGCCGCAGTTGACAGTCTTGGTCTCCTCTTCGAACTCAGCGTATTCCACAAACAGCTTCTGGAAGGTCTTCACGTATCTCTCGCCGTGCTTGCCAAGATCGGTAAAGAGCTTCTCCAGCTTGCCGTCATCGATGTAACCGAGAATGTTCTCGATGATCTCACGGTATTCCTCGGGAATCTCCTCGGCCCACTCAGCGGTCTTGAACTGCTTCTCCAGGTCATCGAAGACGATACCGTATGCGCCGCCGAGAATGTCATCCTCAGAAACGTACAGGTAATCCTTGCCAAAATAGATGTCGGCGGAAATGTCGGTATCCTCCACCTTCACACCCAGATCCTCGATATAAACCTGCGCCTTCTTGACGCTGTTCATATTGGAAAAATAGATCTTGCCGCCGAAGTCCAGCTCCAGATCCTCGATGCTGCCATCAACGGTCAAAGAACCGTTCTCGGCCATCTTACCAAGAGCGGAGAACTCCTGTCTTTTGCCAAGACCCTCGATGGTATTGGCGATGGAATTCTTGACCACAACCTCAGGACGGTTGTTGATGACGATAACGGTCGTTACGATACCGGCAACAACCACCAGAACGGCGATCAAAACGATTAAAACTTTTTTAAACATGATGTTACTCCTTATGGATATTTGATACCCTATATTGTACTCTTTTTTTGTGTCTTTTTTATGACTTTTCATCAGTATATTTATAAATAATACAAGGAAAAATCAGGGGTGTCTCCCAAGAGACACCCCTTTTGGTGGTTGGATTATTTTGCGTAGTCCACGGCGCGGCTTTCTCTGATGAGGTTGATCTTGATCTGTCCGGGATACTTGACCTCATTCTGGATGCGCTCGGCCATTTCTCTGGCCACCAGCACCATGCGCTCGTCGGATACTGCCTCGGGCTTGACCATGACACGGAGCTCACGGCCGGCCTGGATAGCGAATGCCTTCTCAACGCCGCCAAAGCTCTCAGCGATTTCCTCCAGCTTTTCAAGACGCTTGATGTAGTTTTCCATGTCCTCTCTGCGGGCGCCGGGACGGGCGGCAGAGATGGCGTCGGCGGCCTGAACCAGAACCGCAACCACGGTCTGAGGCTCCACGTCGCCGTGGTGTGCTTCGATGGCGTGGACGACGTCCTTGTTTTCCTTATACTTCTTGGCGGCGTTCACACCGATCTGCACGTGAGATCCCTCCACGTCGTAGGGGAAGGCCTTACCGATATCGTGAAGCAGACCTGCGCGGCGGGCAAGAACGGGATCAACACCCAGCTCCTCGGCCATGATACCGGCCAGGATTGCCACCTCAATAGAGTGCTGCAGCACGTTCTGACCGTAGCTGGTACGGTAGCGCAGACGACCCAACAGGCGGATGAGATCGGGGTTGATGCCATGGATATTGACCTCAAAGGTCGCTCTTTCACCGGCCTGCTTAATGGCGGCGTCAACGTCCTTCTTGGCCTTCTCTACCATCTCCTCAATGCGAGTGGGATGGATACGGCCGTCGGAAATCAGCTTTTCCAGGGCAAGTCTTGCCACCTCGCGGCGGATGGGATCAAAGCCCGAAATGGTGATGGTTTCCGGCGTATCATCAATGATAAGCTCAACACCCGTGAGTGTTTCCAGCTTCTGGATGTTTCGGCCTTCACGACCGATGATGCGACCCTTCATTTCCTCGCTGGGCAGTGCCACGGAGGAAATGGTGGATTCAGCCACGAAATCGCCTGCGCAACGCTGGATAGCCAATGCCATGATCTGACGGGATTTTTCATCCGCCTCGTCCTTGTACTGCTCCTCCAACGCAATGAGACGCTGGGCCTGCTCGTATTTAACGTCTTCCTCCAGCTTGGATACCAGCTCGGCCTTGGCCTGCTCTGCCGTATAACCGGAGATCTCCTCCAGCTTTGTCATATGACCGGCCAGAACCGTGTCGATCTGCTCCCGAGCCGCGTCGCATTCTTTCATCTTGCGCTCAAGCTGCTCGTTCTTTTTGTCAAGCTGTTCGCTCTTCTTATCCAGGTTCTCTTCCTTTTTCGCCAGTCTGGTCTCGGTGCGGGAAACCTCGTTGCGGCGCTCCTTGATCTCCTGCTCCATTTCGTTTTTACGGCGCATGATGTCTTCCTTTGCGGACAGAAGGGCTTCCTTTTTGGCGGTTTCGGCTTTCTTTTCGCCTTCCTCCAAAATTTCCTTAGCTCTCTGCTCAGCAGAGCCGATCTTCGCCTCGCCGATGCGCTTGCGGTACTGAATACCCACGAGTACGCCGATCACGGCACCAATGATAAGGCCGGCTACAACGCCCAGAATGGCTGATACGATTGGATTCATGTTTTACACCTCCTTTGTTCTGTTTTCAAAAATTCTTCTTGGCAGTTACGTATAATGAAGGGGTGACCCTATGAATTATAAATAACCAAGGATCGGCCTTTCCACCGGAGGAAAGACGAATCCACCTTTTATTATACACAAAACAAAATCATTTGTCAAGAGATTTTTCTTAAAATGACCAATTTGCGATCTCATCCTGCATCCATTTGTCACGATTCCGTTAGTTCCGGAAAATTTCTTCGGAATTTCTTCTCCAAAATTCCAAAATCCCATTGTCAAATTCACAAAAATGTGATAAAATGTGAATAAGATGACGCGAGACGCCTCCCGTCTTGCAAATTATTCCACAGGAGAATGATCATGAAAAAGGTATTGGTATTTTTGTCTCTTGCCCTCGTCCTGTTGCTGACCGTCGTTGCCTGCAGCGAAAATGCCGGCACGGGAGATGAGAGCACCCCCGACGGAACCGCTCCCGATACGATGGTTACTGATGCCCCTGTAGCTCCGGAAACCACCGTTCCTGCAGCCACTACAGCACCCGAGGCGCCCACCGCCGCTCCCGATACCGACGCGGCTCCCACCGAAGCTGATACAACCATCCCTGAGGAGCCCGCTACCGAAGGTACGGAGGCTCCCACCGAAGCCCCCACGGAGGCACCTACCGTTCCTCCCGAATGGCTGACCTATACGGAGACCGAAAAGATCATTGAGATTCCTACGGAGGCGCCCACCGAGGCCATCACCGAGGAGCCCGGCGATCCCACGGTTCCCGTCATCGTGCTTGGCACGGATAAGCTGTCCGCCGGCCTTGAAAAATATCATCTGGACAACGGCATTCCCGTCACCGATGATTACGTCACCATCAATCCCACCGGAGAAGATCCCTACTATAAGCCCAACTCCAATTTTGACGGTGCCCGTTACATCATCATCAAGTACAGAACCGCCAACTGCGACGGCATCTATATGCAGGTGTATCTGGCCTCCTCCGGCGGCGGCCCCAGCGACGACTCCACCATGCTGCAGGATAAGCTGATCGGCGACGGAGAGTGGCACTATCTGGTCATTGATACCCAACCCCTGATCAAAGCCGGCAAGTACGACGGCAAGTACGTATCCTATCTGCGCTTCGACCCCCTGGATCCCGGTTACGCGCTGGATGAAAACGGTCAGAAGTACAAGGATGCAAACGGCAACTGGGTCAGAGCAAAAATGCCCGAGGGCGCCAGCCTTGACGTGGCCTATATCGCTTTCTGCCATGCCCCCGATACCATGCAAAATCTTGAAAATCAGAGCACAGAGTCCTGACTCATACAGAAACCGCCCCACGGATGTCCGTAGGGCGGTTTTTTAGACTATGATGGTTAGCATTCGCACATCCGTGTGATGACCCTCCGAAGCACCTCGTAGACACGGGCGGTGGACGCAATGCCCAGGCGTTCTCTGGGGGTGTGGATGTCCCACATATCGGGACCCACGGAAATGATATCCATGCCGGGCATCTTGGCACAGAGAATACCGCACTCCAGGCCTGCGTGGATGGCCTCCACCAGGGGGGCCTGCCCCAACATTTCGGAAGCTGTCTCACACCACAGATCGCGGACGGGAGATACAGGAGCGTAGTCCCAACCGGGATAGCGGGCGCGGTGGGTGGCGTTGTTACCAAGACCCGTGCAGATCATGGCCAGCCGTTCAAGCTCACGCTCCGCGTCATCCAGGTGGGACTCACAAGCGGAGCGGGTAGAAAAGCTGAATTTCACCGCGGCGGGGGTGCCGTCCTCTCCGAAAACCGTCTTGACGATGCCCAGATTGCGGGAATAGGCGACCATTCCCTTGACGTGAGCATTCATCGCCAGCACACCGTCACGGGCAAGAGTCAGAAGGGTCACGGTACCCAAGGTTCCCTCAACTCCCAGGGTGGGCGCGCTGACAAACGGCTCTATGATATCAGCTCCACAGACGAAGGCCTTGTCGGCAGGGATGATATTGGGCTCCTTGCGGAGCTTTTCGGCCTCGCCCAAGATACTCCGGCAAAAAGCCTTTGCTGCCTCTTGCCCATCATCAACATCGCGCACCAGCACCACGGCCGTGCAATCACGGGGAATGGCGTTGTCCTTGCCGCCGCCGTTGATGGAGACCAGATCCCAATCCGCCACCTCCCAGGCCGCGCTGAGCAGACGTCCCATGGCCTTGATGGCATTGGTATGACCCTCGTGGATCTCCACACCCGAATGTCCGCCGGAGAAACCGCTCAGGCTGATCTTCACAAGCACGCCCTCAGCCGTTTCGGGACAGGCGGGCAGGGTGATGTCCGTGCGCATTCCGCCGGCACAGCCCACGGTGACATTTCCCTCGGATTCGCTGTCCAGGTTGATCATGGTCTTGGCCATCACACCCACAACGACAGGATCAAAGGCGTGAGCGCCCTCCAGTCCCGTCTCTTCAGACACGGTGAACAAGCACTCGATCACGGGGTGCTTGACAGGGGGCTGATCCAGCAGCGCCAGCATCATGGCCACGGCCACGCCGTTATCGCCGCCCAAGGTCGTGCCGCGAGCGCCGATCTTGCCGTCCTCCACGAACAGATCAAGACCGTCGTTCAAGAAATCGTGGGTACTGTCAACGTCCTTTTCGCAAACCATATCGGTATGTCCCTGCAAGAGAACCGCAGGGACATTTTCGCACCCCTCGGCGGCAGGGAGACGGATAAATACGTTATGTACGCTATCACGGTGGCAATAAAGGCCACGGGCTTTGGCAAAGTCCTCGATGTACGCAGCAACAGCGGCCTCGTTGCCGGATCCGTGGGGAATGGCGCAAATATCCTCAAAAAATCCAAACACGTTTTGAGGGTTACAGGCGGCCAGAATGCCGCGGGATTGGTTGTTCATGGTGGTCTCCTTATATATTAATCAATATTATTAATGGGCATCTCTAAATACTCAGTGTGCGGCGAGATGCGAGGGATTTTTTCGTCAGACTAAACAAAAATCTGCGCGCATAGTCGTCCCTATGCGAAAGAATTTTGTGACGTATGACGGAAAAAGCACCGTCATATCGGCGTGCGATGAGTTTTTAGAGATGCCCTAATGTTACGCGAAGATAAATCAAAGACACGGGAACCTCGGGCAGCCCCCGAAGTCCCCGTTATCATTTATCTCATTTTAGCGGGCAGATTCACAAGCCCCTCAGGCATCTTGTCAAGATAAGGCAAAAGCTTACCCGCGCCCAAAACGGCGCTGCTGATGGGCTTTCTGGCCAATCTCGCAGGCACACCCGTCACGTGCTCGATGAGCCGATCCAGACCGTGCAGAAGGCTTCCACCGCCTGTCAGCACCATACCCTTTTGCGAGATCTCGGAGAACAGCTCCTGGGGCATGGTTTCGATGATCATGCAAATGGAATCCAGAATGGCGGTCAAGGGCTCGGACACCGCCTCAATGGTCTCCTTGGAGGACACCACCACTTCCTTGGGCGTACCCTCGCTGAGAGAACGGCCGCTGACACGCATATACAAGGGCTTTTCGTGCTCGTACACCTCACCGATGCGGATCTTGATATCCTCGGCCGTGCGCTCGCCAATGAGGATGCCGTAACGTCTGCGGATGTAGCTGACGATGGCCTCGTCAAATCTGTCACCGCCAACCTTGATGGAATCAGACACCACGATACCGCCCATGGACAGCACCGCCACGTCGGTGACGCCGCCACCAATGTTGACGATCATAGAGCCCTCCGCCGAGGAAATATCCAGATTAGCGCCCAAGGCGGCGGCCTTTGCCTCCTCAATGAGGTAGGTACGGCGCGCTCCCGCCTCTCGGGAGGCTTCCATGACAGCCAGCATCTCCACCTCGGTGATCCCCGACGGCACCGTGATCATCACACGGGGCGGGATCCAGGTCTTGCCGCTGGCACGGCGGATGAAATATTTTAACATTTGAAGGGTGACCTCATACTGACTGATGGAGCCGTCCTTCATAGGGCGAATGGTCTCGATATGCTCAGGAGTGCGCCCCTGAAGCTCCATGGCGTCTCGTCCCACCTTAACCACACGGTCGGTGGACACGTCCACAGCCACCACAGAAGGTTCCTTGAGCACGATGTCCCGACCTTCTACGTATACCAGCACCGAGGCCGTTCCGAAATCAATGGCGATATCCCGTTTGAGATCTCGCTTGATATTTTCAAACACCGTCTCACCTCCTGTCTTGTCATTTTGCGGATAAAAATACTACTCCGCATATAGTATACCACAAACTCCCGCCTTCTGTCAATGACTTTTTGAAAATTTAAGGGATCATCCCACAGAACGGGAAAAAGCACCACAAACGTCTATCCTTAACGTCTGGCGACGGTGGCAAGGATCACGCCTTCGGCTCCCGCCCGCCGCAAAAGCTCCGCACAGGTGCGCAGGGTGGCACCCGTGGTATACACGTCATCCACCAGGATCACGATCTTTCCCGCGGCGCTCTCACTCAGCTCCGATAGCTCATAGGCGTCCGCCGCGTTGGCGGCTCTGTCGGCGGCACCCAGACTCTTTTGCGCCCGTCGTCCCTTCCCTGTCCGATCCAACAGCCGAACCGACGGCCAACCCGTCTGCTTCGACAGGGCCTTGGCCAAGCGCTCGGCCTGGTCAAAGCCGTCCTTTCGGAGGGCGGCTTTTCGGCGCGGCGGATAGGAGATCACGAGTTTTTCCTCGGATATTCCCTTGGCGGATATAAACGTTTGTAAGGGACAAGCCAAGGATGAAGCGGCGTAAGCAAACACACGCCCTTCATCACGGTGCTTGATATGGTAGATCAGCTTTTCAGGCACACCGTTGACCATTCCCGGGCGATACGCCGCCACCGACAGGGTTCCCAGGATGTAGTGATCTCCTTCCCTGATTCCTTCGGCTTCAGAGAGCCGCCCCGCCGTCCAGGCTGTGCGACACAAAGGGCAAAAGATCTCCTTCATCCCCTCGCTCGGAGGCATCAATTGGCCGCATCCTACGCACTTGGGCGGGAAGAAAAGGGCTGACAGCCATGCGCTCATACGCTGTATTTTCTTCATAGAGTATCCCTCATGACAGATCCTCTGTCAGGCGATGCACCAGTCCCGTGTATCGCATGGTCTGGTGGTTGTTTTTTACCATCACGCCCACAATGTCCTCGCGACCCACCAAGATCACCATGCGCTTGGCACGGGTAATGGCGGTGTAGAGAAGATTTCGGGTGAGGAGCATGGGAGGTGCCCCATACATGGGGATGATGACGTAGGGATACTCGCTTCCCTGGCTCTTATGAACCGTGATAGCCCAGGCGTGCTCCAGCTCGTCCAGCATTTCGGCATTATAGACCGCCTCACGGTCGTCAAAGCGGATGGTCATTTCCCGATCCGCCACCGATATGCGGGTGATGGTGCCAATATCGCCGTTGAACACACCGCTTCCCTCGCCACTGTCGCCCTCCCAAAGCACGTCGTAATTGTTCTTGGTCTGCATGACCCGATCCCCTTCGCGAAACACGGTTTCGCGGAATTTCAGCTCTTTCTTTCCCTTCATGGGGGGATTCAGCGCCGATTGCAGCAGGCGGTTGAGGTTTTCCGTTCCTGCCTCCCCTCGGCGGGAGGGCGTGATGACCTGGATGCCCCCCTCGGTAGCCTTACCGTAGGCGCGGGGCAAGCGGGTGCCGTACAGCTCCACGATGGTCTCGGCCACGGCACGGTCATTGGCTCGCGCCATAAAAAAGAAGTCGTTATTTTTGACCGAAAGATCCGGCATATAGCCCTCGTTGACCGCGTGGGCGTTGGTAACGATCAGGGATTCTCTGGCCTGACGGAAGATCTCGGTCAGGCGAACGGTGGCAAATCTGCCGCTGTCGATGAGATCGTTGAGCACTCTCCCCGCTCCCACGCTGGGCAGCTGATCCGCGTCACCAATGAGGATGAGCCGTGCCCCCGGCTTGATGGCCTTGAGCAAAGCGCACATGAGGGCGTTGTCCACCATGGACGCCTCATCTACGATGATGACGTGCTCCTCCAGCAGTTCGGTTTCATTACGGCGGAATTTCCCGCCCTCTCCATCCGAAAACTCCATTTCCAGCAGGCGGTGGATCGTCCTTGCCTCGCAAGAGGTAGCCTCGGACAGACGCTTGGCGGCCCGTCCTGTGGGTGCGGCCAGGGCCACCTTGAAATCCAAGGAGGAGAAAATGCCTAAAAGGGCGTGTACCACGGTGGTCTTACCCGTACCGGGGCCGCCCGTCAGAATCATGACACCATGGGCCAAGGCGTATTCAATGGCCTTTTTCTGTCCCGTGGCATACGCCATGCTCCGCCGTTGCTCCTCGCGGGCAATAAAGGCGTGGATATCTCCCACGTCCACGGCGGGACACAGCTTGTCCAGCAGGGTCAGCTTTTGGGCAATATACTGTTCTGCCCTGTCGGCCTCCACGTCGAACATCATGCGGCGTCCGTCATAGATTCGCTGGGTCAGTCCACCTCTGCACAGCAAAGTATCCACCGCGGCGGTCACCTTTTCGGTGTCGGTGTGGAGAAGCTGGGCGGCGGCTTCGATCAGCTTTTCCCTCGGCAGACACAAATGACCGTTTTTCTGCGCGTTACCCGTCAGCAGATATTTGACACCACTCATCAACCGCTCAATGCCCTCGGGATCCAGACCCATAGCCATCGCCATTTGGTCGGCTCGTTCAAAGCCCACGCCATCCACCTCGTCACAGAGGCGGTAAGGATTTTTCTTGGCGATGTCCACACATCCGCTTCCCAGGGTCTTGTAGATTTTCACAGTCATGGCGGCACCGAAATAATCCCTGAAAAACATCATGGCCGAGCGGATCCCCGCCTTGGCCTTGAAATCCTCGGATATTTCCTGAGCTTTTTTGCGGGAGATACCCGGCACCTCAGCCAGCCATTCGGGATGGTTCTCCATGATGTCCAGGGTGTCCTCTCCAAAGGTCTCCACAATCCGCGCCGCCAGCTTAGGACCCACGCCCTTGACGGTATGAGCAGACAGATACTTCAAAATGGCAGCCGTATCCGCAGGCATATGCCGCTCGTACTGCGCCACCTTGAACTGACGGCCGTATTTGGGGTTGTGGATCCATTGCCCCCAAAGGATCAGGGCATCTCCCTCGCTGATATAGGGCAGGATGCCTTGGGCGGTGATCACCTCACCGGAATCGTCCACCCCGAAGTCAAACACAGCGTAGCCGTTGTCCTCGTTACAGTAGATCAGGTGCTCTACCGCACCCACAAGGCGGAGCATATCGTCTGCCGGTGGGGCTCCTTCTATCCCCGGGTCTCTGTCGGCCAAGGGTATGGGCAGGAACGGATCGTCCTCTCTGTATGCCATAGCGTCTCCTTTCTGTGTAGGATATTTCTAAAAGCTCGGCGCGTGTCAGGCGTTGAGTATTTAGAAATGCCCTATACTTTCAGCCCCCGTCGGTATTATCCCGAGGAGGGCTGCTTTTGATCAAATCCCATGAGCCTCTAAAAATCCATGTCCGTAAGGTTTTTCAGAGGTGTACCCATATAAGCAACGGCACCGTGTATCCTGATCTTCTCCTGATATTCAGGCAACAGTTCGCCGTTTTCGACAACCTCCCCGCAGCATAGCTCCGGCGAGATCAGCACCACCGCAGGGATCCCCCGTCGGCGGAATAGGCTTCTTTCAGCCTCACAAAGCAATATGTCCAAATCGTCAGCATCCTTCCGACTTTTGACGGTGACCGCCACGGTGATGGCAGGGGATGCAAAGAATCGGTCGAATACCCCGCGGAACAGCAAGATCAATCCAAAAATAGCTAAGACGGATAAGACCACCTGTCCGATGATCGCAAGCACGGTCACACACTCACCTCCCTTCCCTACAGGATATGCGGGAATTAGGAAAGGGTGCTCGCCCGCGATGAGGATCGACGTCTTTGTCTTCTTGGAAAAGGCCTTGTGTCAGCCAATGAAGTATTTGAAAGGGCATGGGGAAAACCCCATTAACGAGGCTTTCCCCATTGGACTTCTTAAAACTCGGCCTTCAGAATCTCGGCCAGATCTCTCTTCTCCCAAGGCAGATCCAGATCCTCACGGCCCATATGACCGTAAGCGGCAGTCTGACAATAGATGGGACGGCGGAGATCAAAGCGCTTGATAATAGCGGCGGGACGAAGATCCACGTGCTTCAGAACGGCGGCGGCAATAGCCTCCTCATCCACGCGGGCGGTGCCCTGAGTGTCGATGAGCACCGACACAGGCTTGGCCACGCCAATGGCATAGGCTACCTGCACCTCACAACGGGAGGCCAGGCCTGCGGCCACCACGTTCTTGGCGATATAGCGGGCCGCGTAGGAGGCGGAACGGTCCACCTTGGTGGGGTCCTTACCCGAGAAGGCACCGCCACCGTGGGGAGCATAACCGCCGTAGGTATCAACGATGATCTTACGGCCGGTAAGACCGGTGTCACCTGCGGGACCGCCGATAACAAAGCGTCCCGTGGGGTTGACGAAGATCTTGGTCTGCTCGTCGAACAGGTGGGCAGGCAGCTCAGGGGTGATGACGTGCTTGATCATATCGGCACGGATCTCCTCCAGGGATACGTCGGGACTATGCTGGGTAGATACCACCACGGTATTCACGCGGGCAGGCACACCGTTTCTGTATTCCACCGTCACCTGGGTCTTGCCGTCGGGACGGAGGTACTCACAGATACCTTCCTTGCGCACAGCGGTGAGCCGCTTGGCCAGAGTATGAGACAGGGAAATGGGCAGAGGCATAAGCTCGGGGGTCTCGTCGCAGGCATAGCCGAACATCAGACCCTGGTCGCCTGCACCGGTGTCAAGACCGTCGTCATCCTCGCCGGACTTAGCCTCCAGAGACTTGTCCACACCCATAGCGATATCGGGGGACTGCTCGTGGATAGAAGAGATAACAGCGCAGGAATCACAGTCAAAGCCGAACTTTGCTCTGGTATAGCCGATCTCACGGACGGTATCGCGAACCACCTTCTGGAAATCCACGTAAGCGTTGGTGGTGATCTCACCCATAATGGCGACCAGTCCCGTGGTGCAGAAGGTTTCGCAAGCCACGCGGGACATGGGATCCTGGCGAAGCATTTCGTCAAGGATCGCGTCGGAGATCTTGTCGCAAATCTTATCGGGATGTCCCTCGGTAACGGATTCGCTGGTAAACAAACATTTTTTTGCGTTGAAATTCATAATAATATCCATTCCGCCGCCCTACGGCGGCATAAATATGCATAGTCACTCGACCGTAAAATTACGATGGTCAATCGTCAAAATCATTGATCAGTCTTTCCAGCTTCTTTTCTGCCTGTCTGGCTTTGCCCTTCAGCTCGGAAGCAATAGATTCCTTTTTGGCGGAAATGCCATTCATCACGGAGTTGGTAATATCCAGCTCGATGAAGTAGCCAAAGTCGTACACACGGTTACGAATGATGTAATCTACCATGCGGCTGGAATCGGGATCACGGGCACTCTGCAGCTTGGTCACGATCTCAAACATCTTGGGGGTGATATTGTCATAGTTATAGGCAGCCATAGCCTCCAGAACGGTACCCACAAATTCGGGATCCTTCTCGGTCTGTGCCAGCATAACGAAGGGAGAGGCGCCGTTCACAAAGGACAGATACTCGGGCTGAGCCTCATCGTACTTGGGCACGGGAACAATACCGTAATCCTCGGTCATATCCGCCAGGAAAGAAGAGATCTTGGACAGGGTAATATCGCAGTACAGAGCGCGGCCCTCGGTGAACAGGTCATAGTTCACGCCGTAGGAATTGATATCGGCTACAGACAGCCAGAAAGCATTTTCAGTGACGATAATGTTATAGAGCTTCTCGTAAATGCTGATTACGCGCTCAGAGTTGTAGGTCAACTCGGGAATGCCTTCATCGCTGACGGTCACGTAGTTACCGCCCGCGCCGTAGAACATGCTGAAGCCGCCGTCCAGACTCCAGATGGTGGTGCTGAATCGGTCGTAATCGGCGCTCATCACGCCATCATTGTTCAGATCCATGCTGACGTCCTCGATCTGCTTCAGATAGTTGTCAAGGGTCCATTGACCGTTATCCACCAATTCGTAAGGCGCGGTCTTACCCAGCTCGGTATTCATTTTCTTGTTGAACACGAAGCAAGCCGAGATCTGCATGGATGCGGGATCAATATCGCCGGTCATCATAAAGTTATGACCCATGAGCGCCAGATTCTCGCGGCAGGCCTGATCCCAGTAGGGGGCAGACAGGTTCATGCTGGTAATCTTATTGAGGTCATACAGATAGTTCTCGGGAACACAGTTCATGAAGGCCACCTTGTGACCCGTGTACACGTCATAATCGTCACCGTCGGAGGTCACCTGTCTGATCAGCTCGTTATTGACCGCGCCATAGTCGCCGCCATCCACAACCTTGATGGTTACACCGAAATCCTCGGACACCACAGAGTTGCGCTCGTAGAGCAGGTCGTTCAGGATTTCACCTGTGATCTTCTCAACCTCGTACTCATCCTTCATATCCTCACGGGACATGACAATAAATTCGCGGTTAAATTTTTCTTTTTCCAAAGAAGCATAAGCGGAAGACTCTTTCGTCTCGTCATTGGTCGAGATCTCTGTCGATTTTTCCTTGTTTTCATCGGTCACACCGCAGGAAACCAACGCAAAAAGACCGCTCAAAAGCATAACCAAGGCCATCAGCGCGCACAGAGATCGCATTTTCAGGTTTTTCATAAAGCTCTCCTTTTATATTGTTTTTTTGTGGGGAAACGACAAGTACCTAATTTATATTATACTACAAAATGTCGTTTTGTCAAGAGTGATTTTTCCGTCCGAGAAATTTTCTGCCCATTTTCCGTAATCGTACCCACGCCAAAGCGGTTTTACAAAAAGACCCGTGCTGCCCTGCATAGGGCAACACGGATCTTGCATCATTCGTCACATGAAGTTTTCACGCATGCCTTTGCCGGTTCTTGATCACCCGATCAGACAAACCAACCCAGCCATGAAACACCGCTCTGAATGCCGAAGCAGATCAAGGAGACAATCACGCCCGCGATCATCACGCCCAACAGCGCAGACAGCAGGGCTTTCCAGAAATTCATCTTGATGGTGGCAGCCACAAGAGATCCCGTCCAGGCACCCGTCACAGGCAGGGGAATGGCGATAAACAAGCACACGCCCCAAAAGCCATACTTTTGGATCTTATCGGTATTCTTTTCTGCCTTGCGGCGGAGCCAACCCGCCATACGATTAAAGATCTTAACGCGGCAGGTCTCCATCCAAGCAAGCACCTTGCGGATGAGCAATAGAATAAAGGGAACAGGAATCATGTTTCCGATAACGGCCAGAATATAGACCAACCACCAAGGCATCTCAAAAGCGAACCATCCCACGGGAATAGCTCCGCGAAGCTCCACGATGGGAATCATGGAGCAAAGCAGCACGGAGAGCTCTTTGCCAATGATGTTTTCAAAAAAATGCATAATTGCTTCGGACATATCAAACTTCCTTTATTTTCTTATAAAATTTGCAAAGGGGTTATGTAACCACTCCATCTCGCCATGCAGGATCAGCGCGAACAAAAGGATCGCCACAGCCAGCAGGATACCGCCGATCAGCAGGGCCAGCAGGGTATTTTTCAAATTCACACGCTTGTGGGAGGCAACATCGCCATCGGGTTGCGCCACATGCTCACCCACGGGATGGCTTGCAGCAGGCATGAGTCCTGCGGCCTTCAGCGCGCGGGACACAGGCTTGTAAAGCAAGAGCACCAAAGCGGCGTTGAACACGGCCTTGGTCAGGTTAAAGGGGAGCAGGAGGGTGGGGATCATTTTAGCCACGTCTCCCGCGGTAGTATTGGCCATATACAGAGGAGTTATGACCAGATTCAGAAGCATCATAACAGCCGTCATAGAGACAACGGCGGCAGCAAGGCCGATGACAGCCCCGCTGAGCTTCTTGCGGTATTTATACACCAGCGCGCATACCCCTGTAAAGACAGCGCTGGAGACAAAATTCATGATAAAGCCGTAGAATCCCGTATCGCCCACCGTGATAAACTCAAGCGCGGCGACCAAGAGGGACATCACAACGGCGGCCACAGGGCCAAACAAAAGACCTCCGATGGTCAGAAAGACATCTTTCAGATCAAAAGTCAGAAATAAGACGTTAAAGCGGAAAACGAACATGGTGGCGTATGCCAAAGCGCAAAAAAGCGCCATGACCACCATGCGATAAACAGAGTGTTTGCCGGAATCTGCGCCACGATTGGCGCGTTTATGAGTGACAGACATAAAAAAATCCCCTTTCGACATGGGGAAAAGAAGCGCGCGGCAACCTGCCGTAGAGTGCATCTTTTCTCATCCGGACTTTCCCCGTTGCCCTCACTCAGTTTTGTAAGGCCGCAACAGGCTACCGTCGGCGCAGGAACTTCCCCTGCTCGGCGCGCCTTCCTCAGCGCGTTCGTGGGCTATACCACCGGTATGGAATTTCACCAATTCCCAAAGATATGGAATAAAACCCCCGCAGCAGGGCTGCGGGGGTGAACAACCCTTGAATGGGTTAATTACTTGATGATCTCGGAAACGACGCCGGAACCAACGGTTCTACCACCCTCACGGATAGCGAAACGCAGACCCTGCTCGCAAGCGATGGGAGTGATCAGCTCAACGGTCATAACAACGTTATCACCGGGGCGGCACATCTCGACATCATCGGGAAGGGAGATAACACCGGTAACGTCGGTAGTTCTGAAGTAGAACTGAGGACGGTAGCCAGCGAAGAAGGGCTTCTGACGACCACCCTCCTTCTCGGACAGGACGTAAACCTGGCCCTTGAAGTTGGTGTGGGGGTTAACGGAACCGGGCTTAGCAAGAACCTGGCCACGACGGATGCCGTCCTTAGCAACGCCACGGAGCAGAGCACCGATGTTGTCACCGGCCTGAGCCTGGGGCAGGAGCTTGTGGAACATCTCAACACCGGTAACGACGGTGGTAGCCTTCTCGTCGGTCAGACCAACGATCTCGACAGTGTCGTTAACCTTCAGAGTACCTCTCTCAACACGACCGGTAGCAACAGTACCACGGCCGGAGATGGAGAACACGTCCTCGACGGGCATCAGGAAGTCCTTATCAGCCTCACGGTCGGGAGTGGGGATATAAGCGTCAACCTCATCCATCAGCTCGAGGATGCAAGCATACTCGGGAGAAGACAGGTCAGAAGAAGCGGACTCCAGAGCGTCACGAGCGGAACCGCGAACGATGGGAAGATCATCGCCGGGGAAGTCGTAGGAAGACAGCAGATCGCGAACTTCCATCTCGACGAGGTCGAGCAGCTCGTCATCGTCAACCAGGTCAGCCTTGTTGATGAAGACAACGATAGCGGGAACGCCTACCTGGCGAGCCAGCAGAACGTGCTCACGGGTCTGCTGCAGAGGACCGTCGGTACCTGCAACAACCAGGATAGCGCCGTCCATCTGAGCGGCACCGGTGATCATGTTCTTAACGTAGTCGGCGTGGCCGGGGCAGTCCACGTGAGCGTAGTGACGGTTGTCAGTCTCGTACTCAACGTGACGGGTGTTAATTGTGATACCTCTTGCCTTCTCTTCGGGAGCGTGTCGATCTGGTCGTATCTCAAGAACTCAACGTTGCCCTGCTTCAGGGACAGAGTCTTGGTGATAGCGGCAGTCAGAGTGGTCTTACCGTGGTCAACGTGACCGATGGTACCAATGTTAACGTGGGGCTTGCTGCGTTCAAATGTAGCCTTTGCCATTGTAAATTCCTCCAGAATTTTTTTATTTTTTTTAAGAGTGACAATTTTAGAGCCTTGACGGGCTGGGGGTTCCCCAAGGGGGACACTCCGCGTCACTTTTTTATCAAGCAACGGCGGAGGGGCGGCAATCAGGATTAACCCTGATTCTTGCCGCGAGTCTTGATGATCTCTTCCTGAATGGACTTAGGCACCTCGGAGAAGTGGCTGGGCTCCATGGAGTAGAGACCGCGACCCTGGGTCTTGGAACGAAGATCGGTCGCATAACCGAACATATTGGACAGAGGAACGTAAGCAGTGATCTCCTCGATACCGCCGTTGCCTGCCTCCATGGACAGGATCTGACCGCGGCGAGAGTTGAAGTCACCGATAACATCGCCCATGTATTCCTCGGGAACGATGGTAACGACCTTTTCCATAGGCTCGGTGAGCACAGGATCTGCCTGCTTCATAGCATCCTTGAATGCCATAGAGCCTGCGATCTTGAATGCCATTTCAGAGGAGTCAACCTCGTGGTAGGAACCACCGGTGAGGGTGACCTTAACGTCTACGACGTTGTAGCCGGCGAGAACACCGGACTGCATAGCGCCCTGGATACCGGCGTCAACGGAAGGAATGTACTCCTTCGGCACTTCGCCGCCAACCACAGCGTTGATGAACTCGTAACCCTTGCCGGGCTCGTTGGGCTCAAGGGTGATCTTGACGTGACCGTACTGACCGGAACCACCGGACTGACGCTTGTACTTGCAGTCCACGCTGGCAGCCTTGCGGACGGTCTCCTTGTAAGATACCTGAGGCTTACCGATGTTAGCCTCTACCTTGTACTCACGGAGCAGACGGGAAACGATAACGTCCAGGTGAAGCTCACCCATACCTGCGATGATGGTCTGGCCGGTCTCCTCGTCGGTGTAGGTACGGAAGGTGGGGTCTTCCTCTGCCAGCTTGGACAGAGCGATACCCATCTTCTCCTGACCGGCGCGGGTCTTGGGCTCGATAGCAACGCTGATAACGGGCTCGGGGAACTCCATGGACTCCAGGATGATGGGGTTCTTTTCGTCACAGAAGGTGTCACCGGTGGTGGTGTTCTTCACACCGATGGCAGCAGCGATATCACCGCAGTAGCAGGTGTCGATATCGGTTCTGTCGTTAGCATGCATCATCAGGATACGACCGAGACGCTCGCGCTTACCCTTGGTAGAGTTGTACACGGTGTCGCCGGAATTGACGGTACCGGAGTAAACTCTGAAGTAGCAGAGCTTGCCCACGAAGGGGTCGGTCATGATCTTGAATGCGAGAGCGGAGAAGGGCTCTTCATCAGCAGCGTGACGCTCAGCCTCCTCGCCGGTGGGAAGGACACCCTTGATAGCGGGAATGTCGGTAGGAGCGGGCATATAATCCACAACGGCATCCAGCATCTTCTGAACACCCTTGTTACGGTAAGAGGAACCGCAGACAACGGGAACGATCTCGTTGGCAATGGTAGCCTTACGGATAGCAGCCTTCAGCTCGGGAATGGTGATCTCTTCATCGCAGAGGAACTTCTCCATCAGCTCGTCATCGGTGGAAGCAACAGCCTCAACCATGGCGGCACGATATTCCTCAGCCAGCTCAACCATATCCTCGGGGATGGGCTCAACGCGCACATCCTTACCCAGGTCGTCGTAGTAGACGTCAGCTTCCATATTCAGAAGGTCGATGATACCGCGGAAGGTCATCTCCTTACCGATGGGCAGCTGCAGGGGCACGGGATTGGTGTGAAGTCTGGTCTTCATCATTTCGATGACGTGATAGAAGTCGGCACCGGTGATGTCCATCTTATTGACGTACACCATACGGGGAACCTTGTACTTATCAGCCTGACGCCAAACGGTCTCAGACTGGGGCTCAACGCCGCCCTTTGCGCAAAGCACGGTGACGGAGCCGTCCAACACACGCAGAGAGCGCTCTACCTCAACAGTAAAGTCCACGTGGCCGGGGGTATCAATGATGTTGATACGGTGATCGTTCCAGTAACAGGTGGTAGCTGCGGAGGTGATGGTAATACCTCTCTCCTGCTCCTGCTCCATCCAGTCCATGGTAGCGGCACCCTCGTGGGTCTCACCCAGCTTGTGGGTCTTACCGGTATAGAAAAGGATACGCTCGGTGGTGGTAGTTTTACCGGCATCGATGTGAGCCATGATACCGATATTACGGGTACGATCAAGCGAAAATTGTCTAGGCATTGATTTTCTCCTCGATTTTGAATCAACTGACTCTCAGGAAGCCCTGAAAATCAATATCTGTAGTGAGCGAAAGCCTTGTTGGCTTCTGCCATACGATGGGTCTCTTCCTTCTTCTTGAAAGCGCCGCCCATGCTGTTCTTTGCATCGATGATCTCGTTTGCAAGGCGCTCAGCCATGGTACGCTCAGAGCGGTTTCTGGAATAGGTGATGAGCCAACGCAGAGCCAGGGTCTGCTGGCGGTCAGCGCGCACATCCATAGGCACCTGGTAGGTAGAACCACCTACACGGCGAGCCTTAACTTCCAGCTGAGGCTTGATATTGTCAAGCGCAGCCTGGAACACTTCAAGGGGATTCTGGCCGACCTTCTCTTCGATGATGGTGAACGCATCATACACGATGGTCTGGGCCACACCCTTCTTGCCGTCATACATCACATTGTTGACCAGCTTGGTAACAAGCTTGGAGCCATACAAAGGATCCGGCAATACATCTCTTTTAGATATAGAACCTCTTCTAGGCACTGTATCTTCCCTCCTTCATTAGAATAAAAAATGAAATCACAGGTACT
>SVTR01000042.1 GCA_015063685.1 Oscillospiraceae bacterium | reverse complement strand
CCACGGCGGAGCGCCTCGGGGCTCATCAAAAGTCCAATTGATATGTTTCTGTTGGTAGAACAGAGGGATGGTCAGAGTCAGGTGGCGAAGCTACAGTTCTGATGGCGAATGGACAAATGTTGTTGTTTTTCAATCAAGAAATTACCTCTCGCCGTGAGAACTATGGATTCGATGCTATTCGTGAAAATTGAATTTTTTCAAGCAAACTAACGCTTTCTAAGTAGCACGGTATGAGCCTCAAGGCGCTCCGCCGCGGAGGCGGGCTATCGGCGTTGGCTGACACAGTACACGCGATAGCCGCTCCACTCCCCCATTGGGGAGCGGCGTGCGTCACGAGGGAGTTGGAGTCCAGAGGAGAACCGTAGGTTCTGTCTTTGGCGGCGCTCTTTTGGAACTTTTCTCTCGCCGCGGAGAGAAAAGTGGAAAGGATGCTAAACAACAATTTATCTGCCTAATCGCCCATCGTGTGATGCATTAGGCACAGGATACGCTACCCCGAGCCAAAATCCTACCGCAGAGGATAAAAAAAAATTTCCACCCCCCTTGACAAATCACAAAAAATATTGTATGATTGTATTAACACAAGAAAACAAGGAGGTGAACCCATGGCCTGGCAGTTTCACGGCAGGGCGCCGGTGTATCTGCAAATCGTCAGCCGTATCCGCGCTGATATCCTGAGCGGAACGTACAAGGCAGACGAACAGATCCCACCCGTGCGCCAGTTGGCTTTTGAAGCCGCCGTCAACCCCAACACCATGCAGAGAGCCTTGTCCGAACTGGAGCGTGAGGGCTTGCTTTGCGTGCGATCCACCGCCGGCCGCTTCGTCACGTCAGACGAAGAAATTTTGCGCCGCGCCAGGGAGACCATGCACAGGGAAGCGCTGACACATCTGCTGAACGAGGCTATGTCCCTGGGAATCACCCGGGACGAAATTATCACTTTTATTCAAGAAAGTAAGGAGGGAGAATGACGTGAACGTACCTGTTCTGACTTGCAGAAATCTCTGCAAAAGCTATAAGCAGGGGATGCCCGTGCTGAATAACCTCAATATGAACCTGTCGGGAGGCAAGATCGTCGGTCTTTTGGGCCCCAACGGCTGCGGTAAGTCCACCCTGATCAAGCTGATCTCGGGACTTTTGACTCCGGATAGCGGAGAGATCTTTATTTGCGGAGAGCCTCGTAGCGAGGCAAGCAACGCCTTGGTTTCCTATCTGCCCGAGCGCACCTATTTGACCCCAAGCATGAGAGTCAAGGATCTTCTGGACTATTTCAGCGTGTTTTATCCCGATTTTGATGACACTACCGCCCTCCGCATGCTGGAGGACATGAACATTGACGTGTCACAGCGCATGGGTACCTTGTCCAAGGGCACCAAGGAGAAGGTGCAGCTGGTGGCGGTCATGTCCCGCAGGGCAAAGCTCTATTTGCTTGACGAGCCCATCGCGGGTGTGGATCCCGCCGCCAGAGACTATATTCTCCAAACCATCATCGGAAACTACAACCCCGAAGCCGCGGTGATCATTACCACTCACCTCATCCATGACGTAGAGCCCATTCTGGATGAGTTCGCGTTTCTCGGCTACGGCGGTCAGGTGCTTCTGTCGGGTGTGGCCGACGAGGTGAGAGCCACACACGGCAAAACGCTGGATGAACTTTTCAGGGAGGTGTTCAGATGCTCCGTAAATTACTAAAATACGATATGGCCGCCGTATGGAAGATATGGGTGCCGCTGGCGGCCTCCACGGTGGGAATGTCCCTGGTGCTTGCGTTGGCGGTTCGCGCCCTGTGGGACGGCGGATTCGTGGAAAACGGATTTGTGGGGATGGCGCTGTACCTGACCCTCTTTGCTTCCATCTTCGGTTTTCTTATCCTTTGGATCGGGCTTTATATCGTAACCCCGTTGCTTTGTTACATCCGCTACTATAAAAACTTTTTCAGTGATCAGGGATATCTGACATTCACCCTGCCGGTCAAGCGCCGGGATCTCTATCTCTCCAAAGTGATCAACGCTTTCGTATGGAGCGTGGCCAACGCCCTGGTGACCCTTTTGGTCGTCGTGCTTCTCCTTCTTCTGATCCCCCCGCCCGAGTCGGCCGGGCAGTTTATCAATCCCTGGTTTTATCGAATCCTTGGTGAGGCGCTGAGCGCCCTTTGGGCCATGACCGGGGGATGGAGCATCCTCTACGTGCTAGAGGTCGGTCTGCTCCTTTGCGTCACTTCGCTTTGCAACATCGGACTGTTCCATTTGTGCATTACCATCGGCTCCGTGGTGGCTCAGAAGCATAAGGTGCTGACCGCCGTGGGTATATACATGGGTGTGAACTTTGGATTTTCCTTCCTGGGTCAGTTTTTCTCCCTGTTCTTTGCCTCTCCCATCATGGGGCTGGTCTCCATGATGGAGGCGCTGAAGGGTACGCAGCTGCACTTGGCGGTCGCGGTGCTCTTCCTTTTGATCCTTTTGATCGCGACTACCCTGGCGGTGGTCTACCATCTGGTCACCCTGCATCTGATTGAGCGCAAGCTCAATCTGGCGTGAGAAGGGAGGTACGGCTATGAAAATGAACCTTTTGAGAAAACGTTGGTTGCTGCTGTCCGTATGCGCGCTCCTCATGCTCCTGGCAATACTGAGCGTGTTGCCTGCGGGAGCCGCGCCCGCCTATCCGGCGACAGGTCACGATTCCATCGACTTAGAGGACGAGGGGGTGGAGCTGGTTGTTGACGATTTTTCGAGAAATTCCTTTTGGGGCTTTTTTGTGATGATCGGCTTCCTGGTTCCCATCGCCCCCTTTACGGTGGGGCTGGTCTTTGCCAACTCCGCGAAAATGGGCCACCCCAAGCGGTGGTATCTGCTGTCGGGACTGGCGGCCTTGTGGATCATAACAGCGGTGCTTCTGATGATCGTTCTTCTGTTGTAAGGACATAAGGCCCGCATAAATCAAATTCAAACATAAAATGACCCCCACCGCAGGCGGAAACGCTTGCAGTGGGGGTGTTGTTGTTAGGGGGTGTAGTTGTAGTGGATGGTGACGTTTTGGGGAAGACCTGCTTCGGACAAACCTTTGATGGCTTGCCATTGCTCTTCTGTGCCTACGAAGTGGATATCGGTGAGGGCGGTGCAGTCATCAAACGAAGACAAGCCCAAACTTGTGATGCCTGGGGAAAGAAGGATGCTTGTCAAGGCCTTGCAATCGGAGAACGCGAATATGCCAATGCTTTTGATACTGTCGGGCAGATGGATGCTCGTCAGTATCTCGCAATTACTGAAGGCATAATCGTCAATGCTTATGACGCTGTCGGGAATACTGACGCTTGTTAAAGCTTTGCAGCCGGCAAACATTTGTTCACCAATGCTTGTCAGACCGTTGGGGAGCTTGACATTTGCCAAGGACTCGCAGGCGTTGAACACAAGGGCACCCATGCTTGTGATACTGTCGGGAAGCTGGATACTTTGTAAGGCTTGGCAACCGGCAAAGGCCCGCTCGCCGATGGTTGTAATGCTGTTGGGAAGGATGATGCTCCTCAGGCTGGAGCAACCCAAAAATGCACGCATGTCGATGAGCTTCACGGCATCGCCAAGGGTGACCGTAGTCAGCGCCGCGCAAGATTCAAAGGCGCTACCGAATATGATTTTGGTATCTTCGTGAACGATGCAAGATTCTATATCCCGACTTTTGGCTGACATCAGCACCAAATAAGGATTGTCCGGATTGCCGAGATAGTAAGAGTTATCATAATCGTTGTATTTCAGGGAAGTGTTATTATAGAAGGTGCTTGCATGAATCTTTTCTATGCCGTTGGGGATAGAAAGGGAAGTCAATGCTTCACAGCCTGAAAAGGCGTCACATGCGATGGCTTTGGTAGACTCATTGACGGTGCAGGAGGTGATATCTAGACTCGAAGCCTTCATGAGTACATGGTAGGGGTTGTTTTCATTTCCCAGGTAAAGGGCATTATCGTATGTGTTATATTGAAGCGGGCAATGGGCAAATACGGCTAAATCGATATTGATAACGCTGTCAGGGATGGAGAGATTCGTCAGGGAAGTACAGCCGGAGAACGCGTTGGTACTGATAGAGACGAGGGTCTCGGGCAATGTAATCGAGGTGAGCGCCGAGCATCCCCGGAATAAACCGATGCCCAATTCGGTGATTCCGCTTTCAAGGGTAGCTTTTGTCAGCCCGATGCATCCTTGGAAAACATCTCCGTCAAAGTGCTTTACGCTTCCGGGAATCGTTATTTCTTTCAGATTAGGACAATTGAGAAATGCGTAGTTTCCGATTTCAACGATACTGTCGGGAATAATGACAGCTTCAAAAAGAGCTTTTTCAAACGCTTGAGAACGGATCTTGGTCACAGGCTTTCCTTCATAAGTTGGGGGAATGACAACGACGGTATCCGTGCAGGTTCCAATACCTTTAACAGCATAAGTGCCGGGGCTATCATAATTTTCCAAAAAGATGAGACCTTGGGAATATACCGATACTTTATCATAATGAATGGTGGCGTTTTGAGGGATGCCGATACTTGTACTATGACCGATGGCATTCCATGCTTCTTCCGTGCCTGAAAAATAAACATCGGAAAGGGAGGTGCATTCATAGAACGCATGATCACCAATGCTTTTGATGCCCTCGGGAATGGTGATGCTCTTGAGAGCTTTGCATCCTGTGAAAGCATAACTGTCAATGCTTGTCACCCCGCTCGGCAGATCGATCTCTTCCAGCGATCCACAAGAACGAAAGGCTGATTGGCCGATGGTCTCCAAATTCGTAGGTATATTGATGGTGGTCAGATTTTGGCATCCTTCAAAGGCATTATTGCCAATGCTTATGATACTATCGGGGAGGGTGATGCTTGTCAAAGCTTTCATATTTTTGAAAGCTTCTTCGCCAATGGTAGTGATGCTGTCGGTGATTACGACTGTTTGTAAGTTGAAGAACTCCAAGAAGATATCAAATAGATAGCTCATTTGATTTCTTTCCGTATCTTCCCGATTGGCGCCAATGAAAGGGATGGATAGGCTTTCCAAAGCAAAACATCCATTGAAAGCATACTCTCCGATACTTGTAACACTATTGGGAATAGTTATGGACTTCAGCGACGTGCAATTATCAAATACCAGCTCACCAAGCAACGACAAAGAGTCGGGCAGAGTGACGCTTTCTAGCGAAGTGCAGTTGGCAAAAGCCAAACGGTCAATGGAGGTAAGCCCTTGGGGAAGGTTGATTTCTTGCAGCTTAATACAGGAGTTAAATGTACTGACCCCAAGGCTTTTCACGCCACCGGGAATGGTAATACTAGTGAGCTCTGTGCATTCTGCGAAGACTATGGCACCCAGTTCAACCACGCTGTTGGGGAGAATGATGCTGGTGAGTCCCGTGCGGTTAAAGGCCCCGTTGCCAATGTAGGCAATTCCTTCGGACACGGTGACACTCTTGAGATCGGGGAGATTGTAGAACGCATCTTCGCCGATAGTGGTCACAGGCAGGCCCTCATATGTGGCAGGGATGACAATGTCGGAACTTGTGCAGGTGCCCATGCCTACGCAAATGTAGCTTTGACCATCGGGAGCAAGCTCAAAAGCCAAACTTCCGCCCAGCGTTTCGGCCTCGGTTTCGGCCTCAGTTTCGGGCAGAGTTTCTGTCTCGGCTTGGGTGTCGATTTGAATTTCTGTTTCGGCTTGTACAGTATCTTGCGTGATGATCTCGCCTTGGGTGGCAGGCTCTTCTGTAGTTGTATCGGTAGATCTCTCGGTGGCGTCGTTGGTGGTCACAGGGGTATCGTCTTGGTTTTTGTTGTTTCCGCCACACGCTGTCAGCAATACTGCGCAGGTGAGCAAAGCCAGCATAACGACGAGGCTTATTTTGAATAAATGTTTCATGTTTTGTCTACCTCCTGTCAATATACCGACAAGCAGCCACGGCGGCTACGGCACCGTCAGCGGTGGCGGTGGTCACCTGGCGAACGGCCTTGCGGCGGCAGTCGCCGGCTACGAAAATACCGGGGGTCGTGGTGACGCAATCCTCGCCTGAGTCGGCGTAGCCCCACTTGTCCAGCGTCATGACCGACGCAAAGGACTCGTTCTCGGGGATCAAGCCGATGGCCACAAACATACCGTCAATATACAGGGTGCGGGTGGTGCCGTCGGCGGTCTTTTCAATGACGATGGAGGACAGCACGTCCCCGTCGGTGATCTCTTTCACCACGGAGCCCGTGATGATCTCCACGTTCTCGCGGGTGGCGAGAATGTCCTGTAGCTGCTGCTCCCCTGTGAGGAAATCCAGGTTTTGCACCACAAAGACCTTTTTGCAGGTCTCAGACAGCAAAATAGCCTCCTGGAGAGCGGAATTGCCGCCGCCGATGAGGGCCACGGTCTTGTCCATGTAGAAGGCTCCATCACAGACGGCGCAGAAGGAGATGCCGTCGCCGATGAACTTTTCCTCGTTGGGCAGACCCAGGTGGCGATGGCGGGCGCCTGTGGCGATGATGACCGACAGAGCATCATAGCGGTTGCCGTCCTCGGTGACTACGGTCTTGACGCGACCGTCCTCGCTGATCTCGATGCCCGTGGCGGTCTCAACCTCTACCTCGGCGCCCTGGTTCAGCGCCTGCTCCACCATGTGGTCAGCCAGCTCGCTGCCGCTGATGCTCTCAAAGCCGGGATAATTCTCTACCTTGGGAGAGAAGGTGATCTGTCCGCCAAACACGCCCTTGTCCAGCAGCAGGACGCTCTTGTTGGCTCTTCTTGCGTATACGGCGGCAGTCAGTCCCGCGGGACCCGCGCCGATAATGATGATGTCGTACATAATAATCCTTTCTTGTAAAGACAAATTGTTGTTTGCGTGGGCTTACTATGAACCCGTAGGGGCGAACTGCGTTCGCCCGCCGTTCCCCAAAAGCCTTTGCTTATCAATATACTTTTTATTACGGGCGAACACAGTTCGCCCCTACGACCATGTTGCTCAGAAAACCGTAAACAACAATTTATGTTATGTGACAATAAATCTTTGGGGAATCCCGCTTGGAGATTCCCCATGTTTTGATAAAATTTTAAATCAGCAAACGGAATTGATGTATTCCTTCACGCCGGGAACCATGCCGTACTTGGTGATGACGCCGCCGACGACGGACACCAGGGTGGGCGCCTGCTTGATGCCCAGAGACTCGGTGAGCTTTACGTTCTCGTGTGCATAAAGCTTGGTGTAGGCCACACCGGCCTTGGCCAGAAGGGATTCGGCAATCTTACAGTTGGGACAAGTGGCGGAAGCGAAGAGGTATACACCGTCGGTCAGGGCGGGGGCGACCGCAACAGGCGCGGCGGTCTCTTCTTGAGACTTGGGACCCACATGGGTCAGCACGGAGGTGGCGATGTTGTAGGTCTTTCTCTCCTTGTACTCCTGGGACTTACCGTCGTTCCAGTTCTTGACGGGACGATAGTAACCGGTGATACGGCTGTAGACCTCAGCCTCCGCGCCGCAGATAGGACAGTGGAAGTGCTCGCCTGTCAGGTAGCCGTGCTCCTTGCACACCGAATAGGTGGGGGACAGGGAGTAATAAGGCAAACGATAATTCTCCGCAATGGTGCGAACGATGCCTGCGGCGGCGCGCCAATCGGGCAGCTTTTCGCCGAGATATGCGTGGAATACGGTGCCCGAGGTGTAGAGGGTCTGAAGCTCGTCCTGGATGTCCAGAGCGGTGAACACGTCCTCGGTAAAGCCTACGGGCAGGTGAGAGGAGTTGGTGTAATAGGGGGTCTCGGCGTCGGAAGCGCAGATGATATCGGGGTAGCGCTTGCGGTCGTGCTTGGCCAGACGGTAGGAGGTGGACTCAGCGGGGGTAGCCTCCAGGTTGTAGAGGTCGCCGTACATCTCCTGATAGTCGGAGAGGCGCTCTCTCATGTGGTTGAGTACCTTCTTGGAGAATTCCTGGGTCTCCTTGTGGGTCATGTCCTTACGGATCCACTTGGCGTTGAGACCGGCCTCATTCATACCCACAAGACCGATAGTGGAGAAGTGATTAGAGAAGGTGCCGAGGTAACGCTTGGTGTAGGGATACAGACCCTCGTCCAAGAGCTTTGTGATGACGTCGCGCTTGATCTTCAGAGATCTGGCGGCCACGTTCATCATGTGGTCCAGGCGGGCAAAGAAGTCGGCCTCGTCCTTGGCCAGATAAGCGATTCTGGGCATGTTGATGGTGACAACACCGATGGAACCGGTGGACTCACCGCTACCGAAGAAGCCGCCGGACTTCTTGCGAAGCTCGCGGAGGTCAAGGCGCAGACGGCAGCACATGGAGCGGACGTCGGAGGGCTCCATATCGCTGTTGACATAGTTGGAGAAATAGGGAGTACCGTACTTGGCGGTCATTTCGAACAGGAGACGGTTGTTCTCAGTCTCAGACCAGTCAAAGTCACGGGTGATGGAGTAGGTGGGGATGGGATACTGGAAGCCGCGGCCGTGGGCGTCGCCGTCGATCATGACCTCGATGAAGGCGCGGTTGACCATATCCATTTCCTTCTTGCAATCGCCGTAGGTGAAGTCCATGCGCTTGCCGCCTACGATGGCCAGCTCGTCCTTCAGGTCAGCGGGGACGGTCCAGTCCAGGGTGACGTTGGAGAAGGGTGCCTGAGTGCCCCAGCGGGAGGGGGTATTCACGCCGTAGATGAAGGATTCGATGCACTTCTTGACCTGATCGTAGGAGAGGTTGTCGGCTCTTACGAAGGGAGCAAGATAGGTGTCGAAGGAGGAGAAGGCCTGTGCGCCGGCCCACTCGTTCTGCATGATGCCCAGGAAGTTGACCATCTGGTTACAGAGGGTGGCCAGGTGCTTGGCGGGGGCAGAGGTGATCTTGCCGGGGATACCGCCGAGACCCTCCTCGATGAGCTGCTTTAAAGACCAGCCTGCGCAGTAGCCCGTCAGCATGGACAGGTCGTGGAGGTGGATGTCAGCGTTCTGGTGTGCCTTGGCGATCTCGTCATCGTAGATCTCGGAGAGCCAGTAGTTGGCGGTGATGGCACCGGAGTTGGAGAGGATCAGACCGCCCACGGAATAGGTAACGGTAGAATTCTCCTTCACGCGCCAGTCCAGATTCTTGACATACTTGTCCACGATCTCCTTATAATCCAGGAAGGTGGACTGCATATTGCGGAGCTTTTCTCTTTGCCTTCTGTAAAGAATGTAGGCCTTGGCCACGTCGGCGTAGCCTGCCTGCACCAGCACGGTCTCGGCGCTGTCCTGGATGTCCTCCACGGAAATGAGACCGTCCTTGATCTTGGATTCAAAGTCGGAGGTGACCTTGAGAGCCAGGAAGTCGATAACGTTGTCGTTGAATTGACGCTCACAAGCCTCGAAGGCCTGCTTCAGGGCTGCGGAGATCTTGGTAATGTTAAAATCGGCAATACTGCCGTCTCTTTTTTGTACTCTGTACATGCTGCCTCTCCTTTATGTATAAAATAATTATGGAAGGAGCTCACCCTCGAAGGGCGGCTCTGGGGGTATGGTTGCGTGCGACCGACAGAATTTCCTGCATTTCTCCATATGAAAAAGCACTGCATCCCGCGCTGAGCAGATTGCCCGAATCCACGAATTTCTGAATGAAGTAAGGCTCGTCGCCAAGGTAGGCGGTGATGGCCTCAAAATCCTTGATTTCGTGGATGCCCCTCACCGCTGTGGTGCGGAATTCGTAGGGAAGCCCGCTCTCACGAATGAGACGGACGCTCTCGTCGAAGGGCGAAAAGTCGAGATCGCAGCCCGTTGCTTTGTGATAAGCCTCGGGCGCGTGCTTGATGTCCATGGCCACATAGTCAACGTATCCCGTGGCAAGAGCCTTTTCAAGCTGACGCGGCAGGGAGCCGTTGGTATCCAGCTTGATGGGGTAGCCCATGTCCTTGACGGTGCGGAGCAGATCCGGCAGATCGGGGTGCAAGAGCGGCTCACCGCCGGTGATGCACACACCCTGCAAAATACCTTTCCGCTTCTCCAGATAGTCGATCAACGCGGGATACGCGTCTGCCTCGGCCATGGGGGTACGGACAAGACCTGCGTTGTGGCAGAATGGACAACGGAGATTACAACCGCCCAAAAACACGGTGCAGGCTACGCGTCCCGGATAGTCCAGAAGGGTCACTTTTTGAAAGCCTTGCACGTTCATAGGTCGAATGTTGTCTCCTTTTGCTGATATTGCCGAAAGTCGGTGACGCTATTATAGCATATCTTGGGGTGCAAGTCAATACCGAAACACAAGATATTGTGTTAAAAATATCAGAATTTACAATATGTTGATAATTTGGGCAAAATACATAAAAATGGGGGGTGCGCATTTTTTGTCGCTTGCGTGCGTATATTAACAAAAAGTTCAAACAAAATCAGCGGAAATATGATATAATAAACTCAGTATTTTTTGGCGTCTGCGGATGCCGCATTTATACCTTACTTATCATCATCAACAAACGGAGGTAGTATTGCTATGGCAGAACTCAAAATGTTAGCGATCGACCTGGGCGCGTCCAGCGGTCGCGGTATCATCGGTTCCTTTGACGGAGAGAAGCTGACGCTCCGCGAGAATCACCGTTTCTCCAACGATCCCATGTTTGTGAACGGTCGCTTCACCTGGGACATCCTGCGCATCTATTTCGAGATCAAGAACTCCATCACCAAAACGGTGATCGACGGTGACAACGTCACCTCCATGGGTATCGACACCTGGGGCGTTGACTACGGTCTCATTGATAAGAACGGCCGCCTCATGGCCAATCCCACCCACTACCGCGACACCCGCACCGTGGGCATCACCGACTACATGGAGCCCACTGTCTCCGCTCAGGAGATCTACGACGTGACCGGTATCCAGGCCATCGACTTTAATACCCTGAACCAGCTGGCTGCCGAGATGCGGGACGATCCCGAGATGCTGAACAGAGCAGAGAAGCTCCTGTTCATCCCCGACCTGCTCAACTACTTCCTTACCGGTAAGATGGCCACCGAATATACCATCGCCTCCACCGGTATGATCCTGGATGCCGCCAAGCGCGATTTTGCTTATCAGCTCACCGATAAGCTGGGCGTGAAGCGTAGCCTGTTCTCCCCCATCGTCCAGCCCGGCTACAATTTGGGAGGTCTGCTCCCCTCCATCACCGATGAGGTGGGCAAGAACAACATCAACGTCTACACCGTGGCATCCCACGATACCGCCTCTGCTGTCATGGCCGTGCCCTCTCAGGCTGACGACTTTATCTACATCAGCTCGGGTACTTGGTCCCTGATGGGTATGGAGCTGCCCCAGCCTCTCATCAACGATGCCACCCGCGCCGCCAACTTCACCAACGAGGGCGGTATCAACGGCACCATCCGCTTCCTGAAGAACATCATGGGTCTCTGGATCATCCAGGAGTCCCGCCGTCAGTGGAAGCGCGAGGGCAAGGACTACAGCTTCGCCCAGATGGAAGCTTGGGCTAAGGAAGCTGCTCCCTTCCAGTCCCTGATCAATCCCGACGACGCAACCTTCAACACCCCCGGCAATATGCCCGAGAAGATCCGCGAGTTCTGCCGTAAGACCGGCCAGCACGTGCCCGAGTCTGTGGGTGAGGTCGTCCGTTGTATCTATGAATCCTTGGCACTCAAGTATCGTTACACCGTGGAGAACATCCAGGCCCTCCGCAACAAGAAGGCTTCTGTGATCAACGTGGTGGGCGGCGGCACCAAGGATCACTTCCTGTCTCAGATGACCGCCGACGCTTGTGGTCTTGAGGTTTGCGCCGGTCCCGAAGAGGCTACCTCCATCGGTAACCTCCTGGCTCAGATGATGGCCGTGGGCGCCATTAAGAACCTCTCCGAAGCACGCCAGGTTGTCGCCAACTCCTTTGAAGTCAAGCACTACACTCCCTGCGCAGATCGTGGCGCTTGGGATGAGGCATACGAACGCTTCTGCAAGCTGCAGTGATCCCCCTCGGAAATCAATCACCCGAAAAAACGATCACTTGGACAAAATAAAGGAATCACTTGCCCCACAGAGAGGGTAAGGAGACAGAAAGGGAATAGCACTATGAAAGAGTCTTTGTACGGCGAACTGACAGTCATTGGTATGAAGGGTTGCGAGAAATTCGCAGAGAGAGTTGACTATTATTTGAAGGAATGGCGCCGTCACGGCGGTGAGGACACCTACCTCGCTCACGTGGATTGCCCCCGCTTCGGCTCGGGCGAAGGCAAGGCCCTGATCAAGGAGTCCATGCGCGGACAGGATGTTTACATCATCTGCGATATGTTCAACTACGGCGTGACCTATAAGCTTCACGATATGATTGTCCCCATGAGTCCCGATGACCATTATGCAGACCTGAAGCGTATCATTGCCGCCATCGGCGGTAAGGCCCGCAGAATCACCGTGATCATGCCCATGCTGTACGAAGGCCGTCAGCATAAGCGCACCGCCCGCGAGTCTTTGGATTGCGCCATGATGCTCCAGGAGCTGGTGAACATGGGCGTTGCCAATATCATCACCTTTGACGCGCACGACCCTCGTGTGGCCAATGCGATCCCTCTGTCGGGCTTTGACAACGTCATGCCTAACTATCAGATGATCAAGGCCTTGATCCGCGCCGTCCCCGACGTGGTGATCGAGCCGACGCATACCGTGATGATCTCCCCCGATGAAGGTGCCATGAGCCGCTGCATCGCGTATTCTTCTTCCTTGGGCTTGGACATCGGTATGTTCTACAAGCGTCGCGACTATTCCACCATCGTCAACGGCAAGAACCCTATCCTGGAGCATAAGTACCTTGGCCAGGATCTGGAGGGCAAGGACGTCATCATCGTAGACGATATGATCTCTTCGGGCGGCTCCCTCCTGGACGTAGCCACCCAGCTGAAGCAGGTGTACGGTGCCAAGCGCGTTTTCAACTTTGCAACCTTCGGTCTGTTTACCGACGGCTTCAAGGATTTTGACGAAGCCTATGAGAAGGGCATCATCGACAAGATTCTCACCACTAACCTGGTGTACCGCAAGCCCGAGATCTACAAGAAGCCCTGGTACGTAGAGGTCAATATGTGCAAGTACGTTTCCTACATTATTGATACCCTCAACCACGATAACACCATCAGCGAGCTGCTCAAGCCCGACAAGCGTATCGCCGCACTGCTGGAAAAGCACAAGGCTGACCTTGCTGAGCACGGACAGATGGCGATCACCTTTGAAAACTGATACGAATGAAAAGCAGCACAGCCGACAGGCTGTGCTGCTTGTTTTTATTATTTATCTTTTCCCTCGTCCTTGGTGTCCGCAGCAGGAACCATGGCCGCTCCCGCCAGGGGATTGTGCTTCATGGCATCCTCCATGTTGCGGTCGCTGACGTGGGTGTAGATCTGGGTGGTGTTGAGCTGCTCGTGTCCCAGAATATCCTTGAGTACACGGATATCCACCTCGCCGGATTGATACATCAAGGTGGCGGCGGTGTGACGGAGCTTATGCACCGATAGCTTTCGGGCGCCCAGACCGGCGGCGGCCAGGTATTTGTAGACCATGGCCTGCACCGTTTTGACGCTCATGCGTTGCATACGGCTGGAAAAGAACAGCGCCTTATCGCGGCTTTTCAGGTAGGGCTCGGACAGACGCACCTTCAGATAAGCGGAAAGGGCGGTGCGGCAGGCATCATTCAAATAAATGATACGCTCCTTGTTGCCCTTTCCCAGTACGCGGAGGGAGCGGAGCTCGGGATCCATATCGGTAAGGCTGATCCCCACCAGCTCAGAAAGCCGCATGCCGCAGTTGAGAAACAGGGTGACGATGCAGTAATCTCGGGTGCGGTTGGGGGAGCTTTGATCGTTGGCGATGGTGTTGAGCAGGGTGATGGATTCCTCCAGGGAGAGAAACTTCGGCAGCGCCTTCTTCTTTTTGGGGGAATCTATATTGGCGGCGGGATTATCCTCCAGAAGTCCACGCTTGTTGATAAGAAACTTGTAAAGTCCCTTGATGGCTGATAGCTTTCTTGCCTTTGCGGAGGCTTGATTTTTCCTTTCCGCGCCCGTATACAGCAGAAAATCATAGATCTGCTCGGTGGTGATCCCACGCAGATAGGCCAGATCCACCGTGTCAATGGGGAGCTTGGCCATGGCTTCCTCGTCAGAAAGAAGCCCCTGATCACCTTCGGCCAACAGATAGCGGAAGAAGGTGCGCAGATCCAAAAGATACTCGTCCACCGTTGCCTTTGAACACCCTTGGATGGCGATTTTGTAGCTGGCAAACTCCCTGACGATGGGGGAAAATTCATTGACATTGATTTCAGAACGCATAGCCGTACCTCCTTTTGAGCAGGACTTCATGACTCTATTATACAAAATTTTTTGTAAAAATTAGTGGATAAACTGTAAATATTCGATTCTGTTGATAAATAAGTCACAATTATCTGCTATAATAAACGAAGTACATATTGCAAAGAGGTGTTTTACATGGAAAAAATCAAGGATTTCTTTTCAAGATATTCATACGATAGCGTAAAAATGCTTTTGGATCAGGTGGTTTTGGCCTTTTTCGGCTTTGGTTTGACCATTGCTACCCTTCAAGCGAGAAACGAGACCCTGATGCTCATCGCCGGTGTGGGCTCCGCTATTTTTTATTTGGCTATGATCTATAGTGTGGCTTGGAAGATGGGCACGACCGACCGCCCCATCATTGATATGGGCCATCGTAAGTTCAACCCTCTGACGGGAACGCTCACATCTCTCGTGGCCAATATCCCCAACCTTGCAGTAGCAATCACGATCATGATCAACAATCTTTTTGGAGACGGCTCGGGTATCTCCGGCGCCATCGGCCGTTTTTTGAACGGTATGTATCACAGCCTGATGCATCTGATCAAATTTGACGGCAAGGCCTTCCACATGTGCCTTGATTGCGAGGCCTGCCTTCAGGGCACCAATCCCAACGTGGATTATCTTCATGCCTGCTGGTGGATTTATTTCGTTCTGATCATCCCGGCCGTGCTGGTTTCCACGGTGGCTTATATCATGGGCGCCAAGGGCAAGATGTTCACAAAGCTCATGGTTCCCGATCTCCCCGCTTCTGACCGTCCCACCCGCAAGGAGGTTAAGGAACGCAAAGAAGAGGAGAGACGCAAGGAAGAGCAGAGAAGCATGGATCATTCTCAGGACAAAAACTGACAATAATAGGGCATCTCTAAAAACTCATCGCACGCCGATATGACGGTGCTTTTTCCGTCATACGTCACAAAATTCTTTCGCATAGGGCCAACTATGCGTGCAGATTTTTGTTTAGTCTGACGAAAAAATCCCTCGCATCTCGCCGCACGCTGAGTATTTAGAGATGCCCTATACTTTATCGCGGCTCAAGCCTCCATGCCTTAAGCTATGGACGAAAAAAACGATATTTCAATAAAATAGAGAGACCCCGGTGGGCGTTTAACCCACCGGGGTCTTTACTATTTCAGGAGAGAATCAATCTCTCTTCTTGCGGATCGTGATGGCACCCAGCGCGATCATGCCCATCAGGGACAGACCGGACAGGGAAAGAACGGCGGAAGCACAGCCGAGCTCGGTTGTATCCGAATCGGTTTCCTCATCAGCCGCTGTGTTGGCTTCTGTGTCGGCCACGGGAGTGGTGGCAGCATCGGTAGCCTTCTCGGTGGCAGGCTCTTCGGTTGCCTTTTCGGTGACGGCCTCGGTGATGGGCTGGGTCTCGGCGATTGCCTCGGTCACGGCCTCGGTCTCGGTGACGGGCTCGGTCTCAGCGACAGACTCCGTAACGGGCTCGGTCTCGGCGACAGGCTCGGTGACAGGCTCAGTCTCTGCTACGGTTTCATTCTCGGGATAAGTGATCTCGGACACACCGGGGATGTAGTTCTGGTAAACGTAGTTCAAACGACCCAGAGGAGCGCAGTCACCGTCGATGTAGAAGTCCTCCATCTCATCGTAGGTGGTCTTGCTGTCAGCCCACTTGAACTGAAGGTTGATCTCCTTGTAGCCCTCGATGTCCAAAAGCTCCAGGGGGACGGTGATCATCATCTGATTGCCCTTGGTGCGGTAGGAAACCTCGCCGACGCTCTCAAATCCGTAGGCGCCGTCCTTGCCGTTGTATTTAGCTACGGTGGTGGTAAAGGTGTCCTTGGCCTTGTAGTTGACGATGTAGTCGTAACCGTACCAGCCGGTCTCGGCAGAGCTGTCTGCGTCAATATACAGCTGCATCCAGGAGGATTCGGTATCGTACATGGTGATATCGTCCACGGTTTCTACGTAGAAGTGGATGTTCTTGGAGTCGGTGACAACCTTGGAGGCGACGATGTCGTTGCGGCCGGACTCGTTGGTGTACTTCACACGGCCAAAGCCGGTGGCGTTACGATCCACGGTATCGCCGGTGGGATCGTTGTATGTAACGGTCACGTCATTCCACTGATCAAACTCACCGGTGACGTTGATGGGTATACGGGCATCCTGAACCACTACGGGAGCCGTACCGTTCAGCTTCTGGACGTTATAGATCATCTGAATGTAGTAGTTGTCGAAATAGCCGCCGCGCATCATTTCCGCGTCACGGGAGAACTCCATGGAGGCGGTATCAACGAAGTAGATCCAGCCGTCTTCTGTAGGCTGTCTCTGAGCTACCCATTCGTTCCAACCGGTGACCAGCACGAATTCAGCCTCGGATTCGATGGCACGGTCCCACTGTGCTTGGAAGTTCAGGCCCAGATTGGTCAAAGACTGATCTTCCTTCCATGCGTTGTAGGCGTTTTCGAGCGCGACGGTGAAACGACCCGTGCGATTGGAGGGATAACCCTCGGGGTTGGTGAAGGAACGACCGCGGTTATTGAAGTTATTATACAGGGAGGAATGAGAGAAGCAGACGGTTCCGCTGTGCTGTGCGATGGAGACGTTGATGGCGCCTTGTTCCCCGTTCTTGTCGTAGAACACTCTCTGGGGCCAATCAAAGTCCATCCAAGGCCAGCCGTTGACCTTGCTTGCCTCATTGGGCCACTGATTGGCCTTGATATAGAAGAAGTCGTTGATGTTAGCGCTCTCCTCGGCTACGATAACGGGCTTGCCGTCGATGCGGAACCAGGTGTCGGGATACTTATTCTTGGCGTAGATGTTGGAATACAGATCGCGAACAACAGTCACGGAGTTGGTGTTGGTGTAGAAAACGATTTGAGGCGCGTCGTAGCCCTCTTCATTGAGCTGATGGAGGATCTCCATGAGCTGAAGGGCATTGTGCTTATAGGTGAACGAATTGGTCACGTCGAAATACAAAAAGTCGATGTTGGCGTTACAAAGCAGCTCGGCGTGCTTTCTCTGTACCCAGGCGTCCTTGGCGTAGTAGTAGCCGTACAGAGGCTCGGCGAACCAGTGCATAGCACCTTCGGGGCCGTACTTGCCGCAGTCTACGTTGTCAGCGACGTCGATGCCGTTCTCGTCAATGATCTTCTGCAGGTCAAATGCGCCGCTGTCGCCGTGCTCACCGTGCCACAGGAAGTAGAACAGGCCTACGTAGTGCTCACCGTTGGAGCCGTACATGCCTACCGTCTCGGAGTTGTAGAGAGAGCGGTTCAGATCATCGGTAGCCGCGAAGCCGCCGCTGGTCATATTCTTGTTGTTGGGGACGGTATAGGAGCGAAGCTCACCGTTGACGTCATAGGAAATGGTTACGGTGGAGCCATCCTCGGAGTAGATGTACTTGAGTGTACCCTGGGAGAGATCCAGGCCGGAGACATCCATCTCCTTGAACTCGGGATTGGGCCAATCTGTGATCTTGTCGGCCTCCTCCTCCTGGCGCTTCTGCTCCTCTTCGTAGGCCAGCTTGGCCTTGTACTGCTCAAAGTCAAAGCCGTTGGCGTCTGCCTCGGAGCCGAAGAAGGCGATGTATTCGACATCGATGGAAAGACCGGAAACACCTGCGCCGTCAAGAGGATCGAGACGGAAGATCTCAAAAGCGATATTCTCACCCGCGTCAGCCCACCCGGAGCAGGGCGCGATGCTCTTGGACCAATCGCCACCGGAGGTCAGAGGGAACTTGAAGTTGGTACCGGGGGTTCCCATGTTACCGTTATCACTGCGGGTGTAGTAGAACTCAATGTTCTTGCCCTGCACGTTACCGCGGTGCATGACCACCACGTACTTAGCATCCGTCGGCTTCATATCGGGAGTTTTGATCCATACGTAGGGATCACTGCCCGAAATGTTGAAGGTGTAATATTTACCTTCCTCGCGGGTGTGGGTCATATCGTGGCCGTTGGCAAAGGTGCCTTCCAGCTCATCGGTGGTAAAGTCGTATAAGAATACGGGGGTGGTGGTGTTGAAGGTGGGGGTCTCTTCGTTGGCCAGTTGCTCAAGGACGGGAGCGTCTTGGGTACCGTTCAACGACCAATCGTTGGCGATGGCCAAAGCACCTAAGATCACCGCGCCTGTCATCATAAGACAGAGCAGGGAAATGGCCAGGATCAGCAATTTCTTTTTCATAGCAGGGGTTTCCTTTCGTTTTTTGGGGTATCTCTAAATACTCAGCGTGCGGCGAGATGCGAGGGATTTTTTCGTCAGACTAAACAAAAATCTGCGCGCATAGTTGACCTATGCGAAAGAATTTTGTGATGTATGACGGAAAAAGCACCGTCATATCGGCGTGCGATGAGTTTTTAGAGATGCCCTTTTGTTATGAAGAAAAAAGATCATTCTCATTATAGCAGATATTTGCCAAAAAAGCAATAGATTTCGTTTATTTTTATATTGCTTGTTTTCACGGTTTCTTGTGCCAAAGTAAAGGAGCCGACGCAGGTGCGTTGGCTCCTTGGTTTATTATACGGAGTTTTCCTTTCGATTACGGATGGTCACGAAGGCCAGCGCCATCATGCCCAAAATAATCAGAGCCGAAAGGGAGGTGACGGCAGAGCCGCAACCGCCCTCGGTATCACCGGCATCGGTGGCTACGTCGGCGGTTACGTCGGTGGCCGCATTGGTGGATGTCTCGTCGACAGGCGCATTGGTTACGGCTTCGGTGGCTGCCGGAGCCTGGGTTTCGTCCACGGCTTCGGTGTCAGCGGGCTTTGCGGTCTGTTCCTCGGTGGCGGGTTTGGTCTCGGGCTCGGTTTCGGGCTCGGTGGTGGCTTCGGTCTCTGCGGGATTCGTATCTCCCTCAGAGGGCTCGAAAACGGTGACACCGGGGATGTAGTTCTGATAAACGTAATTCATACGGCCCAGAGGCAGGCAGTCACCGTCTGTGTAGAACTGCTCCATGGTGTTGATGACGGATACGCTGTCAACCCACTTGAATTCCAGATCTATCTGACGGTAGTCGGTGATGCCCAAAAGCTCCAGGGGAATGGCGATCATCAGCTCGTTGTCCTTGGCGCGGTAGTTGATGTCTCCAACGACCTCAAAGCCGTAAGCACCCTCTGTACCGTTGTACTTGGCCAGGGTGGTGGTGAAGGTATCCTTGGCCTTGTAGTTGATGATGTAATCGTATCCGTACCAGCCGGTCTCGGCGCTGCTGTCCGTATTGACGTAAAGCTGCATCCACGCGCTGTCGGTGTCAAACATGGTCACGTCGTTTACGGTTCGCGCGTAAACATACAGGTTCTTGGTATCGCTTGTCAGCTTGGCGGACACAATGTCGTTTCTGCCGGTTTCGTTGGTGTATTGGGTCCTGCCAAAGCCCAGAGAGTTTCTGTGCATGGCATCCCCTGTGGGATCAGCATAAGAGACCGCAACATCAGCCCACTGGTCGAATTCACCTGTGACGTTGATGGGCTTTCTGCCATCCTGAACCACGGTGGGGGCGGCGCCCTTCAGCTTCTGAATATTGTAGGCCAGCTGAATATAGTAGTTGTCGAAATAACCGCCGCGCATCATTTCAATGTCGCGGGAAAACTCGGCCGAAGCGGTATCCACGAAAAGCACGCGGTTGGCGTCGCCGTCTTTAATGTAAGTCAAGCCATTCTGGCGCTGGGCGATCCACTCATTCCAGCCGGTGACCAGCACGAAGGGCATATCCTTCTCAATGGCGTAATCCCACTGAGACTGGAAGTTGAGACCTTGATTGGTCAGAGATTCGTCAGCCTTCCACGCCTCGTAGGAGTTCTTGAGGATACGATTGAACATACCCTCGCGGGTAGAGGCATAACCGTCGGGGTTGTTGAAGGAACGGCCGCGGTTGGTGTACTCGCCGTAGAGAGAGGAATCACTGAACATGACGGTTCCCGAATGCTGGGCTACGGATACGCTGATGGCGGAGGGGGTGCCTTTCTCGTCGTTGAAGATGCGCTGAGGCCATTCAAAATCCATCCAGGGCCAGGCGTTTTCCTGAATTTCGGGGTCGTTGGGCCACTGAGCGGACTTAACGGTGAAGAAATCGTTATAGTTGATGCCGTCGGGAGCCACGATGACGGGCTTACCGTTCAGCATGAACCAGGTGTCGGGATAAATGTCTCTGCCGTAAATATAATCGTAAACTTCCTTCACGCGCTGCTCAGCGTTGGTGTTGGTATAGAAGACCACCTCGGGAGCGTCGTAGCCCTGCTCGTTCAGCTCGTGGAGGATTTTCATGATGGCAACGGCGTTTTTTGCGTAGATGCTGTTGTTGGTTACGTCGAAGTACAGGAAATCCACACCCACGTTGGTGAGCAGCTCCATATGCTTGCGCATGACCCACTCGTCGCTTATATAGTAATATCCGTAGAGGGGCTCAGCGAACCAGTGGAAGGAATTCATAGGGCCATACAGACCGCTATTGGCGTTCAACGCGCCCTCTCCGCCTGTTTGTCTGATCTTTTCCAGATCAAAAACACCGGGGTCGCCGTGCTCGCCGTGCCACAGGAAGTAGAACATACCCACGTAGTGCTCGCCGTTATCTCCGATGACGCCTACCTGAGAGGCGTCGTAGAGAGAACGTCCCAGATCATCCACGGCGGTCATGGGGCCGCTCTTGTACTGCTTGGTGTTAGGAACGGTAAAGGTACGGGTCTCACCGTTGACGTCGTAGGAGATGGTGACCGTCTTTTCGTCATCGGAAACGGTATAGGTCAGAGTGCCGGTAGCAGTGTCCTCGGGGACGGTGTCCATTTCCTTGTATTCGGGCGTAGGCCATTCCACCTCAAGGGCGTCCTTTTCTTCATTCTCTTTCTTTTCTTCCTCGTAAGCCAGCTTGGCCTTGTAGACGTCAAAATCGAATTTTTCGGCATCCTCACGGGTCTCGAAGAAGGCGACGTACTTGACGTCGATGTGCTCGCCGGCGGGTACGTTGAGCTGGAGAGGATCGTAGCGGAAGCCGGTGAATACGACATCGTCGCCCACATCTGTCCAAATAGAACAATCGACAATGGTCTTGGCCCACTCACCCGAGCTGTCTTGGTCAAACTTCACATTGGTGCCGGGCTGACCCATCTCCTTGCCGTCGGAGCGGTTGGCGTAGAATTCACCCTGCCTTTTGGAGGTGGTGCGCTGATAAATAGCGGCATAGGCCGTTTGGTTACATTTTGTCTCGGGGGTAGGGAGCCACACCGAGGGATCGTCACCCAAGGCGGTGATGGAAATGTAGCCTTCGTCGGAAAATTCATAGGTAAAATTGGCTACGTTGTTCATAGAAAGACCGATTTCGTCTGTGCTGAAATCGTATAGAACCAGGGGGTCAGAGGTGTCAAAGACCGGAGCTTCCTCGGCACCCAGCGGCATGGGCAGAAGGAGGGTGCCGCAGAGCATGACGAGGCTCATGAGAAGAGCGGCGAAGGAACGCAGTTTCGTTTTCATGTGAAGATCCTTTCCTGCAGGGCATAGATGCGGTAAATGTTTCCCATCATCGCCCGACACTTGAATTGGGTATATTATAGCAGATGCTTGGATATTTTGCAAGAGGGATGGGGGTAATTTGTGAAAGATTCATAAGATTTATGATGAACAAAGCCAAAAGAAAGCCTCGCCGCGAGGGCGAGGCTTTCGAAAGGGAGTCACTTCTTTGGATTGTTTATCATGCGAGTCAGACGCTTGCTCATGGTAGTGAGGGCGCGGGAGGCCATGGTGGTCACGCTCTTATACTGGGAGATTACGGTGTTCTCCTTGGAGCCGACGATCTCGCGGAAATAGTTGTGGAAGGTGGACAGCGGAATAGTGTAGATAATGCCGGCGTCAATGTAGATGTTGTCGATGATGATGTCGAACATTCTTGCGGACTGAGGATCCTTGGCGATCTTGGTGCGCAGGGTGGTCTCGTAATAGGCGGGACGAACAGTCTTATAGCTGACCGAGGACATGGCCTCCAGCACGGCGCCGATCTCGTCTAGGCGACCTTCCTTCTTGGATACGGTGGTCAGAATGGAGAAGACCGTGAACTGGTCGTGCAGCAGGGTACGGTATTCCTTTTGCTCCTCGTCATATTTGGGGATCGGCACAACGCCGAATTCCTGCTTCATGCCGCGGATGGCTTCGTTTTCCATCTCCAGGATGCGAATGGTGGCCATGGCTGCGCCGCCGCGGCCGAACATATCTCTGATCTTGTACTGCTCGGCGTTTTCGATTTCCATCTTGTAATCATAGGTGCCGTTATTTGTTTCGTAGAACAGCTCCAGAACCTTTTCGCACACGCTGTGAAGCTTACCGGAGTCAAAGACAAACTCGTATTCGCCCTCTGCGTTCTTCTTGATGATGTCCACCATGCAGGAGCTCCAGTAGGGGTCGGTGCTGACGTAGTCACAGGAAACGAAGCCGTAAATATCCTCCTCCTCGTCCTGAACACCGTTGCCGTTGTCCACATGAAAGACGGGGATGAGGGAGATCTGCTTATCCAGCGTCCAGGTGCCGTTGTCCACGTATTCGTAGAGAAGAGGCTGATTTCTCTCGGCAAAGAGATCCTTGTTGAACAGGGTTACAAAAGCGAAACGGTACTGGGACAAAAGCGCGGAGCTGAGTCCGCAGAACTGGGCGCCCTGATATTCCACCACTTCGTTGTAGCCCTGAGACCACCAGGGCTTGTCAAAATCGATGTAGAGGGATTTTCTCATATCGGCAAAGGTTCCGTTAAGGCTCTCGTTGACAGCAACGTAGCAGGCGGCGGCCAGAATATCAAATTCGTGGGTGCCCGATTTGACGGAGGTGGAGGCCTTATTGGTTACGATGTAGGCGCTGTCTCCGGGCTCTTCAACGCTGACCAGCTTCACGCCGAGACGCTCTTCAACGGCCTTGTTACGCTCGTAGACCGCATCGTTGACAGGCTCGCCGATCACCTTTTCTACGGCGATCTCGCCGGAGGTCCAACCCTCGCGGTAACGGCTGAGGATGACCACCTCGTCGCCGTTGTAGTTTAGGTCATCGGGCAGATCGTCGGAAATCTCTGTTTCGGCTTCGGTAACGACAGCCGTATCGGCGTCAGTATTGGCCGTAGTGCCCACCTCCGCGTCACTTTTTCCGCAGGCGCAGAAGGTGCTCAGCAGCGTGGCGGCGGCCAGTATGGCAGATAGAATGCGGATTTTACTCATAATGATGCCTCCATAACAAAGATGAAATAAAAACGGTAGGTTATGGATTCATTATATCATGAGAATAGATAATTGTCAATAAGATGATGCGGAATTTCATTGCGTATCTTTGTGCATTTTGCCCATTCTCGTTTGGGAAGTGCCGTGTCAGGAGATTGGCAACTCGAGCGCCGGTTATTTTTCCTCAAACACACTTTCGATCTGCTTTTTAGCGCCCTGGGGAGAATAGACCCATCGATCAAGGTGTGTGCTCCCGTCCTTGGGTAAAAAATAGGTCAACGGCGGAGGAGATGCTGGCTCCTCTGCGTAGGTGTCAATGAGCACCAGCTTGATCTTCATGCGCTCGGGCAAAATGCTTTTGATAAAGACCGTGGCGCGGCGACCGATCAACGTTTTAACCACGGCCTTGCGCTCTCCTTCGTCCCGACCGTCCTCCTTCAACTCTGCCAGACCTGCCAGATTTGGGGCCAGTTCCACGAAAACACCGTAGTCCTCCACGCTGCGGATGATCCCCGCCACCGTCTGCCCCGGGGTAAAGCGGGCGGCATTTTCCTCCCAGGTACCCAGGAGCTCCCGTGTGGAGATAAAAATCCTTCCGGGCAGGCCGTCCGCGCCGGTCTCCACGGATTTGATAACCGCCTTGATGGTTTGGCCGTTATACAGACGGTCACGGGGATGAGACAGGCGGGATACCGAAATTGTGTCTACCGAGAGCAGGGAAGAGATCCCGCAGCCGATGTCCACGAAAGCGCCAAAGCTTTCCATGTGGGTGACCCGAGCGGGAATGATATCGCCGGGACACAGGGTGGTCAGATAATTTGCCACGCATTCGGCTTGGGCCGCACGGCGGGATAGCGTCAGATGGGGAACGCCGTCCTGTTGACGGATGTCCACCACCTTGAAGCAAACTGATTTGCCCACCCTGGTTAGGATGGCGATGTCCTTGACAGGAGCGCCGTCCCGGGTGTAGACCGCCTCTTTGGGTGGGATGATGGCCACGACACCGGGCAGGGCGGGGAAGTCAATATGTAGATTCATATCCCCGTCGCAGAGCAGAGCCATGGCTTCCAAAATCATTCCTTGGTGCATAGCCCTCTCCAAATGGGACAGGGAAGAGGTAAATTCCTTGTTGCGAGGCTGTGCCAGAAGCTGACCCTCAGGCAAATAAAGGTTTTCAATAGGTAGTTGATGGTTCATGGCCGGATCCTTTCTTTTGTCAATTTGTATATCTTATGCACAGAATCTCTCGTTTAGACCTTGCCTGCGTTGTGAAAAATGCGAAATGGCGAAAGAGTATGAAAAAGAAAAAACGGCAAAAATGAGAGAAAACGAGAGGTTCGATGCAGGTAAATTAAAAAAATCAAAAATTTTTTCGAAAAGGTATTGACAAAGCAAAACGAGTGTGATATAATAGGCGAGCATGAAAAGAATGCTAATTTTCGGAGGAATAAAAAATGTCCACATTTATGCAGAAAAATGAGACCGTGGTGCGTAAGTGGTATGTGATCGACGCCGCTAACAAGCCCCTCGGTAGAACGGCCGTTGCCGCAGCTGATCTGCTTCGCGGTAAGACCGACCCCACCTTTACCCCTCACGTTGACTGCGGTCACTTCGTGATCATCGTCAATGCCGACAAGGCAGTGCTCACCGGCAACAAGCTGGAGCAGAAGTACCACTACCATCATTCCGGCTACATCGGCGGTATGAAGGCTGTTCAGTACAAGACCTTGATGGCACAGAAGCCCGAGCGCGCAATGGAGCTCGCAGTTAAGGGTATGATCCCCGACACCGTCATCGGCCGCAAGGCGTTCACTCGCCTGAAGGTCTACGCAGGTGCCGCTCATAAGCACGAGGCTCAGAAGCCCGAAGCTTACGAGGTCTAATTTAGGAAAGGAAGGACATAGCCCATGTATACTAGTGCAAAACCCTACTTCTACGGCACCGGCCGCAGAAAGAAGTCTATCGCTCGCGTTCGTCTGTACCCCGGCTCCGGTGAGATCACCATCAATGGCCGTTCCATCGATGATTACTTCGGTCTCGAGACCCTGAAGCTCATCGTTAACCAGCCCTTCGGCGTTACCGGCACCACCGGTAAGTTCGACATCGTTGCCAACGTAACCGGCGGCGGTATCTCCGGTCAGGCCGGCGCCATCCGTCACGGTGTTGCTCGTGCTCTGCTGTCTGCTGACGCTGAGTACCGTCCCGCTCTGAAGGCCGCCGGCTTCCTGACCCGTGACCCTCGTATGAAGGAGAGAAAGAAGTACGGTCTCAAGGCCGCTCGTCGCGCTCCTCAGTTTTCCAAGAGATAAGTTATTATCTTATATGCAAAAAGCTCTGCTGTGGCAGGGCTTTTTGTGTTTTATATGGCGGTTCAATTTGTAAAGAATTGAGCCGTCCTATTTACTTTTCACCGTTTTTATGGTATAATACAACTAATAGATAAACTTGAATTTGACGAGGTGAGTAAATGCTTGAATTGTATGAACCTCAGGTTGAGGACTTGTGGTTTAAGAAAAA
>SVTR01000041.1 GCA_015063685.1 Oscillospiraceae bacterium | reverse complement strand
TTGCTGTTTTTATTTGTGCAGTTGGCAGCCGCACTTCTATTATACAGCAAAGGAGTTTTTATGTCATTATCAACTATCTAATTCTTACCGAACCACGCGTCTAACGCGTGGTTTTACTATACAAAAAGACACCCCTTGCGCGGCAAGGGGTGTCGGATCATATCAGTTCTGCTCGGCCACGGCCTTTTCGACCAAGGCGCCAAGCTGAGCGCGAAGCTCGCGGAAGGCGTCGGCGTCGGTGCTGTATTCACCGAGACCGGTGGTCCACTTAGTAATGATGGCATCCACAACGTCCTTACCGTAAACGTTTTCCAGCATGGTCAGGTACTCGAAGTCCTCAATACCGTCGCGGACAGACTCCAGACGGAGGCTGGCTACGGGATCGGTCTGGGCGAAGTACACGCCGCTGTAGATGAGGATACCGTTACCGTACACCTCGTAAGGATAGTTGTTGTTGATCTCGTGCATGGCATCCATGCCCTGATACCACTTGTCGGCAGAGGGAATCCAGTAGCGGTCGGAGCCGTTGCCCCAATGGTTGACGAGGTAGTACAGGAAGCCGTCCACGTTATAGAGCTTCTGCTGCCAGAACAGGGTACGGATATTGACAGCCTCGGTGTTGATGATCAGGGTGATCTCGGGATCGTTGGGGAATCTGGTGACGTACCACCAAACCTCATCCCCTGCCTCCTGCTCAGCCCAGAAGCGGTCACGGAGAGAGCCAAGCTTTTCTTCAAGCTGGATGGTGGTACCGTAGTAAAGCTCCTCGTTCTCAAACCACTCAGCGAAGGTGTTGAAGAAGAAGGTCTTGGGACACCAGACATTTACGGCGCCTGTGACGTAAGAGAAGAAGTCACCCTCGGAGGTGGCGTAGTTGACGTGCATGGGAGCGATGAGCTTGTAGCCGGGGAAGTGCTCCTCCAGCATCTTGCCGTAGTAATTGATGTCGTTCAGGCGGTTGACGCTACCGGGCTCGTCAACAGGATAGAAGTATGCCTTCTCCAGCCATTCCTCGCTCTGGGAAAGGAACGCGTAAGCGTTGGCGACGTACTCGGGGGTCAGCTCCTTGGCCCAACCCAGGGGTTGGAAGGCCTGGACGCGAGGATTGTTCAGGTACTTCAGAAGGCGGGAATCCGAGAATTTACCATCGTCGTTGCTGAAGGGCAGGCTGTAGCAGTTTACACGGTAATCCAGGAGGAAGTTGTAATAGATCTCGCTCAGGTTCGAGCCTCTGTCATTGGACAGGTCGGCGGCAAAGTCAAAGTAGGTCATGTAAACCTCGTAAGCGCTCATATCCATGAGCGTCTTACAAGCGGAGGCATCAGCAAGGTCAAAATTCCAAACGTATGTGAATACGGTGGCCTTCTTGATCTCCTTGCCGTTGGCATCCACCACGGTCAGGGTAGCGGTATACTCACCGGGCTTGGAGTCGGCGGTGGTGGTAGCCTTGAGAACGAAGGACTGGGACTGGCCCGCCTTGATGTCAAAGCCGTTATACTTCTGCAGGTTGTCGATGGTGTCACCGCGTCCGTTGCCGCCGTTGACCCAATCCAGCATGCCATCCTCAGCGGTATAGGTGACGGGAGGCAGGGGGTCAATGAGCATCTCGTCCAGAATATTGAAGTAGTAGCCCCAATGCAGATCGGTCTTGAGGGTGTCGCCGTTGGCGTTCTTGAAATCGGTGACGTAGACCTTGAGGCCCGCGACGTCGGACGCGGGTGCCAGTACGAACTGACATCCCTCGGTCTCGTTCTTGGCCATCTGGATCAGATAGGAAATGTTGTCCTCCTTCACGGTAAAGCCGCTCTGGGGAGCGCGGGTATACATATGGTCGAACCACAGCTTGAGGGATGCGTCCTCGTTGGCGGCATTCTCTTTTTCATAGCTGTCATAACCGGTGGCAGGACCCTGCACGGAGCTCAGCAGCTGCTCCGCCTCGGCCTTGGCCTCGTCAGAGATCTCAAAGCCCTTATCGTTCCAGTCAATGTCAAACTGCTTGTAGTAATCATCGGCAGAGTTGAGGAACTGGATCTCGGCAATCTGCAAGATCTCGCCCGCGCTGACGGCCGTCATCATGTAGTCCATGCGGAAGCCGGTAACCTTACCCGTCCAGTTCTGAGCGCCCTTCATATCGAAGAGAATGTACTGCCAATCCTCCTCGGACACGTCAAAGCCAGCGGAAACCTCCATGCCGGGGGTAGCGCCGCCGACACCGCCGGCGAAGTAGTACAGATTGAAGGTACCGGTGGAGCAGCCCTTCTGGCGAACCTTCAAAATGATGTAATTATACTCATCCGCAACGATATTATCTATCCCCGCCTTGGTCAGGAAGTTGCGGAGATTGAAGCTTACAAAGGGATCGCTGGCATTGGCGATGGCGGTGGCAAGGGAGACATACTGCTCGCCGCCCTCGTCACTATCAACGGTGACGGTAGTCTGATTGGCGCCATTGAAGCAACCCTTCAGGGTGTTTTTAGCAACAGCGTCAAAATCAAGAACGAGCGCCTGCTCTCCCTCGGTAACCTCTTCGGTGATCTCCTCGGTGATCTCCTCGGTAACCTCTTCGGTAATCTCCTCGGTAACCTCCTCGGTAACCTCGGGCTCGTTATCGGTCACATCCTCCGAGCCGTTTTCTTCCGTTACGGCAATGGTTCCTTCAACGACCGTCTCGGCAAAGGTTTCAGCGGTGGTTTCAACGGTAGATTCGGCAACCGTCTCGGCCATGGTTTCGGCTTTAGTTTCAGCAGGCGCGGGGACTGTCTCGGCCTTGGTATCGGCAACGGTCTCCGCAGGCTTTTCGTCCCGGGTGCTTGCCGTGGTCTCAATGGTGGTGTCGCCGGTGGTTTCGTCGGGAAGGTCCTCGCCTCCGTCGGTGCAGGCGATCATGCCAAACACCAAAAGCAGGGACAAAAGCGCGGCAGTCAGCCAGGTAAGGGTTGATCTTTTCATGGGGTAAACTTCCTTTCGTTTTTTGTTGAGGGAGCTACGGGATCGATCTATGGGGCGCTTAATTGGTTTCTCTCATAAATTCATCCAGAACCCAATCCTGAATGCTTTGGAGCATCTCCTCGGCCTTCCCACCCACGGGCTTGCCGTCGATCTCCACACAGCGCAGTCCAATGGCGCTGGAGGAGGAGATGATGACCTCACGGGCGTTCATCAGCTCATCCAGGGTAAAGGGAGTCTCCTCCACGGGATAACCCAAGGCCTTGCAGGCCTTGATGAGGTGGGCTCGGGCGATACCGGGCAGGATGAGATTGTCCAGGGGGGCAGTCTGGAACGCGCCGCGCTCGTTGATAATATGTACGTTGGCGTGGGCGCACTCGGTGACGCGGTCGGGCTTGCGGTAAAGGATGGTCTCATAGACTCCTGCCCGCTCGGCCATCTGTGAATACATAACGGCAGGGAGCAGGTTCAGGGTCTTGATGTCACAATGGAAGAAGCGGGTATCCTCGGCGGTGATGGCCTTCACCTCCATGCGGATGTCCTTGAGCCCGCCGGGACGGAGCATGATCCAAAGATTGCCCACCTGATCCTCGGGATAGGTGTGATTGCGATCCTGGGTGCCTCTCGTCACCTGGAGGTAGACGAACTGATCGCCCGTGTCCAGACGGGGGAAGAGATCCATGAGGATATCCGTCAGCTCCTCTTTGGTGTGGGGAATCTTGATATCCAGCTTTTTGGCACAGCCAAACAGGCGGTCAAGATGCTCGGACAGGGCAAAGGGCTTGTAATTGCGGGTGTAGGTCACGTCGTAGATGCCGTCGCCAAAGAAATGAACACGGTCGTTGAAGGGAACCATCATTTCTTCAACAGGGGCGATCTTGCCGTTGTAGTAAGCCAGATTTTTCATGTTGAAAACTCCTTGATATATGCGTGATATGGACAGTATATGCAACCGAATGGTTTTTTACCTGTCAACCGCGACCTAACGCAAAGGCCTTTTTATTCAGTTCCACAAACCTGGGCTTGACACAGGCCTCGATGGCGGCAAGCCACTTTTCCTCGGGGATCTCGGGGAAGTAGCGGGAAAGGCGTCCCATGAGGACAATATTGACGGCCTTGGAAGAGCCGGCTTGCTCAGCCAGGGACAGAGCGTCCATGTCATCCATGGCGATCCCCTTGGCCTTGAGGCCTTCCAATACCTCGTGGGGGTACACAGCCGCGCCGGTGATGACGGGCATGGGATCGGTCTCGCGGGTGTTGACCACCACGCGTCCGCCTTCCTTCAGGTAGGACACCCAACGGGCGGCCTCCAGCTTTTCAAAGGAGACGATAAAATCCGCCTCGCCCTTGTCGATGATGGGTGAGTCCACGCGGTCGCCGTAGCGGACGTAGGTCACCACGCTGCCGCCGCGCTGGCTCATGCCGTGCACCTCGGAGACCTTGACATCAAAGCCTTCCTCGCAGAGCAGGTGACCCAGCAGCTTGGAGGCCAGGAGAGAGCCCTGTCCACCCACACCAACGATCATAATATTCTTGGTTTGCATATCACTTGCCCTCCTGATTCTGAATCGCGCCAAAAGCGCACATCTGCTCGCACACGCCGCAGCCTACGCAAAGAGTAGGATCAATGACGGCCTTGGCGTTTTTGCCTTCGCCTTCCATGTGGATGGCGGGACAACCCAGCTTCATGCACTTCTTGCAGGAGCGGCAAGCATCCTTGTCCACGGTAAGCGCGGGCTTGGCCTTCACGGTCTTGAGCAGGACGCAGGGACGGCGGGAGATGATCACCCCGGGGCCCTCAGCGGCCAGCTCCTCGGTAATGATCTTCTCGCAAGCGGAAAGGTCATAGGGATCCACCACCGTCACGCGGTCAATACCGATGGCACGGCAGAAGGCCTCCAAATCCACCTTGGTGGCAGGATCGCCCTTGATGTTGTAGCCCGTGGTGGGGTTCTGCTGATGACCCGTCATACCCGTGATGGAGTTGTCCAGGATGATGACGGTAGAATTGGAAGCGTTATAGGCGATGTTGACAAGACCCGTCATGCCCGAATGCATGAAGGTGGAGTCACCGATGACCGCCACGGTCTTGTGTTCGGACTCTTCGCCGCCGATCTTATTGAAGCCGTGAACACCCGACACGGAAGCGCCCATGCACAGCACCGAATCCACGGCGTTGAGGGGAGCGGCCATGCCCAAGGTGTAACAGCCGATGTCACCAATAACGGTGACCTTATGCTTGGACAGGGTGTAGAACAAGCCTCTGTGGGGACAGCCTGCACACATGACGGGAGGACGGACGGGGATGGCCTCGTCGGCGGTCACTGTCTCAGACACCGGAAGACCCAAAGCGGCGCGGAGAAGATTCTGGGAGAACTCGCCCACCATGGGGAACAGGCTCTTCCCTTCCACAGAAACACCTATGTTGCGGCAATGGGTCTCGATGATGGGATCCAGCTCCTCAAACACCACCAGTCTCTCCACCTTGGCGGCGAAGTCCTTGATGAGCTTCACAGGCAGAGGATTGACCAGACCCAGCTTGAGGATATTCACGGTATCACCGAACACCTCGCGGACATACTGATAGCAGGTGCCGGAGCAGATGATACCCAGGGCGGTGTTGCCGTCGGCGGCAAGCTCCACACGGTTGAGATCACAAGTTTCGGCGTACTCGGTGAGCGCCTGGGTTCTGGCCTCCACCATGGGGTGACGGCGGATGGCGTTGGCAGGTGCCATGATGTACTTCTGGGGCTCCTTGACATAGGGGCGCAGGGGAATGTCCGCACGGTCAGAGAGGGTCACAAGGCTCTGGGAGTGAGCGATGCGAGTGCAGGTGCGGTAAATGACGGGGGTATCAAACTGTTCGGACAGCTCAAAGGCGGCCTTCATCATATAGAGGGCCTCGGCGGAATCCGAGGGCTCCACCATGGGCACCTTGGCGGCGATGGCATGATGACGGGAGTCCTGCTCGTTTTGGGAGGAGTGCATGCCGGGGTCATCGGCCACACAGATAACCAAACCTGCGTTGACACCCGTATAGGACATGGTGTAAAGGGGGTCAGCGGCTACGTTGAGACCTACGTGCTTCATGGCGCAGGCAGAGCGCGCGCCCTTGAGGGAGGCACCGAAGGCCACCTCCATGGCCACCTTCTCGTTAGGTGCCCACTCGCAGTACATCTCGTCGTATGTAGCGGCGTATTCCGTAATTTCGGTTGAGGGCGTACCGGGATAGGAGGACACAAGACGGCATCCCGCCTCGTAAAGTCCCCGCGCCGCGGCTTCGTTGCCCAGCATCAGTTGTTTTTTCATGGTGTAATTGAAACATCCCTTTTGCGGAATGTTTTCCTTTCATACTATAAGGGTTATTTTATTATTATAACGCTAAACAAGGCGAATGTCAATAGTTTTTTGAGGGAAAATCCCCCGACGGAGCCACACTTGACAATCCGGGAAAATCATGGTATGATAGGGTGAACATATTTAAAGGTAAATTGTTGTTTGGCGTTGTTGTGCCCCGCCTTGAGACAGTCATCCTGAGCGAGGGCGATGCCCGAGTCGAAGGATCCCACAGGAAGCAAAACCTTTTTATGACAATGTTTTTTTACAGGTATAAAGAGATCCTTCGGCGCGGCCAGCGGCCTTGCTCAGGATGACCGCGTTGGTCAGTAAACGCCCATAAACAACAATTTACCGTTGTACTCCCCATCGCGGTATGCAGCTCGCACAGGATGCACTCCCCTGAACCAAAGCCCCACCGTAGGTGGTAAACAATAATTTTCACAAGGAGCCACCATGAAACACATCCCCCTTCCCTGCCCTCCCGCGGTCAGATCTCTCTTGATACAATTTAAAAAGGCCGCCGTGGGTGCCTATCCCGTGGGGGGCTGTGTTCGTGACGCCCTCATGGGCATCCCTCCCCAGGATTGGGACGTGGCCGTGACCTCCGTCCCCGAGGAAACGCTCCGGCTGTGCGAAGGCTGGGGCTACCGTGTGATCCCCACAGGCCTTCAGCACGGGACGGTCACGGTGCTGACCGCCGACGGCCCCGTAGAGTGTACCACCTGCCGCACCGAAGGGGGCTACAGCGACGGCCGCCATCCCGACGGCGTCAGCTTCACGGGCAAGCTCACCGACGATCTCTCCCGCCGTGATTTCACGGTCAACGCCATGGCCGCCGAGCTTTCGGAGAACGGCGAAACCTTTGAGATCATCGACCTGTTCGGAGGTCAAGCCGACCTCCAAAACAAGGTGATCCGTTGCGTGGGGGATCCCCACACCCGCCTGACCGAGGATGCCCTGCGGGTCATGCGGGGCGTGCGCTTCGCCGTCAAGCTGGGCTTTGACATCCATCCCAACACCATGGCTGCCCTCAAGGATTGCGGGCACGGCCTGGAGCGTATCTCCCGCGAGCGTATCAGCGTGGAATTTCAAAAAATTCTGTGCAGTCATCATCCCGAGCAAGGGGTTTCCCTTCTTTTCGATCTCGGGCTGATGCCCCACGTCCTGCCATGCGGTATCTCCCCCGATGGTCCGGGCAAGCTCTCTTCCCTGCCCGTGGATTTCGCCACCCGTTGCGCTTGTCTTTTGTGGCAAATGCCCGAAGCCCATCTGGCCGAAAACCTCCGCGGTCTCAAGCTCTCCAACGAGACCGCCCACGCCATCCGCCTTTTGGCAAGCGGGCAGCTCCCCTCCGAGACGTCCCCCTTAACCGCACGCCTGCTCCGCAAGGAATACGGCGATCTTGCCCTCCCACTTTTGATCGTCGCCTCCGCCCACGGCACAAACCCCGCAGAGCTGCAAGAGTTGGTCAAAGCATCCATAGCGGCCGGCGATTGCGTGCGCATCCCCGAGCTGGCCATTGACGGGCAGACCCTCATGGCCCATGGCGTTCCCAAGGGAAAGGCCGTGGGGGAGATGTTGGCCGCCCTGTTATCCCTGGTATTGGAAAATCCCGAAGAAAATACCAAGGAGCGCTTGATTAAAGAGGTACAAACGCGGATATCCTAAAGATTGTAAGCCCTCAACCCTTTGGGGGCTTACAAAATCCGCAAAAATATTTCAATTTTTTTCCAAAAAGCTCTTGACAAATCAAAAGACATCTGCTATAATATCGTCTGTTGAAAATATTGGGGCATCGCCAAGCGGTAAGGCAACGGACTCTGACTCCGTCATTTCCTAGGTTCGAATCCTAGTGCCCCAGCCAACAAAAAACGCACTTTTGTCTACTGACAAAGGTGCGTTTTTTGAATGATGTTTGCCTTCGGCAAATGATGTTGGCTTCGCCAATGATGACGGCTACGCCTAATGATGCGTGCCTGACGGCACATTGAGGCAAACATCGCATCATTGCGACCAACGGGAGCAACATCATTTTGAGCGAAGCGAAAAACATCATATCGCCGCAAGGCGATGCATCATTTGACAAGTATATGAATTTATGATATATTAGAAGGAGGTGCGACTATGAAAGAAAACAAACTCGTCGAGCTTTCAATGGATTTCTCCGTTGATATGATAAACCTCGTTAAATATCTGAAAGCAAATCACGAAACGATAATTTCCACCCAAATCGGCAGAAGCGGCACCTCAATCGGTGCAAATATTCATGAAGCACAATACGCACAAGGCACAAAGAATTTTATATCGAAATTTGAAATCGCGCTCAAAGAAGCAAGTGAAACAGGCTATTGGCTTGAACTTTTACACAGAACAAACTATATTGATGATCAGACTTTCAAATTACTGTCATCAAAATGCACATCACTCCGAGTGATGTTGATTGCATCGTGCAAAACTGCAAAGGAAAACAGCAAATGATGGATATTAAAAAATGGATGAATGCCTTTCTGAACGCAGTGAACGGTACTTTTGCAGATCGGGTATGGTTTATTGGGCTACAGGGAAGCTACGGTCGCGGTGAAGCAACCGAAACAAGCGATATTGATGTTGTCGTAATATTGGATCAGTTGTCCGCCTCAGATATTCAAGCCTATAATGCAATGCTTGACAGCCTGCCTCACAGAGAGCTGATTTGTGGTTTTCTCTCAGGCAAAGATGAACTTTTGAATTGGGAGTCCTCCGACCTTTTTCAGTTTTATTATGATACAACCCCGATAAAAGGAAGTCTTGATGGATTGCTTGCGGTCATTGATGAAGCTTCTGTGGGTAGAGCTATCAAAATCGGTGCTTGCAATATCTATCATGGATGCCTACATAATATGTTGCACGAAAAGAGTGACGATACTTTGCGCGGGCTATATAAATCCGCCTCTTTCGTTGTACAGGCGATTGTCTTTCGGAAGACAGGAAAATACCTCAAACAGCAAAAGGAATTACTTCAAGTTGTATCTTCCGATGAACGAGGCATTATCGAAACATTCTTGAGTTTGAAGAGTGGTGGAGAGGTTGATTTTTACTTGATGTCCGAAGCATTATTTGCTTGGTCAAAGAAATGGATCGCCAAGAATGATTAACTCTTGTCGAGCATATAGTGGCGAGAAATCACGCACCTTTTCTGCGTTTTCACCTATACTCACGCACCGTTTGTGCGTTCTTTCGCAACAAAAACAGAACATTTGTCTACCGACAAATGTTCTGTTTTTGTTTATCCAAGCCGCAGGCTTGGCATAGACGCTCGCAGGCTCGCTATGCCGTCGCTTCACTCCTTACACCGCCGCACGAAGTGCGGCGTATATCATCAAGGGCGGCAAACCGCCCTTGTATCTCATCACGCGCCGGCGTGCATCCTTCCTGCGGCTTGATAATATACAACACTTCGTGTTGGTGATATACAATAATCCATTGACATCCCCGCGGATTTGCGGTATAATGAGCTCAGCCACTCTCCCAAAGGAGGTTTTTGTGAAAAAAGATCTGAAATCCCGCCTCATGCTCATCTCCTCCATGGCCATCTTCGGCACCCTCGCGCCCTTCGTGCGGCGCATACCCGTCTCCTCCGGCGCGCTGGCCCTTTGTCGCGCCGCTATGGCCTCGGTGCTGATCGCGGTGATCCTGCTGATCACAAAGCAAAAGATCCCCGTCTCCCGCATGGGAAAACAGCTCCCTCTGCTGATCGCGTCCGGGGCGGCTATGGGTGTCAACTGGATTCTGCTGTTTGAGGCCTACAAACGCACCACCGTGTCGGTGGCGACCCTGAGCTATTATTTCGCGCCGGTGCTGGTCACGGTGCTTTGTCCCCTCCTTTTCAAGGAAAAGCTGACCGCAAAACAAATCGTCTGCTTCATCGCTTCCACCGCAGGTCTGGTGCTGATCACCGGCATCGGTACGGGGGGCGGCGACCATCTGGGCGGCATTCTCTTCGCCCTGGGCGCGGCGGTGCTTTACGCTTCGGTGGTGCTCATCAACAAATTTATCCGAGACGTGGACGGCATCCACCGCACCCTCCTGCAATTCTTGGCAGCGGCTGTGGTGCTCCTTCCCTACGTCCTTCTGACAGGTGACATCACCACCGGCCCCATGGACGCCACCGGTTGGCTTTGCCTTCTGGCGGTGGGTATAATCCACACCGGCCTGGCCTACTGTTTCTACTTTTCCGCATTGAAGGATCTGTCGGGACAAGAGGCCTCCATCCTCAGCTACATCGACCCCTTGGTGGCGGTGCTGATCTCCGTGACGGTCTTGGGGGAGCCCATGACCCCGTGGCAGATCCTCGGCGGACTTCTCATCCTGGGCTTTACCCTGTGGAACGAGCTGCCCTCAAGAGTAAGGCGCCCCAAATAACCGCACGTCTCGAATCCCGCGATTCGCGAAAAAGCGATTCTGCAACTTAAAAATGCATTCCCGTAACTATGAAACCTTAAAAAAACAAACGAAGGAGGTCTTCGCCCATGATGACCAAAGACCAACAGATCCTGCGGGAGTTGGCCAAGCGCTATATGGCCGAGGCTTGTTCCGAACAGCAACAAAAGGCCAATCAGCGAATGAAGGACAGCAACGATCTGAAGATCGTCCGTCCCCCTGTGCTCATCGACGAGATCCCGTGGCACGAGCTGGACAGCGATGAGGATCTGATCCTCCGCAGTGAGGACGGCCGCGCCCGCCATGCGGAATGTGTCCTGCGCCGTGCTCTCTATCAGAAAAAGCACTTCAAGGCCGACCTTCTCATGCCTGCCGAATGGGTGGTACGGATGTCCTATGAAATATCCCCCTTGGGCATTGATCCGCAGGTTTCCTGGAGTGAAAAGCGCTCGGCAGGGTACGCCGATGTCATGGCTGACGAATCCTGTCTGTCCCGGATACGGCCGCCCGAATTCACGGCACATCCCGAGCGGGACGAAGCCAACGTGACTTATTTCACCGAGCTTTTTGGAGACACCATGCCCGTCCGTCTCGCGGGAGTAGACTACCTCTACTCTGCCTTCTGGGACGTGGTGGCGCGCTTGCGTGGCGTGGAGCCCATATACGAGGATATGTACGACCGCCCGGAGTACCTGCACAGGATCATGGAAACGCTGGTGGCCCGTACCACCGCCCAGTTGGATTTTATTGAGGCCAATCTCCACGTGGATCCGCAGATCGTCAATCTCCATTGCACCCCCGCAGCGGTTTCAGGCCTGGCACAGGACGGTCTCAAGGCCACCTGGTACAGAGGCATGTCCCAGCCCTTCTCCTGCGTATCTCCCGCCATGTTCAAGGAGTTTGAGCTTGACTACATTCTGCCCCTGACCAAGCGTTTTGCCTACACCTATTACGGCTGCTGTGAGCCCCTGGACACCCGCATCCATCTTATCAAGACCATCCCCAATTTGCGTAAAATCGGTGTTTCGCCTTGGTCAAATGTGGATATCTGTGCCGAGCAGATCGGCAAGGACTACGTATTTGCCCGAAAGCCCAACCCCGCCCTCGTTGCCGTCAAAACCGATGCCGAGGAGGTAAGGAAGGAGACGGAAGCTGCCGTCAAGGCCTGTCAGAAGCACGGTTGCCCTGCGGAATTCGTCTTGAAGGACATCACCACGGTGTCGAGAGATCCTCGCAATCTCATCCTTTGGGCCGAGACCGTCAGCGACGTTTTAGACGAATATTACGGAATTTAACGTCACAAAAAGGCAAACACTTTACATTCAGTTCACATTCCCCTCTTGTGTTTTCGCCAAAAATCGGCTATAATAGTAGGTACAATTGATTATGATATTGATTATGATGGAGAAGGAGAGCCGCTATGACATCCCCTGTAACCGACAGCACACAAGAATTCCTGAAGGAATATCCCGAAAAAGAGCTCCAGCCCCGTACCTACCATCCCGTACCGCGCAAAAAGCGCTTTACCGACCGCAAGGAAGGCCGCCGTCTGCGCACGATCAACGCCATGAATAAGTTCATGCCCTTTATCATGCCCATGCGTTGCGATGCGCAAAACACCTTCGCGGAGACCCTGGACGTGACCCGCGCCGACGCTTTTATCAAGGACATGATCGCGGCGGGCTATGAAAATTTCAGTTTCCTGCATATCATGCTGGCGGCCTACGTCCGCACGGTGTCCCAAAAGCCCGGCATCAATCGCTTTGTCAGCGGTCAGCGGATCTATGCCCGCAATAATATCGAGGTGGTCATGACCATCAAAAAGGAAATGACCATGGAATCTCCCGACACCTGTATAAAAGTGTTTTTCGAGCCCGATGATACCATTGAGGAGATCTACGACAAATTCAACGCCGTGGTCGCCAAGGAAAAGGAAAATGCCGAGCTGGGCAGCGATTTTGACAAGACCGCCAATACCTTGGCAGGCCTTCCCCGCCCCCTCCTGCGGGGTGTGGTTCGCTTTTTGAACTGGCTGGACTACCACGGCTGGCTTCCCAAATTTCTCACGGGTGTCAGCCCCTTCCACGGCAGTATGATCATCACCAGCATGGGGTCTTTGGGCATCAAGCCTATTTATCATCACATCTACAACTTCGGCAATCTCCCCATCTTCGTGGCCTACGGCATCAAGCGCACCGTCAAGGAGCCCCAGACTGACGGCAGCTTCAAGCCCCGCCGTCTCATCGACCTGAAGGTGGTCACCGACGAGCGCATCTGCGACGGCTTCTACTTTGCTTCCGCCTTCAAGCTCATGCGTCGCTACGCCGAGAATCCTTCTCTCCTGCAAACGCGTCCCGAGGAAGTGTTTGAGGACATCGAGTAAGGAGAAAAATTCAGGGAAGGGCCTTGTTCCTTCTGCTAAAATCTCATTATTCAGAAAGTGTTCAACATGGAACGCAAAAAAATACTACTCATTTCTACAGGCGGCACCATCGTTTGCCGCGACCGAGGCCGCGGTCTTGTGCCTGTCCTTTCGGGGGCGGATCTGTTGCGTCACGTCCCTCGTATCGGTGAGATGTGTGACACCGCCACCCTGGATCTCTACCGCCTGGACAGCACAGACATGACCCCCGTGGAGTGGCAGGGAGTGGCCAAGGTTATCCACCGGGATTACGATAAATACGACGGTTTTATCGTCACCCACGGCACCGACACCCTGGCCTATGCCTCAGCCGCTCTGTCCTGCCTCATGCGCAACAGCCCCAAGCCCATCGTGCTGACGGGCTCTCAGATCCCCATGGGTCAGCGGGGCTCGGATGCCCCCGACAATCTGCTTGACGCTTTTATTTGGGCATGTCATCCCGAGGCGCGGGGTGTGCACATCGTATTTGCCGGGCGGGTCATTCGCGGTCTGCGGGCGAGAAAACGCCACACCACCGATACTGACGCTTTTGAGAGTGTGAACTGTCCCGACCGTGCCACCATCCGCGCGGGAAGAGTCATGATCACGCCCCACACCGCCCCCGTCCGTTATCCTGCGGCAGGGCTTTCCGACGAGCTGAACACCAACGTCGCCCTGGCCCATCTGACCCCCGGTATGTCCCCCTCCCTCATTGCCCGCATGGCCGAGGGCTTGGACGCCTTGGTGGTGGAGGGTGTGGGCATCGGCGGTATCCCCGATACCCTGACCCCCATCCTCACCGAGCTGGCCGACAACGGGCTCTGGTTGATCCTCACCTCCCAAGTTCCCTACGGCACCTGTGATTTCACGGTCTACCGCGTGGGGCGCCGTATTGCCGAGGCCTGCGGTGAGCGCGTCATCACCACCCGCGACGTTCCCGTGGAGGCCACCTTTGCCGCCGCCATGTGGGCGCTGACCCAGGAGGACTTCCCTACCGCCTTCACACGAGCGCTGAAGGGGGATATGTGAGGAGTACGGGGAGAGCGAGGAGTACGAGGAGTACGCAAGGGGAACCTTCTTGAAAGAAGGTTCCCCTTGACCCCTCCAAGAACTTTCAAAAATTTGACCAGGCAAGCAAATACCCATGCGTCCGTCACGCGTCCTGCTCGGATATAAAGGAGTGCGATCACAGAGCCTTTTTGAAAGAGGGTTCCCCTTGACCCCTCCAAGAACTTTCAAAAAATTGACCAGGCAAGCAAATACCCATGCGTCCGTCACGCGTCTCCATTAAAAACTTTCATAGCAAAGGAGCATACCATGTCCACACTTACCCATGTTGATATTTATACCGACGGTGCCTGCAAGGGCAACCCCGGCCCCGGCGGCTGGGGGGCGGTGCTCGTCTGCAACGGGCAAGAGCGCGAGCTCCACGGCGGCGAGGCACAGACCACCAATAACCGCATGGAGCTGACCGCCGCCATCCGCGCGTTGGAGGCACTCAAGCGTCCCTGCGAGGTCACCCTCACCTCGGATTCCAAATATCTCACCGACGGTATCACCAAGGGCTGGGCGGTCTCCTGGCGGGCGAGGGGTTGGAAAAAAGCAGATAAATCCCCCGCTCTCAACCCCGAGCTTTGGGGGCGGCTCCTGGATCTTTTGGAGATCCACGACGTCACCTTCGTGTGGGTCAAGGGTCACGCGGGGCACCCCTACAACGAGCGGTGCGACGAGATGGCCGTGATGGAAGCGGAGAAATACGCGGAGTAAAAAACGGCATCACCGTGCTCCGCGCAACGCAGGCAAAAATCCCATGTCCGATGCAAACGGAGGTGGGATTTTTTCTGTATAAATCTCCCAAATCACAAGTAATTCTATTGACAAATCATGGGCGGTATGATACAATATTTTTATAATGTGGGGTAGTGTACGCTCCCTTTGCAAAAGAAAGGAATTTGCATCGAATGAAACAGCTCAATCATCAGCTTTTGGCCGAGCTTTTGGATAAAAGAATGGCTGACGATCAGGCCGACGGCCGTGTAGGCGGCGCCGGACTTTGCGTCATGCAGAACGGTCAAGAGGTATACAAAAAATATTTTGGCTACAAGAATCAAACCGAGAAAATCCCCATGGGCGACGGAGACGACGTCATTTTTCGTCTGGCATCTATGACCAAGCCCATCACCGCCATCGCCGTCCTCATTCAGGTCAGCCGCGGCAAATTGGGCCTGGATCAGCCCATCACCGACCTGCTCCCGCAGTTTGCGGATATGTGGGTGGGTGAATTGAAGGACGATCAGGTGGTGGCCAAGGAGCCCGCCAAGCGTTTGCTGACGCCCCGCATCCTCCTGTCCCATCAGAACGGTCTCCACGCAGGGGAGCTGGGCAACCGTCAGGGCCTGGGCACGCCCGAGGATATGCAGGCTCTGGAGCATATCGTAAACTACTTCTCCACCCTCAAGCTGGACTTCCAGCCCACCGAGGCGCAAATGTACAGTGCCACCGCCGCCTTTGATGTGTGCGCCCGCCTGGTGGAGCTGACCTCGGGGATGCCCTACAACGAGTTCGTCACCAAGGAAATTTTCCGGCCTCTGGGCATGAAGGACACCACCTTCACTCCCTCCGACGACCAATGGAGCCGCTTTGTCATCATGCATAGCCGCAAGGAGATTGACGGTCACGGTGAGAGCGAGGACGGCACCACCCATCCCGGCTGTATCTTTGAAAACTTCCCCCTGACCTGGTTCTCGGGCGGTGCGGGACTTGCGTCCACCCTCCCCGATTACGTAAAATTCGCCGAGATGCTGGTGAATGGCGGCAGACTCCCCAACGGCACACAGCTCGTCCCCGAGGACTTGATCCGCGAGATGGGCACGCCTTGGGTTCCCTTTGAGGTCATGCCCGCCTGGGAGCGTTGGGGGCTCGGTGTCCGTGTCATCACCGACGAACGTCATTGGCTCCCCGTCACCACCTTTGGCTGGAGTGGTGCCTACGGCTCCCACTTCTGGGTGGATCCCGTCAACAACATCACCGCGGTCTACATGAAGAACTCCCGCTACGACGGTGGCGCGGGCTCCCAGACCTCCATCCACTTCGAGCAGGACGTGTATGCTTGTTTGGAGTGAGGCGTACGCAAGGGATGAAACTTTTTGAAAGAAATTCGCCTCGCAAGCTCGGCCAAATCTGCCTTTGGCATGATTTGCCCCTGGCCCCTCCTCAAGAGCCTTCCAAAGCAAAGAATTGACCAAGAGATCGAATACCCGCCACTTCTTCTCGCGCCCCATGGGGCCCCTACCCCATTCGGATATTTATAATAAATTGAAATTATTTCGCGCAGCGAAATATACCTTAACGTGCCTCAGGCACACATCATGCCGAGCACACGAGACACATCACTTGCGTAGCAAACATCACTCGCCGCAGGCGAACATCATTTTTCTGTGAGGTACATATGATCCACCGTGAAACCCCCGATGCCCCCTACTCCCCCGAGGTGCAGGCCCGCATCCGACTCAACGCCCAACGTCTCCGCGAACCCTACTATCAGCTTCCCGAGGTCTTCCAAGCCCCCGATGCCGACTGGCCGGGAGACAAGGAGGGTCGCGCGCTGTTGGCTTTCGTCAGCCACTACAAAATGACACGGGAAAAGAATCCCGCCATGGAGCCTCTGCTCCGTGAGATGCCCAACCACACCAACGCATCCCTCTATTTCGGCCCCGCGGCGGGAGAGATGATCCACGAGCAGCAGCTCTCGGGACACTCCTGGCTCCTTCGCGGTCTTTGTGAGCATTACGAGCAGTTCAGAGACGAGTTTTCCCTGAAGGCGTTGGTCTCCATCACAGAAAGCCTGTTCTTGCCCACCAAAGGGAAATACCGCTCCTACCCCGTGGATCGGGACACCTCCAAGGGTGGCGTCAGCGGTCATTCCGCCACCGTCATGGGCAACTGGATCCTGTCCACCGACGTGGGCTGTGCTTTCATGAGCATTGACGGTCTTTCTCACGTCTACAAGCTTACAGGAGATCCCCGTGTGCTGGCGCTTTTGGATGAAATGATTGAGGTCTACAGCAGCATCGACAAGGCAGCCCTCAAGGTGCAGACCCATTGCACCCTCACCGCCGCCCGGGGTATGCTCCGTCTCTACAATCTCACCGAGGACTCCAAGTATCTCGTAGCCGCCAAAGATATCTTCAACCTCTACGCCTTTGGCAAGGGTATGGACGCGGCTTACCAGAATCTCAACTGGTGGGGTCGTCCCGACACCTGGACCGAGCCTTGCGCCATCGTTGACTCCCTCATGGTGGCCCTGGAGCTTTACAAAATCACCCGCAAGGACAGCTATCGCCGCTGTGCTGCCCGTATCTTCCACAACGGCCTGGCTTCCGCTCAGCGTTCCAACGGCGGCGCGGGTACCGATGCCATCACCATCCCCGACACGGAGGGGCAGGAGTCCCTGTATATGCTGACCTATGAAGCCCCCTTCTGCTGCACCATGCGTCTGGCCGAGGGCCTTTGGTACATTCACGAGAATGTGGATATGCTCTACTATGAGATCGAGCGCAAGGAGAACGGTGATCTTTGGATCGTTCACGATGAGTACGGACGCTATATGTGCGGCGACCTGGTGCTCGGAGAGGTGTCCCTGCCCGAGGGCGTAGACACCCAAGGCTGGGAGATGCCCGCACCGGTGTCCGAGCGCCACGGGCACAAGCTGGTACCCTTGGTGAAGTTCTACAAGACCCCCGACAGCGTGGCAACACAGTTACGTCAAAGAATCATCTTCAAAAACAAATAAGGAGGCACATATGCCCAACGATATCATCAAAGGCATGGGCTTTGGCCACATGGCCGTAGGCGCTACGGATTTTGATAAATCCATGGCCTTTTATCAAGCCCTTGGCTGCAAGCTCTACACTCAATGGGGCGAGGGCGACAAGCGCATTGCCCTGCTCGACATCGGTGACGGCAACAAGCTGGAGCTGTTTGCCAGACCCGCCATGGTTCACACCGACGACGGCCCCTTCATCCACCTGGCCTTTGCGGTACAGAACGTGGACGAGGCCTACCGTCACGCCCTGTCCATTGGCGCTACCCCCGATAAGCCCCCCACAGAACTGCCGCTGGATTCCCATCCCCTGAAGATCACCCTCCGCGTAGCCTTTGTCAAGGGTCCCGACGGGGAGACCCTGGAATTCTGCAAGCAGGTCATCAGTAAATTTTGATCTCCGCACCCCATATTTGAATTTTAAACAACGAAAGGAATTCACACGTCATGAGATTCGCAAAAACAAGATTCGTTCTGATCGCCACCCTCCTGCTCTGCCTTTGCCTGGGCCTGCTGATGAGCTGTGACGCGGGACAAGTTACAGAAGAAACCACCGCGGCAACCACACATGCGACGGATGCCACCGCAGCCGCCACCGAAGCACCCACAGAAAAAATCACCGAAGCGCCCACAACGCCTGAAACACAGGAGGAAACCCAAATGACAGAGACCCAAGCCATGACATCCGAAGAAACCACCGCTGAGGCAGTCATCACCGAAGCCGAAACCGAAGTGCCCACCGAGGCGACAACCGAAGCTCCCACCGAAGAGATCACCACCGAAGCCGAGACTGAGGCTCCCACCGAGGAAGTGACCACCGAGGCTGAGACGGAGATTCCCGAATCCGGTATGGATCACGGTATCGAGCGGGACGGCACCCCCAAGAAGTATTTTACCATCCGCTTTGACGACGGTATCACCCAGGATGAGCGAGTCATGGAGATCCTCAGAAAGTACAACGCCGACTGCTGCACCTTCTACATCAACACCGGTCTGTACGGCGCCAACTGGGCATGGGTCGGCCAGCATTTCAACCGTCCCGACGTGCCTCACCAGCGTTACACGCGCAAGGAGATCGAGTCAGGCATCTACAACGGATTTGACGTGGAGTGCCACACCTTCACTCATCCTTCTCTCAAGAATCTCAGTGAGCGTCAAGTGACCAGCGAGGTCAAAAAGGACGCCATGAATATTCAGAGAATCTTTGGCTACGATCCCATCGGTCTGGCATGGCCCGGAGGAGATACCGAGTGGAACGAGCAGAACATCAAGACCATTCTGGAAACCACCAATATCCGCTACGGAAGCTGTACCACCCGCAACACCGACAAGGGTTTGGGTAAATTCAGCCTGCCCCAGTATTTCATGACCTGGTATCCCACCTGCTCCTTCAGCGACCCCGATTCCATGACCCTGCTGAATGAGTTTATCGCCGCCGATTGCACCGAGGATATGCTGTTCTACGTCTGGTGCCACGGCTACGAGCTTGACCTCTTCTACACCTGGGAAAAGTTCGACCTGTTCATCAAAACCATCACCGAGGCCGCCGCAGCCGACGATTCCATCGTTCTCGTGACCAACGCCGAGTTCTACCAGCTCTTCAAGGACGAAATCCCCGCTTGGGTCGAGGTTGAGGTAGAGTAAGGAGGACGGCGGGGGGAACTTTTTGAAAAAAGTTCCCCCCGAACCCCCTTCAAAAACTTTCAAAACAAAAACTATTGGGGAGAGATCAAACACCCGTAACTTCATCCCGCACCCCATGGGGCCCCTGCCCCATTCGCATATTAAATGTCATTTCCCGCAGGGAAATGTACCTTATGACCCTTCCCCGTTGGGGAAGGGGGACCGCGCCAGCGGTGGATGAGGTGGCAAATCACCATTCGCCGCATAGTAATGTACCTCTAAAGCTATCTAACGTAGGGGAGGGGTCTCCCCTACGGTATAAACACCTCACTATTACAATTTGGAGGAACCAAATGGACACCGTCAAAACCACCTACACCACCGAACAGCTGAAGATCCTGCGCCTGCTCGCCGCTGAATATCCCTCCATTGCTCTTGCCAGCGCCACGTTGGTGAACCTCAACGCCCTGTCCAACCTGCCCAAGGGCACCGAGCATTTCATGAGTGACCTCCACGGCGAGGCCGAGGCCTTTGAGCATATCCTCAACAACTGCTCGGGAGTCATCCGCGAGAAGGTGGATCTCTTGTTCTACCGCACCATGTCCGAGGACGAGCGCCGCACCCTCTGCACCCTCATCTATTATCCCACCGAGAAGATGGAGGAGCTGAAAACCGGCGGTGTCGTCACCTCCGATTGGTATCGCATCACCCTGTACCGCTTGGTGGATCTGTCCCGTTCCGTGGCCTCCAAGTACACTCGCGCCAAGGTGCGGGCGGCGCTCCCCAAGGATTTCCAGTACATCATCGACGAGTTGCTCCACACCTCGGGCGAGGAGCACGACAAGCAGGCCTACTATCAGAATATCATTTCCACGGTCATCGAGGTAGGACAGGCCGAGGCCTTCATCGTAGCCCTCTGCAACCTTGTCAAGCGCATGGCAGTTGACTGCTTGCATGTAGTAGGCGACATCTACGATCGAGGCAAGCACGCCGACCGCATCATGGATATGCTCCGCGAGCATCACAACGTGGACATTCAATGGGGCAACCACGACATCGTCTGGATGGGTGCCGCCGCCGGCTCTGCCGCCTGCGTAGCCACGGTACTGAACTCAGCCTTGCAGTACAACACCCTGTCCACCATTGAAAACACCTACGGCATCTCCCTTCGTGATCTCATCGGCTTTGCCCAGGAGACCTACAAGGGTTGCACCTGGTTCATGCCCCGCAATCCCGACGACGCTTATTACGTCAAGAGCAGCATGGACACCCTGTCCAAGGCCCACAAGGCCATTGCTATCATCATGTTCAAGCTGGAGGGACAGATCATCCGCCGTCACCCCGAGTACGGCATGGAGCACCGACTGCTGCTGGACAAAATTGACTATGAAAACAACACGGTGACCATTGGCGGGGAGGTTTATCCTCTCAACGACGGTCACTTCCCCACCATAGATCCCGCCGATCCCTACAAGCTCTCCCCCGCGGAGGCCTCCCTTATGGCTTCTCTGACCCACGCCTTCCGCCACAGCAAGGGTCTGCGCCGTCACATTGATTTCTTCTATACCAATGGCTCCCTCTACAAGATCTTCAACGGCAATCTCCTGTTCCACGGTTGCATCCCCATGAACGCTGACGGCACCTTTGAAGCCGTCAAGACCCACGACAGCCAGGTGCTTTCGGGTCGCGCCTACATGGACTTCTGCGATAAGACCGCCCGCGCGGCCTTCTACAACGGTGATCAAGACGCCCTGGACTTCATGTACTATCTCTGGTGCGGCAAACAAAGCCCTCTCTTCGGTCGCGCCCAGATGACCACCTTTGAGCGTTATTTCGTGGCCGACCGCAAGACCTGGGCTGAGGACAAAAACGCCTACTACGGTCTGGTGGAGGACTACAGCCATGCCTGTGCTATTCTTCGCGAGTTTGGCCTTGATCCCGCCACCGCCCACATCATCAACGGTCACGTGCCCGTACGCGCCGCCATCGGCGAGCCTCCCGTGAAGGCGGGCGGCCGTTATATCCGCATTGACGGCGGTTTTTGCCGTGCTTATCACGACAAGACAGGCATCGCAGGTTACACCCTCATCTACACCTCCAAGGGTCTCCGCCTGGTGTCCCACAGCCCCTTTGAGGGCAAAAATGCCGCCGTTCGAGAAAACCGCGACATTCTGGCCACCAACGACGTGATCTTTGAGATGATGCCCCAGCGCATGTACGTCCGTGACACCGACGCGGGCAAGCGCATCAAGGATCGCATGGACGATCTCCGTGCCCTCCTGGACGCTTACCGCGAGGGTGTGGTATCGCCGGAGTAAGAGAGCATCTCCAAGAACCTTTAAAGCAAAAATATTGACCAAGCGATCTGATATCCGACACTTTTTCTCGCACCCCATGGGGCCCCTGCCCCATTCGTACGTCAAATCCTTTTCCGTGGGGTAATGCCCTCCCATTCCTCATTCCTCATTCCTCATTCCTCATTCCCCATTCCTCATCCCTCATTCTGCACTCTTATTCTGCATTTTCGCCCCCATTCCGTATGACACACCTCCTTTCCGCCACATACTATGGTATGAGAAAGTGAGGTACACCATATGTGCGGAATTATCGGCTATACCGGCTTCGAGCAAGCCTCCCCCATCCTTTTGGAGGGACTTTCCCGCTTGGAATATCGCGGTTACGACTCGGCGGGCTTGGCAGTACAACTCCCCGCCAGAACCGCTGAACCACATCCCCTACAGGTTGTCAAGACCTGCGGACGGCTGCAAGCACTGATTGACAAGACCCACCGTGGCGCGGATCTTTTGGGATCCTGCGGCATCGGTCATACCCGCTGGGCGACCCATGGCATCCCCTCGGTGGAAAACGCCCATCCCCACGTCAGCGAGGACGGATCCATTGCCGTGGTCCACAACGGCATCATCGAAAACCACTTTGAGCTTCGCCGCGAGCTTATGTCTGAGGGCGTGCCATTCAAGTCCCAGACCGATACTGAGGTCGTCGCGCATCTGCTGGCCAAGGCTTGCCGCGAAGCGCCGGGGGCTGATAAAACCGCGATCATCGGCTCGGCCTTGGCGCGTCTCAGGGGCTCATACGCCTTGGGAATCCTCTTTGCCGATGAGCCGAATACCCTATACGCCATTCGACGAGACAGTCCCCTTATCGTAGGTTGCGTAAGGCGGGAAGGACAAACGATTTCCACCATCCTGGCCTCGGACATCCCCGCCCTCCTGCCCCTCACGAAGCAGGTGTACTATCCCGAGGATGACCACATCATCAAATTGACATTGCAAGGCATATCCTTTTATTCATACAACCCCATCACCCGCACCGTCGCGGATATCACCGAAAGCTACGGCGCGCCCGTAACCTTGGAGCTCTCCGAGACCGCCGCGCGGCTGGGTAAATACCGTCATTTTATGCGCAAGGAGATCGACGAAGCCCCGAAGGCCGTGAAGGACACGGTGCAAAGCGGCCTCAACGACCCAAGCAACATGATTTTTTCCGACGAAAGCCTGCTTTCGTCCCTCCAAAGCATCCGCATGATTGCCTGCGGCTCGGCGTATCACGCCTGTCTCGTGGGCAAAGCCGCTCTGGAGACCCTGTGCCGCATACCCGTGGAGGTGGAGATCGCCTCGGAATTTCGTTACCGCGAGCCTGTGATCCCGGATCCCCGCCATACCCTTGGGGTTTTGGTCAGCCAATCCGGGGAGACCGCTGATACCATTGCGGCACTGAGACTCTGCAAGTCCCTGGGGATGCCCACTCTGGGCATTGTCAATATGCAGGGCAGTACCCTGGCGGGGGAGGCGGATCACGTCTTCTATACCCAGGCGGGACCCGAGATCGCCGTAGCCACCACCAAGGCCTACTGTGCCCAGGTCGCCGCCCTGTATCTCCTGGCCTTGCGGCTGGGGCAGGCCCAAAATCGTCTCGCCGAAAAGGAGCAGGCAGAGCTCCTTGAACAGCTCTCGGCTCTCCCGGAAAAAATGGAGCGCATATTGGAGACGGAGCCTGATCTGCGCCGCCTGGCAAGAAAGCTGGCGTCTACTCATCATCTGTTTTTTATTGGGCGTGGGATGGATCACGCCTTAGCCATGGAGGGGAGCCTCAAGCTGAAGGAGGTCTCTTATATCCACGCTGAGGCCTATGCGGCGGGAGAGCTGAAGCACGGCACCATCAGCCTCATCGAGGAAGGAACGCCGGTCATCACCCTGGCGACACAGCCGCAGCTCTTGCACAAGACCCTCTCCAATATGGCAGAGGTCAAGGCGCGGGGCGCTTATGTGATCTGTTTTTCGAACGCAGAAAACGCCCTCCGAGAAGGAGTGCTTCCTCTTTCAGACGTTGCGGATCACGTGGTCTCCCTGCCGATCACTCACCCCTGTTTTTCTCCCTTAGCAGCCGCCGTAGCCTTACAGCTTTTGGCCTATCACGTCAGCGTGGCAAGATCTCTTGATCCCGACAAGCCCCGCAATCTGGCCAAAAGCGTTACGGTGGAATAATTCTGACGCAGAAAACTATTTTCCTGCGCTTTACACGTACCAAGAAAGGAACTTACCATTTATGGGCAAATACTTTGGCACCGATGGCTTCCGCGGTGAAGCCAACGTGACCCTTGATTCATATCACGCATACCGCATCGGCCGATTCCTCGGCTGGTACTACGCCTCCCCCCTATCGGGGCAAACAGATCCCCACCATAAGACACGCATCGTCATCGGTAAGGACACCCGCCGATCCAGCTATATGTTTGAATATGCCATCGTGGCGGGGCTTACTGCCTCGGGGGCTGACGCTTACATGCTTCACGTCACCACCACCCCCAGCGTCTCCTTCGTTACGGCCCGAGACGATTTCGACTGCGGCATCATGATCTCCGCCTCCCACAACCCCTACACCGATAACGGCATCAAGCTGGTGAACCGCAAGGGCGAGAAGATCGACGACGAGACCATCGAGGTCATCGAGACCTATCTTGACGGCGGCGCCGCCGCTCTCGGCCTCACCACCGCCGATCTCCCTGTGGCCATAGGAGCTGACATTGGAAAAATCGTGGATTACGCCGCCGGGCGCAACCGCTACGTGGGGTATCTCATCTCGTTGGCCGCCCATTCCTACAAGGATTTTCGGGTGGGTCTGGACTGCGCCAACGGCGCCTCCTGGATGATCGCCAAGGCGGTCTTTGAGGCCCTGGGCGCCAAGACCTACGTCATCGGCGACACCCCTGACGGCGTCAATATCAACGAAGGTGTGGGCTCCACCCACATTGAAAATCTGTGTCGGCTGGTCAAGGAGGAGCACCTGGACGTGGGCTTTGCCTTTGACGGAGATGCTGACCGTTGCATTGCCGTGGATGAGCAGGGCAACGAGGTCAACGGCGACCATATTCTCTACGTCCTCGGCAAGGCCATGAAAAATCAGGGAACCTTGGCCAACAACACCGTGGTCACCACCATCATGTCCAACATGGGCCTGTATCAAGCCTTGATGCAAGCGGGGATCGATTACGTTCAGACCACCGTGGGCGACCGTTTTATCTATGAAAACATGGTGCAGAACGGTCACAGTCTGGGCGGCGAGCAATCCGGACATATCATTCTCAAAAAATATGCCACCACGGGAGACGGTATCCTCACCGCCATCATGCTCATGGAGCAGGTAGTTTCCCAAAAGCTTCCCCTCTCCAAGCTCTGCGAGGCGGTGATCATGTATCCCCAGCTTTGCAAAAGCGTCCGCGTGCCCGACAAGGACGCCGTGTTCCAAAACCCTGCCGTCACCGCCAAGCTGACCGAGCTTAACGACCGTCTCGGAAACAGCGGACGGATGCTCCTCCGCAAGAGCGGCACCGAGCCTGTCGTGCGGGTCATGGCCGAGGCCGAGACCTCGGAGACCTGCGAGATCCTCGTGAATGAAATGCTCTCGGTGATCCGAGCCGAGGGCCTCACCCTGTAAAACCAACCAACACAAAAAAGAAAGGAGCAACACCATGGGAAAGATCCAAATGAAGACCCTGGAGCTTTTTGAAGAAAACCGTACCCTCGCCTGGCCGTATCTGGCTGACAAAGCCTACCCCTGGGAGGTGATCCCCCTCATCAAGGACATCATCCTTGAGATCGGCAAGACCCTGGATCCCGAGATCTACCACCATCCCGCGGAGGGCGTATGGATCGCCAAATCGGCCTCGGTTGCCCCCTCTGCCGCTATCGGTGCACCCACCATTATCGGAGAAAACGCCCAGATCCGCCACGGCGCGTATATCCGAGGCTCAGCGCTCATTGGCGAGGGCTGTGTGGTGGGCAACTCCACAGAGCTGAAAAACTGCATCCTTTTTGACAAGGTGCAGGTGCCCCATTTCAACTACGTAGGTGATGCCATCCTGGGCTACAAGGCACACCTTGGCGCAGGCGCCATCACCTCCAACGTCAAAGGAGATCGCACCCTCATCTCCATCAAAAACGGAGACGAAATCATTGAAACCGGTTGCCGCAAGCTGGGCGGCATTCTGGGCGACTACGCCGAGGTGGGCTGTAACGCCGTGATCAACCCCGGCTGTATCATCGGGCAGCGCACCGTGGTCTATCCCACCGCCTGTGTCCGCGGAGTCATCCCCTCGGATTCGGTGGTCAAAACGGGCAAGGACGTTGAAATCGTAGCAAGAATACCGAAGGAAAGCTAAATTGTTGTTTGGCGGCCGTGCCGCCTGCCAACGCTCGGGGTAGGGCATCCTCTGCCTACTGCATCACGCGATGGGTAGGTAAATTGTTGTTTGCGTGGGCTTACTATGAACCCGTAGGGGCGAACTGCGTTCGCCCGCCGTTCCCCCAAAGCCTTTGCTTATCAATATATT
>SVTR01000040.1 GCA_015063685.1 Oscillospiraceae bacterium | reverse complement strand
AGCGTCTCTCCCCAGTCCTCCCCCTCCGGGTTGGACAGACATTCCGCCAGCTCCTCGATGGACTGGGCGTATTCACTTCCCGCCCTTTGCTGCGCGGTATAATAACGCACACGGTCGATGGCTCGACGCCGTACCAGAGCGCTGACGTAGGCCGCCAGGTGAGTGGGGTTGTCCGGTGGCACGGCATGCCAAAGATCCAGAAGAGCGTCATTGACACATTCCTCAGCGTCCAAGGAATTCCCCGTGATCCGCTCCGCTATGGATTTCAGCATGTGACCATAAGACAGATACACCTCAGAAAGAGCTGACTCCTCCCTACGATGTAATCCCGCAATAATTCTCCGTTGGTCACGGTTCATCTCATTCGACATGATACCCTCCTTGACAAGCTTGATGTGAAAGCGCTCTCACCCTATATGTCGAAAGCATACCGCCCCTCATAACGCCTGTATGTCTTTTTTATATCGTTTCTGATTGTAAATAAAAAACATGTCCAAACCGCCAACAAAAGCATATCCTTTTGGCACAATCAGGGCTGATCAAACATAATCTCCCGAAAACGCCGTTAAGAAATATGAAGATTTATGGGCACCAGGTTGACAATTATAAATATTCGTGGTATAATAAGCGGGAATTTTGGCGAAAACAGGCCAAAATATAAAGCAAGAAAGAAGGAAAGAAAAGTGAAAGCTTATGTCAAGATCCTGGCACTGATGCTGGCTATGCTCATGGTCTGCACGACTGCCTGTACCGGAAGCGGTACGCCCGAGGAAACCACAGGAAGCAACACAGAAAGCAAAACCGAGGCCCCCACTGAGGCTCCTACCGAAGCCCCCACCGAGGCTCCTACTGAGGCTCCCACTGAGGCTCCCACCGAAGCCCCCACTGAGGCTCCTACCGAAGCTCCTACCGAGGCTCCCGTTGAGCCCCTGCCCGAGGCCCTCAGCTACAACATCATCTTCGCCTTGGCCACCGTTCCTCCTGTACTGGCTTCCCTGGATGCCATTCAGAACGGCAACGAAACCTATGCGATCATCGAGCGTGGCAAGACCTACAACGGCATTGACAGCCTGGAGTATTTCCATAATGCCGGCTTTGATCCTGCCAATAACACCAGTAACGGCTTTACCTCCACCGAGTGGAACGCCATGGTTGACAAGATCAAGGAGCTGAAGGAAACCGCCACCGACGTATTCTTCAATATCTACGTCCAGGACGGTACCGCTCTCATGGGCGCAGGTCTGGCTGCAAACGCCGGCCTGACTGTTGAGGATTTCCACGTTACCATCGTTGAGGATGGCACCGGTGCTTACAACGCCCTCTACAACACCTACGTCAAGGGTAAGAAGGTCACCGCTGAATCCGACGGCATCTACGATGCATACGCTGCCGCTGTGGAGACCGTCAAGGCCGACTTCGATACCGTTATGGGCAAGACCGACAACAAGCACAACGATGCTGTGTTCAAGTACAACATCGGTAAGGCTTATGCTCTGGCCGCCCTCCCCAATTTCTCCTATTGGATTCAGGACAAGGCTATGCTGACGGATATTTTCGTCACCGCTGAAGTCACCGACACCCGTCTCATGGACGTGCTGGGCCTGAACGAGAACAATGCGGAAACCGAGCTGAAGGCTAATCTCAAGTTTGAGAAGATCTCTCAGGCCATCGAAAAACTGACTGATGAGCAGCGCACCGATTACCTGACCCTGATGTACGGTAGCTACTACGAGGCAACCTACAGCGGTCTGACCCGCACCGAGCGCGCAGGCGAGCCTGCTCCTACCAAAAAGCTGGTCTACATCGGCGCACGCCATAAGGGCTATCCCCAGTTCGCCACCAAGGCTGAATACGGTATCGGCGGTCTGGCCGCAGACGCTACCGTCCCCGCATCCTACGCCGATTTGGACGACAAGTACAAGACCCCCCTGCTCTTCGGCACCGAGGCCGACTATAACCTCTTCCTGGAGGCTATCAACAATGAGGCCAACTACTCCGGCGAGGAGGCCAGCGATGAGGTCAAGTGCGCCGCACAGGTGGCTTGCTTCAACTACTACATCAACTACATCTACACCCTGAAGCTCACCTATGCCCTCTACGGCGAGGAATATGACATCATCATGAAGGGTCATCCCCGTGAGGCCGTTGGCGGCTCTGCCGAGTGGGGCAGCATCTACACCGTTCCCAACGGTGACGCTCTGTACCACTTCGACGGTGTGATCGACGCCGCCCTGGTCGCCTTCCACGAGAAGGATTCCATCGGTAAGTACTTCGGCATGGTTCCCTACGGTACCTCTGCTGAGAACCTGGCTTATCTGGGCGTTGAGATCGCCATCGCAGGTCTTCCCTCCTCTACCTACAACGGCTATGACACCGACGTAGAGGTTGTCTTCATCATGGCTGAGACCAACGAGGACATCGCAGGCAGCGGCGCTGAGACCCCCGCATCCCAGGTTAAGGCAAGATACGAGGCCGGCAACCTGAAGTACACCGACGCCGAGGGCAACGTGGTTGTCACCGAGTTCTACAACACGGGTAACACCCTCAAGGCGCTGGCATATGTGTACACCATGCTGGAGGACACCGAAAACGCTGAAAAGTACACCAATCTGTTCAAGGACTGGTTGAAAAAGAACCTGCCCGACGCAGCGGATATTGACGGTCAGGGCTTTGCTGCCGAGGTGACCATCAACTACAGCGAGGGGTTGGAATACACCGTCCATGATGACGGAATAAATTGCTCAATTACCGGCATCGGCACTTGCACGGATACCGACCTCGTCATCGGCCAAATCGACGGTTATACCGTAACCGGCATCCAGGATAAAGCATTCAGCAGACGTATGAATATCACCAGCGTCACAATTGCCGACAGTGTCACATACATTGGTAAGGAAGCATTTTACTATTGTAATAATTTGAAGACCGTCAGCATTGGTGACGGCGTCACAGATATTCGCGTATCCGCATTTAAGGGTTGCTCTTCTCTGGAAAGCGTTACCCTTGGTCAAGGTCTCACGAGTATTTACGCCGCCGCGTTCGCAGAGTGCGCTTCGCTGACAAGCATCAACATCCCTGACAGCATCACAAGCATTGGTGACTCCGCGTTTAAAGACTGTCAAAAATTGGAAAGCATCAATCTTGGCAACGTGATCAAATACGTTGGCATAGGCGCGTTCGAAAAATGCCTCTCTCTGAAGAGCCTCACCCTCCCCGCCAGCGTTACGAGCATTGGCGACAGGGCATTTGTTGCTTGCGAAGGAATGACAAGCATTACCATTCCCAACAGTGTCACAAGCGTGGGCTACTTAGCTTTCCGTGATTGTTCTTCCCTGACCGATATTTACTTCACCGGTTCCGAAGAAGAATGGAATGCCATCAAGGGAATATTAGATGCGGATGTCCCCTCCCAAGCCACCATTCACTACAACTACACGGCAAATTAACACACAAAAAGGCTAAGTCCCTCACTTAGCCCACAAAAAGAAAGAGCGGATGTTCTCTACCGAAAGGTATTGAGCATCCGCTTTTTGTTATGCTTTGTTATTCTCTTACCTCAAAAATCCGCACGCACATATGCAGGGCGGTATGTGACGGAAAAGCATCATCTTTTCGCCGTATCATGATTTTTTGACATCCTGTTATGATCAAACGAAGATTCCATACTTCAGCTTTGAATCAGCACGGGCATCTGACCGTTTGCCACGGGAGACAGATCCCAAACCGACGTGCTCCAGCCGAGGGTGGAGGTAAAGAAGCTTTCTGTGTAAGTCCCGCTTTTGTAGCAATTACTACAAGTTGCACCGGTTTTACTGTATGCACAATAAATATTAGCGAAGGGTTCATAATAATCATAGCTCTCCGCATTTCCGGAGCCAAGGCTTATACTGTCGGTGACTTTCGTGTATTCTTCCATATAGCCCACGAGACCACCGACAACGGGGGTCTTACCGGTTTTTGCGGTGCAGGTCGTATCCGAGAGGCATCTCGTAACGGTGGCACCGCTGGCATAGCCCAAGACACCGCCCATATAGACGTTTGCTTTGTAATAGGTATTATCGGTGTACACGCTGCCCGTCACCACGCAATCGGTGACCGTTCCCGAGTAGGAACGACCCACAAGACCGCCGATAAAGATATCGTTTGTATTTGAATTAGCGTAGCGGAGGCTGCAGGTGACCGAGCACCGTGTGACCGTGGTGCTGTCGGCTCTGCCCACGATACTACCCATATTGACCGTACTCGTACAGTTGTTTGCAGTAATGCACACGTCCACGAGGTTCAAGTCGCTGATGGTGGCGTTGATGGCACATCCAAACAGGCCTATATATCCGTATTTCGAAGCCTTCACGGTGGTAATATTGAGATTGTAAACGGTGTATCCGCAGCCGTCAAAATGGCCCTGGAAGGCGCGGGTGGTCTCAGCCGATCCGCTGGCGCCGGTAAACATGGTTCCGATGGGCGTCCAGTTGATGCCCGCAAGGTCAATATCACTTGTCAGCTTGTAATACTTATTGTAATAAGCGTTATTGGTGGAGTCGTTGACGAGGGAGGCCAGGCGAGCCAGCTGAGCGCCTGTGGAGATCAGGTAGGGGGAGGCGCTTGTGCCGTTACCCCCGTCGAAGGAGGCGGCAACAGAGCCGTCCCAGACGTCAGCGTTGCTCAGAGCGGGAATGATCTCCTGTGCCACCAGCACCTCACCGCAGACAGAGCACTTCTTTCCCTCGGTAAGTCCGGTCTCAGTTTTGGTAGGCTCCACGGCGGGGAGGAGCTCCTCGGTATGACCGAGGGCAGCCACAACCTCCTGTGCTACCAGCACCTCACCGCAGGTCTCACAATGCTTACCTTCGGTCAGACCCGTTTCGGTACAGGTAGGGGCCAAGGCGGGGTCGATGATTTCGGTGTGTGTATGCTTGGGAATTTCAGTACCGTCTTTAGTAATATCACCGTCAATGCAGTGGATGGTATAGGCGCCGGTGGAGCTATCCCAAGTACGATTCTTGGAAATATCTTTCCATTCGTCCATTGTACCAGTAAAGATTATGCTCGTCATAGCAACGCAATAGTAGAATGGACAATAGCCTATGTTTGTTACAGTATTGGGAATTGTGACACTTGCCAACTTACGACAATCTTGGAATACGTACTGGTTAATACTCGTCACACCGTCAGGAATGACAATATTCGTGAGGCTACCGCAATTTTCAAATGCTCTATCACCAATACTTGTTACGCCATCAGGAATGATTATATTCGTTAAGTTGCTACAATTGGCAAAAGAATACATACCAATACTCGTCAAGCCGGCAGGAAGGTCGACACTTACAAGAGCTGTACATCCGAAGAACATGCGCATACCGATAGTCGTAATCTTACCGGGAATTCTAATGCTTGTCAAACTACTGCAGTTGCTGAATGCCAAATCCCCAATACCCGTTACGCTTTCAGGAATAACGATATTCGTCAGGCTACTGCAATCCGAAAAAGCCCCACCACCAACACCTCGGGTATTAGCGTGTAAAGTTACACTCGTAACATCTTTTTCGCACTTAATTACCCACTCATCTACATAGCTAACTCCATTGTCAATTTCAATGAGATTATGACAACCTGAGAATGCCCAACTGCCGATGTTCGTCACACTATCAGGAATAACTATGCTCATCAGGTTGCTACAGCCTTCAAATGCGCAACTATCTATACTTGTCACGTTGTTGGAAAACACAATATTCGTCAAGCTACTGCACAGAGCAAACATACTCTCACTTATAGCCGTTACGCTATCCGGAAGAACGACACTCGTTAAGCTACTGCAATGTGAAAATGCCTGGCCATCAATTCTCGTCACACTATCCGGGATAACAATACTCACCAGACTACTACACTCGGAAAATGCACCATAACCAATGCTCTTCACTCCATAGGAAATAACAATATTCGTCAAACTACTGCAACCTCTGAATGCCCAGTTTCCAATACTCGTCACACTATCAGGAATCACAATGCTCGTCAGTTTGCCCGTCAGCCAGCTAGGTCTAGAAAACGCCTCCTCGCCAATCCCCGTCACTTTATCTCCGGCAGGCGAAACAGCAGGAATCACAACATCCGTATCTTTACAAGTTCCCCATCCACTAACATAGCAAGTGCCATCACCGTTAGAAGTAAATGTTAACCCCTCAGAGGGCACAAGCGCTGGAATCGCCTCAGTTTTCAGAAGCGTACCACACACAGTACACTCAGTATGCTGGCTGCCTTCAATACCAACGCCGGCAGGCTGATCTACGATCCATTCACCCTCAGTATGACCGAAGGCATCCACAACCTCCTGCGCTACCAGCACCTCTCCGCAAATCTCACAATGCTTGCCCTCGGTCAGACCCGTTTCGGTACAGGTAGGGGCCACGGCGGGGTCGATGACCTCGGTATGACCCAAGGCGGGGACAACCTCCTGAGCCGTCAGAATGGCGCCGCAGGTATCGCAACGTATGCCCTCGGTCAAGCCGCTTTGGGTGCAGGTGGCGGGAATGGCCTCATCAATAAGTTCGTTATGGGTATGAGTGGGAAGTTCCGTACCGTCCTTAGCAATGTCACCGTCGGTGCAATAGATAGTGTAATAGCCTGTATAGTTGTTCCACCCAGTATCCTTTGTCATGGCGTTCCAATCAGCTTTAGTTCCAGTGAAAATAATTCTCTTCAATGAGGAACACTTGTTAAATGCGGAATTTCCAATGCTTGTCAAGCCTTCGGGAAGCTTGATACTGAAAAGACTGCCGCAATAGTCGAATGTCATATTACCAATACTCGTCACACCGGCAGGGATCTCGATACTCTTCAGCGCGCTACATGTTGAAAACGCAGAGGTTCCAATGCTCGTCACGTTTTCGGGGATAGTGATGCTTGTCAAAGCACGGCACTCGTAAAATGCAGAATTACCAATGCTCGTCAAACCATCGGGAAGCTTTATGCTTAAAAGACTGCTGCAATAGTAGAATGTATAATTACCGATACTCGTCACGCCGACGGGGATCTCGATGCTCGTCAGCTTACTGCAATAGTAGAAGGCATATGCACCGACACTTTTCACGCCGGAAGGGAGCTCGATGCTCTTCAGTTGGTTGCAATCGGAAAAAGCATAATCCGCAAGGCCGACTGTGTCTGGACGCAGGATAGCATTCGTTACCGACGTATCGCAACCGACGATCCACTTATCAACGTATTGAACGCCGTTTTCGATTTGAATCAGCCCTTGGCAATCATCAAACGCATATTCACTTATGGTCTTTACGCTGTCGGGAATCGTAATGGACGTAAGACCGCTACAGGAGTAGAATGCACCGACGCCAATACGCGTTACGCCTTCGGAGATTTCGAGGCTCGTCAGACTACGGCAATAGTAAAAAGCATAGTCACCGATGTTCTTCACACTACTAGGGATGCTGACAGCCGTCAAACAATTGCAGTTTTGGAATGCAAGATCCGCAATACCGGCCGTATCGGAACGCAGGATCGCTGTGCTGACCGACGCATCGTAACCTACAGCCCATTTATCAACGTAATGGACACCATTTTCTTTTTGAATCAGATTCGTACACTGATCGAAAGCAGCATGGCCAATGCTTGTCACACTATCGGGAATTACGATGGTGGTCAAGCTATGGCAGTTCTTGAAAGTACCTTGGACGAGGCTTGTCAAGCCCTCAGAAAGCTTGACACTTTCGAGACCGGTGCAATACCAAAAAGCGTTCGCTCCTATGAACGTTACACTATCAGGAATCTCGAGGTTCATGAGGCTACTGCAAAGGTAGAAAGCATTACCGCCAATGGAGGTCAAGCCCTCATGAAACTCCACGGTTGTCAGGCCGGTACATTGAGCAAAAGCTTCTACGCCAATCTCCTTTACACTTGCGGGGATATATACCTTTGTGAAAGACTTCTGCTTTGAAAAAGCATAATTGCCAATACTCGTTACCAGATCCCCCGCGGGCGATCTTTCGGGAATGATGATGTTGGTATCCGTACAAGAACCGATACCGCTCACCTTGCAGGTGCCGTCGCCATTAGAGGTAAACCTCAAGCCCTCTGAGGGCACAAGGGCGGGAATCGTCTCGGTTGTTACAGTCACACCGCATACGGTACATTCGATGTGCTTGCTGCCTTCAATACCAACGCCGGCAGGCTGATCAATGATCCACTCGCCTTCGATGTGTTGGGCAGGAATTACCTCCTGCGCCACCAGCACCTCACCGCAGGTCTCGCAATGCTTACCCTCGGTCAGACCCATTTCGGTACAGGTAGGGGCCACGGCGGGGTCGATGACCTCGGTGTGCCCCAAGGCGGGGATGAGCTCTTGCGCCACCAGCACTTCTCCACAGATGGAGCAATGCTCGCCGGCAGTCAGACCGGTCTCGGTACAGGTGGGGGCCACGGCATCGTCATAATAGGTGGTATGTCCGTCAGCGGGAAGCACGGCCTGCTCCAAAAGAACCTCACCGCAGGTGCCGCAATACTTTCCTTCGGTCAAACCGCTTTCCGTACAGGTGGGCGCCACGGCCTCTTGAACGATCTCGTCATGACCCAAAGCATCCACGGGCTCCTGCGCCACAAGCATATTGTAGCACACCGAGCAATACTTACCCTCAGTCAGACCCGTATCCGTACAAGTGGGCGCCACGGCTTCCAAAATGGTCTCCGTATGTCCATAGGCATCCAGCACCTTGGTCTCGCGTTCACCGCACAGACCGCAGAAGCGCTCGGCAAGACCGCTCTCGGTACAGGTTGCCTCGGTCACGGTTTCCCAGGCCTTGAACACGTGGCTTGTGGCAGTACCCTGCTCCACGTCAAGGCCGTTGTCGCTACCCTGCTCTTTCCGTTCATCCAGCAGACGGTCAACCGCCTCTTTCAGTCCCTCGGGCATCTCGTTGCCCGCCATATAAACGTAAACCAGAACCTTGCAGCCATCGATCATGCCCTCACCCACCAGGACAAGGCCTGCGGGCAGGGTCAGAGCGGTCATGCTCTCGCAGTTCTTGAAGGCGTGATCACCCACGGAGGTCAGGCTATCGGGAAGCTTGACAGTCTCCAGGGCGGTACAACCGGCAAAGGCGCTGTTACCCACAGAGGTCAGACCCTCGGGAAGGATCACAATGATCAGCTTTTGACAGTTTTCAAAGGCGTTGTTGCCGATGTTCTCCAGGCTTTCGGGCATATCAACGCTTTCAAGACGCTCACAACCCGCAAAGGCACTATCGCCCACGGAGGTCACGCCATCGGGAAGCTCCAAGCTTCCGAGGGAGGTACATCCCGCGAAAGTGCCCTCGTTGATCTCAGTCAGACCCTCGGGCAGGGCAATGATCACGAGAAGGGTACAGTTTTCAAAGGCGTACGCGCCAATGCTTGTAACGCTATCGGGGATCAAAATATCCGTCAGCGCGGTATTTGCAAAGGCCCTTTCGCCAATACCCACCACAGTCTCACCCTCGGGAGAGATCTCGGGGATAATGACGTATGTATCGGTACAGGTGCCCATGCCGCTAACGTAACAGGTACCGCCGCCCAGGGAGGTGTAGGTCAAGCCCAGGGATATATCATAAGCAAAGCATACCGTACACCGTCTGTCCTCAAAGATATGTCCCTTGGCGGGTACAATTTCCTGCTCGACAATCGCGGCACCGCAAACAGAGCAATGCGTGCCCTCGGTCAGACCTGTCTCGGTACAGGTGGGTTCCACAGCGGCATCCATGACCTCGGTGTGACCCTTGGAGGGAATATACTCCTGCTTTATAAGCACTTCTCCGCAGGTCTCGCAATGCTTACCCTCGGTCAGACCGGCTTCGGTACAGGTAGGCTCTTTGCTACCGTCGATGACCACGGCGTGACCCTTGGCAGGGATACTCTCCTGCTTTATAAGCACTTCTCCGCAGGTCTCACAATGCTTGCCCGCAGTCAGACCGGTTTCGGTACAGGTGGGAGCAACGTCAAAATCGACGACCTCGGTATGGCCCGCGGCGGCTATGGTTTCCTGCTTTACAAGCACTTCCCCACAGGTATCGCAATGCTTACCCTCGGTCAGACCCGATGCGGTACAAGTAGGCTCCACGGCGGCATCCACCACCTCGGCATGACCCTTGGCGTCCACCTCTTGGCTTTCACTTTCACCGCATGCGCAGGTTCGCTTTTCGATACCCTTTTCGGTACAGGTGGCAGGCTGATCCTCCACCCACTCACCCCAAACGTGCTCGTGAGGAACCTCGGTGGTGGGCTCGTCGGTCACAAGCTCGTCGTTGATGGGCTCGTCCGTTGTCAACTCATCGGTGACAGCCTCATCCGTACCGAGCTCGTCGGTGACGTCTTCATCTGTGCTGACCTCATCCGTGATTGCTTCGGTAGTTTCAGACGCACTTGTTTCAGGTGCGCTCGTTTCGAGTGCGTTCGTTTCGGGAGCACTCGTTTCGGGTGCAACTGTTTCGATTGCATCCGTCATAGCGTCACTCTCAGACGCCACGGTTTCAGCCGAAGGCTCCGTGGCAGGCGCGTCGGTGGCAGGAGCATCAGTCTGCACCGGAACGACCGTCGTATCTACGGGGCTACTTCCTTCATTACACGCCGCCAGTGCCAAAGAAAGAACCAGCAGGAGCATCATCAGAGGCAACAAATACTTTGTGATCTTCATGGTTTCCTCCAAAAAGAAATAATACCTTTTTATTGTATCACAAAAGTTACTATATTTTATGGTCTTTAGATGAACATTTTTTGAAATCGAGGCAGGAGGTTATTTGTCACTTTAACGTCTGCAAACGCATATATAGGAAATCAATCTTTCCCCTTGAAAATCTCTTATTTTTGTGATATACTGAAAACAGAAAGCCGAAAGGAGCCTCCCGCTATGAAATACACCCCTATCCTTACCGCCGACCTCATGCGCCAATGCGATAGCCACACCATCAATACCGTAGGAGTCCCCTCCCAAGCACTCATGGAGCGAGCTGCCCGCGGGGTCGTTGCCTATCTTTTGGCTCATCCGCAAGTATTTCCCGTAAATGAGGGGAACGTTCTGGTTTTGTGCGGCAGCGGCAATAACGGCGGTGACGGCTTTGCCGTGGCTCGTTTTCTTCATGAGGCGGGTATCACTCATGTTTCGGTTTGCTACGGCGGCAAGCGAACAACCGACGGCACCCCCGACAAAACCCGCATGAGTGTGGAGTGTGCCCGTCAGTACGAATACGTTCAGAGGATGCTATTGCCCATATTCGCACCTACGCAGACAGATCATTGTCTCAGCCGTGCTGAGGTTATCATTGACGCGCTCTTTGGTATCGGACTGGATCGTCCCATAGAGGGGGAGCTCGCCGCCCTGATCTCTGCGATCAACCAATTTTCCGTACCTGTGTTGGCGGTAGACATTCCCTCGGGCATCCACGGAGACACGGGAGAAGTCATGGGTACCGCCGTAAAGGCAACCGCCACCGTTACCATGCAGGCGCTCAAGCAAGGACTTCTTCTCTATCCCGGCGCGGACTATGCGGGGAATATTCACGTATGCGATCTCGGTATTGACCTGACACCTGCTGAAAGCAGTCACGTTCACCTTGCCGATTACGCGTTGATCAGAGCTGTGCTCCACCCCCGCGCTCGTCGTACTCACAAGGGCACCTATGGCCGTCTTGCCCTTGTCTGCGGTTCTCACGGCATGGCCGGAGCGGCGGTGTTGGCAGGCAAGGGCGCGCTGCGAAGCGGCGCGGGACTCATTCAAGTCATCACCCCCGAGTGTAACCGCACCGTCCTGCAATCCACCCTTCCCGAAGCCATTATATCCTGCTACGACAGCGTATCTCCCCAACTCAAAAAGCTGACGGACGCCGTCAAGGATGCCGACGGTCTTGTGATCGGTTGCGGTCTTGGAACGTCCTCCACATCCCTTGCGGTGCTGGAAACCCTGCTTTCGATGTGCCCCGTGCGAAAAGATTTTCCCGTGGTATTGGATGCCGACGCCCTCAATCTGATGTCGGGGCATCCTCGGCTGTGGGAAACACCTCTGCTGAAGGAAGGCGCCAACCAAGTGATCCTGACCCCTCATCCCGCCGAAATGTCCCGTTTGACAGGCGCTTCGGTAACTGACATACTGCGGGATCCCGTGGGTGCGGCTGTATCGCTTTCCGCACGTCGAGGTGTCACCGTACTGCTCAAGGATGCGCACACGATAATCGCCTCCCCCGACGGGAAGATCTTTCTCTGCCCCTTCGGCAATGCGGGCATGGCCAAGGGCGGCTCAGGCGACATACTGGCGGGCATTCTTGGAGCTATGGCCGTCCAATGCCGAAAGGATATCGAAAACCGCCTGACACTCACCGAGATCGCTGCAGCCGCGGCCGCTCTGCATGGCATGGCGGGCAATCTTGCCGCGGAGTCACGGGGGGAGATCAGCATGACCCCCTCGGATCTGGTAAACGCGATCTCCGAGGTTACCAAAGAACTCAGCCACACCCAAACCGCCGTCTCTCTTGGGTCTTCCCTTGCGGATTGAATACAAGACAAAAAAGAAATCGGTTGATACCGACGGACAAATCCGTTCTCGGTATCAACCGATTTCTATGCATACCGTGCAAAAGCCGATCAGGCGCGGGTGACCTTACCGGAACGCAGGCAACGAGAGCAAACAGCCACGGTCTTGGGAGTACCGTCAACGATTGCCTTTACCTTACGAATATTGGGCTTCCAGGTACGATTGGTTTTACGGTTGGAGTGGGACACGTTCTGACCGAACACAACACCCTTACCGCAGACACTACATTTTGCCATTACTTGACACCTCCTTACTATGGTTTCCAGCCTGTCGGGACATGACAAGCTCGCAAACATAAGACAACAGTCTGTATTATACCATAATCCTTTCAAAATTGCAAGAGCTTTTTCGAAAAAATTTTAATTTTCTTGTGACTTTTTTTAAAAATTTCTTTTGTTGGCCGCACTTTTTCCATTGACGACAAAAACCGGAGACAAGTTGGCAATTTTTAGGTAAAAATTCATAAAAAGTTATTGCATTTCAGACGAGAGTATGATATTATGAGGTTGTATCATTATCTCTATGGAGGACTACCATGAACAAGCAAGATAGAATTTTAGTAAATTACGACAACGCCAAGGCAGAGTACGCCGAGTACGGCGTGGACACCGACAAGGTGCTGGAGGAGTTCGACACCATCTCCATGTCCCTTCACTGCTGGCAGGGCGACGACGTGGTCGGCCTGGAGGGTTTGGGCGACGTGGAGTCACAAAACCTGGTCACGGGCAGCTACCCCTATGCCGCCAAGACCGGTGACGAGCTGAGATCCGACATTCAAATGGCCTTCTCCCTCTCTCCCTTCAAGCACAAGGTCAACCTCCACAGCATGTACGCCGAGCGTAAGAACCCCAGAAACGACCTGACCATCGAAGATTTCCGAAACTGGGTGGATTTTGCCAAGGAAAACGGCTACGGCCTGGACTACAACGCCTCCTTCTTTACCCACCCCATGATGAACAACGGCTTCTCCCTGGCTTGCCTCGATAAGTCCACCCGCGACTACTGGATCGAGGCGGGCATCGACAGCCGCGAGATCTCCCTGGCCATGGGTAAAGAGCTGGGCCAGAAGTGCTTCAATAACATCTGGATCCCCGACGGTCTGAAGGACGTTCCCGTGAACCGCTACCGCTACCGCGAGCTGCTCATTGAGTCCCTGGACAAGATCCTGGGCACCCCCTACACCGAGGAGGAGCACAAGTACGCCGCCGACGTCCTGGAGGGCAAGGTCTTCGGTATCGGCACCGAGGCATTCGTTGTGGGCTCCCACGAGTTCTATCTGGGCTACGCCGCCACTCACAACTGCGGTGTCACTCTGGATACGGGTCACTTCAACCCCACCGAGAACATCCCCGACAAGCTCTCGGCCTACCGTCCCTTCGTCCGCGACCTGATGCTCCACATCTCCCGCGGCCTGCATTGGGACTCCGACCACGTGCTCATTCAGGATGATTGCCTCATGACCATCATGCACGAGATGCGCATGGGCAACCTCTACGGCGACGTGGCCATGGGTCTGGACTTCTTCGACGCCTCCATCAACCGTGTGGCCTGCTGGTCCATCGGTCTCCGCGCCGCCGCCAAGGCCGTGCTGGCATCCCTCCTGGAGCCCGTGAACCTCACCGATAAGGCCGAGGTCGAGGGCGACTTCACCTCCCGCCTCATGCTCATGGACGAGGCCAAGAACCTCCCCATGAACGCCGTCTGGGAGTATATGCTCATGAAGAAGGACATCGCCATCGGCCAGGACGCCCTCAAGGCCATCAAGACCTACGAAAAGGATGTTATGGCCACCAGATGATAAAAACACGGGCATCACTCAGGATGCTCCAAAGAAAAGCGACAGCTTTTTGCCGAAAGGCAGAAAGCTGTCGCTCTTTTTTTACTGTATGATGGATTTGGAGTACCTCAGTTGACCTCTAAAAGACGACCGTCAGAGGTCAGGGCGCAAAGACGATACTCGCAGACGTATACCGCAACCACACGGCGAAGTCTGGCGATTCTCTCTCGCAGCTCCCCGGTACCGCCGTAGATATCCACTCGTCCGTCGGCGCGAACGCAGATGGTAGCCTCCGGCAGACAGGCCACCGAGATCACGTTTTTGGCGCGCTCCACACGGCACTGACCCAATCGGTCGTCACCAACGGCGATCACCGACCCGTCCAGCAGCAGTCCTACGGTATGCCTTTCACCGCAAGCGACCATGACAAGATTTTTCCAGTCCTGCACGCGGCATTGTCCATAGGTGTCATTGCCCACCGCCAGCGCCACTCCCTCTTTTGTCACGGCCACCGTATGCTTGGCACCGCAGGCCACCGTGATCACGTCTCTGAAGGAGTCCACACCGCATTGACCCTCATCGTTGTCACCAACGGCAAAGACCCGCCCATCACTACGGATGGCGGCGGTATGGTTGATGCCACAGGTCACTGCCGTCCAAGGCATGACATCCTCTTCGTGATCCAAAGCCTCCCATGACTGCGTTTCCAGAAGCTCCGCCGTGGGATCCTCTTTCAAAAGGCCAACGGACCAAAGTCTGCCCTCGTTCGTGATGGCGACTGTATGGTAAAGACCCGAGGATACCCATAGGCAGGTCGGCGGAACCCACCGCTCCTCTCGCCGGCTGAGCTCCTCGCCCACCATTTTCAGGGTTCCCTGCTCCGTCAGGTAGGCGTAATGGGTAAGTCCCTGCCCTACCTGCCCCAGGCGATCCCTTGCCATCATATCCCAAGGAAGAAGCGTATCAGCACACATAAGACCGCTGATGGTGATCTCCCGAGCGGCTTCCTTGCCGCTTACCGTGGCGGTTTCGTCCTGCTTGGGCATATCCTGCCCATTCGCCTTTTCTCGTTCCAACAAATCTGCGGCTACGGTATAGACACCAAAGCCATCCATCTGACGGATATCTCTGAACAACACAAAGGTGGAGGTAGCAGTGCATTGTCCGTCCAGATCCAGGCCTTCGGCCATGACCTGACCGTAACGATCCACGGCGACAAGATACTCTTGCCCGCAGCGGAGAGTCAGCACGTCGGCCATCCAATCGGTGTGGAAGGGCTCATAGCCTGTGGCTTCGGCCTTTTCCCAGTCCATAACGGCACTGCCGATCTCATCAGGGGTGAGCATCTGGCCTCTGCCGCTCATGTGTTGGCCGGCCGTCACCACTCGTCCGTCCGCCAAAAGTCCCGCTGTAAAGGATCGGCCGCAGGCCACGGAAACCACGTGCATCCAGGATTCGGTGTTGCATTGTCCATATTGATTAACACCCGTTGCCAGCACGTGGCCGCCATAGCAGAGTCCAACGGTAAAGCCTTCACCGGCGGCAATGGCGCGAACACCCCGCCAGGCACTTACGTCACAGGCAGCATGATCTCCCACGGCCACCACACGGCCATCCTTGCGCAGACCCACCATATGGTGTACCGAAACCACAAGATCCACAAGATCCGCCCAATCGGCGGGATTGATGTCGCCGGGATCGAAGGGCAAGCGGTTGCCAGAGGTATAGATTTTTCCATCGTGGGACACGCCTACGGTATATGTATCGGTGCTTCTCAGCAGGTGGATCCCCTGCCACTCGGACACACGGCCCTGGCCGTGAACATTCCACCCTGCGAACAATACCGTGCCGTCCTCGCAAAGGCCAAGGGAATGATACTTCCCTGCTACCACAGCTTTCACATTCTTCCAATCGCTGACACGGCAGCATCCGCCCACATTATTACCGTCGGCACTGACCGTACCGTTTTTATGGAGCGCCAAAAGATGAGCGCTGCCACAGCTCAGGGCGCATACGTCGTGCCAATCCTTGACGCGACGAAGTCCGGCGGTAGCCTCAACGTGGCCGTCTGCACGTATGCAAGCCGCCAAGCGTTCACCGCAAGCCAAACGGCGGCTGAATCGCCCTGCCTCGCTGAGCCTTTGCTGGTATATCCTTTCGGTGTTTTCTTTTTTCTGTACGTCATCCTTGCGATGGGCGGTAAAGGCTTCGAAGCCTCGGAACAGGGCCCCCCAACGGGTGGTACTGCATTGACCGAAGTCATTGTGCCCCAAGGCAATCACCTCACCGCTTCTGCAAAGTGCCGCCATGTGGGTGGCACCTGCGGCACAGGCGATGAAATCCTTGGTCATCTGCTCCAGGCGCTTTCTGTCCGCTTTGTTGGAGGTCAGAAGCCGACCCGTAGCAGTTACCGCCATCACGCCACGAGCCGAGGCCGCGGCGTATACGAGGTTGCGCCATTTTCTTGTACAAGCAGGCAGGGAGGCTGTCGAAATCAAACGCCCCTCCCCGAAGGTGATGGCCAGCACCTGCTTCCCTTCAGCATCCGAAAACAAGCCTGCGATGTTTTTCCATTGATTCAAGATCTGATGAAAGAGCTTGTGCCCTCCTGCCACCAGCAGGCGGCCGTCCTGTCGCAGACCCACCGTGAAGGTGTTGCCGCAACAGATGTCGATCACATCACTCCAGGTGCCTGTTTCACATTGACCAAAACGATTGTCTCCGGAAGCCAGCACTTGTCCGTTGCCCACCAGAGCCGCCGCGTGCCGCTGACCGCAGGCAATGGCGGTAACGCAGGCCCAACGGTTGACGTCGATGCGGTGGAGATCGCTTCGTCCCGCGGAGCGCACGGATCCGTCCTTGCACAGTCCCAGCACAAAGTCGGGGCCGCAGGAAATGGACAAAAGCTCCTGCCAGGCCGCCGCGTCCTTTTGACCCCAGCGGTTATCACCCGCGTAGCGAAGGATGCCCTTCTCATCCATGGCCACGGTAAATCCCGTGCCGCATCCGAGAATACCCCGACGGATCTGCATACGATCCCTGCGACCGTATGCGCCATAGGCGGTTTCGGGGGTAAAGGCTGTCATGACATTCATGGTCTTGATCGCCCCGTGGGGCTTCCTTTCATGATTTTGTGGGGATCCAAGCGGCAAAGGTGCCGCCGTCCCAGGCGTTGCCCGCCGACATATAATCAGTCAGGCGAAGTTCCTGCCCTGCCAGGGTCATGGCTACGCTGACGTAGCCCCCAAAGCGGGGAGCCTCGATACGGTAATCTGTGATCTCACCGTCGGAAATGGGGGTCAGAGGATCCATACCGTCGCGGCTGTCCCGTGCCAGCAGGAGAGAGCCGTAGGTAAAGGCGATATAATGATCACCCGCACGGTTGGACCCATGGGGCGCCTGATGCTTGGCCAGAGGAATATCAAAGCAAACGAGCCACTCCAGACCTTCGCAGATATTGCCCGCCAAGCGGAGATAGGTACCGGGAGTGCCCATACATCTTTGGGAAGGATCATCCGCAAAGAACACCGTAAAATCCTCAGCAAAGGCGGGCACACGGAGAGAAATCACAAAGGCTTCGGGAATCGGACCCCGAATCTCAGCAACTTTCAGACGAACCATACCCATGCGGGGGTATTCCGAGGTCATCTTCAGAGAAACGAAGCCGCCATCGGTGGGCACCTTCACGGTGCATGTCTCGTAGAGATTGATAGCTACACCATCCGCCGTTCCCATCACCGCCAGGTAGGGAGCCATCCCCAGACCCGTGGGGCCGTTGGCGGTACAGCAGGACAGATCAAAGCCCTTGATATTGAAGGAATAATTGACCTTGGGATTTCTCGCTCCGTTGAAGCGGGGGAAATATTCAAAGAAGGAGCCATCGGGTCGGATCGCACCCAAAATAGCGTTATAGAGGCTCTTTTCCAGCTCATCGGCGTACTTGACCTCTCCTGTAAGTCTGAGCAATCGGTAGCAGAGGCGCATCCAGTAGACCGTGACGCAGGTCTCCATCATGAGGTCGATATCGGGGTTGGTCTGCTCAAATTTCGTTCGGTTCCATTGCTCACCTGTACCGGGACCCAGATTGAAGGGAGCGTCTGCACCGCCCGAGCCAAGGAGGGTGATTTCCTCGTCAATGACCTTGTCCCAAAACAGCTTGACAGTATCCAAGGCCTCGGTATCTCCCGTGGCTCTGTAGTATTCACAAAGGCCTTCAAAGCAGGACATCATCTCATAAGCCTTGGCAATGCTCTCTCTTGCCACGCCGTTCCAGCCGATATCCTTGGGGGACTTCCCAGCTTTGATGGCATCGAAAATGTTTTCGCGGGAACAGCAACCACTCTCCACGATATAAGAACCCAAGGCCATAGCCGCAGGCTCACCCGTCAAGTGATAGACCCGCATGACAGGCTCCAAAATGGAGGACGACTCGATCCCGCAGAAGGCCCAGCCCGTCTCGGTAATGGGCTTTTTGGGAGGGAGACCCACCTGAGACTCAGTATAAATCACCAGTCGGCGGGCGGCCTCCAGGGCACGATCGCAGCCGGTCAGCTCATAGTAGGACAAAAGCCCCATGAGGGCATATTTCCGCTCCCACAAATCAGAGCCGTTGGAGCCGTTGGGTTGGGTATGGACGGGACAGGTGGAGATACAGCCGTCGGCCGTTTGGAGGCTCATCATATCCTCGGCGGCGCGGTCGATGATGGCGCGAAGCTCCGTGTCCTCCGTCACCCCACAGATGAGGCAGGCGGCACGCATGAGCTTTCCCCAAAACTCGCCCGTGGCAAACATATCCATGTTGTTGCGAAAATAATCAGCCAGAGCGTAGAAATCTATTTTTTTCAGAGTTCCCTCGGTGATGAGGGACATTTTTTCCTTCAAAATGCCTTGGATCTGTACCGAGGCAGGGGGGAGAGGAAACAGCTTGTCCTTGGTATTGCGCAGCATATGATACCTCCCGACAATAGGCGTTGCTACATTCTGTTTTATTATAGCATAATTTCCATGTATTTGCAAGGGGAAGACAGAAAATTCTGCCATTTTGCCGATTTCATAAAAAGGAAGGAGCAAACGCATGGGCGCTTGCTCCTTTTAAGATATAGGATCATCCTTCGTATTCTGCCACCGACATGCCATCGGTGGTGTTTTTTAAGGCTTGCTTACTCTTCCCTCTTTTTCTTGAGGAGAGCAACCCACGCCGCCATCAGACCGGTGACCAGCAAACCGCCGCTGACGGTCGATGCGCAGCCGCCCTCAGTTTCTCCCGTAACCGCGCCGGTGGCAGTACCGGGAGCAGTTTCCGTGACCTGATCACTTTCAACAGGCACGTTGGTTTCGGGATCATCGCTGACCTGCACCGTGGCGGGTTCGGTTTCGGGATCATCGCTGACCTGCACCGTGGCGGGTTCGGTTTCGGGGGCAGAGGTAACATCGGGGGCCTTGGTGGCAGGCTCGTCTGTCACCACCTCAGAGGTAGCCGCTTCCGTGGCAACCTCTCCCTCGGTTTCAGCATCCTCGGTAACAGTACCGTCGGTTTCAGTTTCAACGGGTTCTACCACGGTATCGCTTTCGACAGAGGTTTCGGGATGGTCGTTGTTTTCGGGTACCTCGTTGATATTGGACAGCACCTTGAAGCTCCATGCGGGGAGGGTGATGGTATACGTACCATCAACGGAATCGGCCACGGCCGAAGGCGTGATCATAGAGCCGTCGGTGGGCAGGGTGGTTTCAGAGAACAGATATTCATTCATGGGCACACCAATGGCAGAGGCGGAAACCTTTACGGTCTGCTCCACGCCCGAGCGGTTGACGGCCAGAACAGACCATTTACCCTCAGGGGTCTTGACGGCCACGGTGTCGATCACGTTGCCGTTATCTCCGGTCACGTCGTAGATCTCGGAGCCGAAGGGGATATAGTTGCACAGCAGACCCCATGCGTAGTAGGAAGGACGGAATCTCCACTCACCGTCTGTCTTGTAGCCGATGAGGCCGGTCTCCATGAGACCGCCGTTGTCGCCGCCCTGGTCATTGATGTAGTAGTACACGTCGTGGAGACCCCAATAGGAAAGTCCCGACGCGCCTGCCTTGAAGGCGTTGACAGCACCGCCTGCCAGATACAGACCGCGGCCGTAGGTCTCCACGGATGCGGCGTAATAGGCGCCCATGGGAGAGCCATCACCGAACTCGCCCAGGAAGAAGGGCTTGTCGTGACCGTACTGGGTACGGGTAGACACGAACTCCTGCACCATGGTGTCGAGGTAGGGAGTGTCGTAAGCCCACTGGTAGGTATGGGAATTGAAGGCATCGCAAACGTCCTTCAGCGCGTCGTAGGATTGCATATACCAGCCGGCGCTTTGGGCATCGTCCGAGCCAACCAGACGAATATCCTCAAGACCATCGGCATCCAGGCGAGCGCGAATGGCCTTGTAGCATTCCACGTAGTAGGGGAAATCTACGGCGCCGCCCTCCACGTGGAAGGCATAGCTGGGCTCGTTCATGAGAATGACGTTGTAGATACAATCGTATTTCAGCTCATTGCGGACGTACTGAATGAACCAAGAAATATTCTCAGAGATCTCGTCCTTATTATTGGGGGCTGATACCCAGTCGTTGCAGTTGGGGAAGGCCAGCCAGGAGCCTGCCGCCGCGCCCCACCAGGTCAGGGTGACCTTGATGCCCAGCTCGTGGCAAACCTTAAGGTAAGCCAGGGTAGTCTTAATGTCGTCACTCTCCAGCTTGAAGCCGCTTGCATCAAAGGAGAGGGGATCGTCATTATCGTTTGCGGGCTCAAACCATTCGGGCATGATCATCATACGGACGGCCTGCACACCGAGGATGTCCAGCTTATCCTTCATGAAGGCAAGATCTTCCTCAGTAATTCCCTTTTCAATATTACAGGGGAGCAGGAGCTTGGGATCCCATTCCACGCCCAGGGCGTCGGTGGTAAATCTGTTCGGAGTGTCGGACAGAGACATCTCAAAGGTCTGAGACTTGACGTCGGACATATCCATGAGCTTGAGGGATACATTGTCCACCCACACCTTACCGGTACTGAACCAAAGGCGGGGGCCCGCGTTGACGAGGGCGCAGTTTTCATTGTCGATCTTGACGATCATGGTCATGGTGGTCCAGCCGTCGGAGGTACCGTAGCGGGAGGCACCGATGGATTCCCCGATGTTATTGCCTGCGGCATCATACATGGTGGAGCCCAGGGTCACACCGGGACCTTCCATGGAAACGCCCTCATACTTTACATCCATAGACAAGAGATAGCTCTTCCCTTTTTGCAGGTTGACGTATTGGAAAACGCTGGCTGCCACGGGCTTTGTATTGCTGATCAGCATGCAAGGGCTATCGTCCACACCACCGGATCTTTGATACGTAAAGGTGGCACTACCGGGATCGTTGGTCCAGGTATACCAGTTGCTCATCTGTTTTGAAAAATTACCGTTTTGGATCAGGTTGACCTGGGCCGCGTAGGTAGTTACGCACGACAGGCAGACCGTGCAACCCAGCAGCATGACCGAAGCCAGCAAAAAGCATAAAATCTTTAGTTTCATCATGATACCTCCTTGGGATATTACTATCGGGCATTTCTAAAAACTCATCGCACGCCGATATGACGGTGCTTTTTCCGTCATACGTCGCAAAATTCTTTCGCATAGGGCCAACTATGCGTGCAGATTTTTGTTTAGTCTGACGAAAAAATCCCTCGCATCTCGCCGCACGCTGAGTATTTAGAGATACCCTATCATTTTACCACATTTACGTCAAGGTGTCAAGTGTTTCCCGCAGATAAAGCCTATGCCTTATAGCAATATAAAATTTGACGAAAGGATGTTCTTGACAAGCGTGGATAGCCATGATATAATGATCGTATATAATCGTTGAGATGCAAAGGCTTCTGACAGAGGTCTTCTTTGCTTGAGGCTTTTCAAAAAATTGGGCATCCGATGTATGACCAGGTGACATTGACCGCATAATACCTTTATACAGGTAACATCGCCTCGGGCGAGGAAAAGGAAGGAACCATTCATGACAAAACCGCAGATCACAAAATGCTGTGCCAGAGAGATCCTTGATTCCAGAGGAACTCCCACCGTTGAAGCCACCGTCGTTTTATGCGACGGCTCCGTTGGGGTAGCCAGCGTCCCCTCCGGTGCCTCTACAGGTCAGTTTGAAGCCCACGAGCTGAGGGACGGCCGCGAGGATCGCTATATGGGCAAGGGTGTACGGGATGCCGTACGAAACGTATGTGATATCATCAGCCCCGCCCTGACAGGTATGTACGCCTCGGATCAGGAGGAGATCGACGACACCATGAGACAGCTTGACGGCACCGAAAACAAACAAAAGCTGGGGGCCAATGCCATGCTGGCCGTGTCATTGGCCACCGCCAGAGCCGCCGCCAACTGGTATCGCATCCCCCTGTACCGTTACCTTGGAGGTGCAGGCGCCCACCGTCTCCCCATCCCCATGATGAACGTTCTCAACGGCGGTGCTCACGCAGCTAATAACGTGGAGATCCAGGAATTCATGATCCTTCCCGTAGGCGCCCCCACCTTTTCCGAAGCCGTGCGCTGGGGGAGCGAAATCTATCATACCCTGGGGCGAATTCTTAAAAAGGATGGCTTGTCTACGGGTGTAGGCGACGAAGGCGGCTTTGCCCCTAATCTTCCTTCCGACGAGGCTGCCATCGAATATCTCATCAAGGCCATCAGAGAGGCCGGGTATGACACGGATCACGTCAAGATTTCTCTGGACGTAGCCGCATCCGAATGGCAGAAAAAGGACGGGGAAAAGGGTCTCTATTCCCTTCCCAAGGCTAACGTTCAAATAAGCCGTGATGCCTTGATGGATCGCTGGGCGGAGTACGTGGAAAAGTATCCCATCTTCTCCATTGAGGATGCGCTGGCTGAGGAGGATTTTGAGGGCTGGACAGTATTGACCCAACGTTTGGGACACAAGGTTCGTTTGGTCGGAGACGATCTGTTCGTCACCAACACAGCACGGCTCCACCAAGGTATCAGCCAAGGCGCGGGAAACGCCATTCTCATCAAGCCCAATCAAATCGGCACACTCTCCGAAACCCTGGAGGTAATCCGAGTGGCGAAGGAGGCGGGCTATGACTTCATCCTCTCTCACCGTTCGGGAGAAACCGAGGACACTACCATTGCCGATCTGTCGGTAGCCACCGGTGCGCCTTTGATCAAGTCCGGTGCGCCCTGTCGCACTGATCGCACCGCCAAGTACAACCGCCTTTTGCGCATCGAATCCTCCCTGGGCAAGCCTATTTACGGAATCGGACGATAAGCCCGCATTTCATTGCCTGCGGAACGTCCAAAAACAAAAAGAACACCGCCTGCCATGCAGGCGGTGTTCTTTCGTATCTGCAAGTCTGCCGACTTCCTGATCAGTGCTTCAGCCGTGTCCCGTAACGGGAGTCACATTACTGAGCGGATCTGTTGCGGAAGCACTCGCTGCAGTATACAGGACGGTCGTCGTGGGGCTGGAAGGGAACCTTGCAAGCGGCACCACAGTTGGCGCAAGTAGCGTCATACATCTGGCGAGCGCCACCCTCTCCGCGGTTTGCCTTGAACTTAGCGCGGCAATCACGGCATCTCTGGGGCTCGTGCTCGAAACCCTTTTCAGCGTAAAACTCCTGCTCACCGGCGGAGAATACGAATTCCTGTCCGCAGTCTTTGCAGACCAATGTCTTGTCTGTGTACATAGTATACCTCTATCCTTTCGTGCGGTCACGCACCTATAATAGTATCATTATACAGTGTAAACCCGATTTTGTCAACCCTTTTTGTGAAAATATTTCATATAGTTATCACAATTTATCCAAACTTTATAGGGCATCTCTACATATCCAGCGTGCGGCGAGATGCGAGGGATTATTTCGCCAGACGAAAAAAGGTCACCTCTAAAAATCCGCACACATAGTTGACCCTATGCGAAAGAATTTTGTGACGTATGACGGAAAAAGCACCGTCATACGTCGTGCGATAAGTTTTTAGAGATGCCCTATAGCAAAACAGGGGTCGGCCACCGGCCAAACCCCTGTAAATGTTCAATTTTGATCTCTTACGCATTATCTGCGAGGAGCATCAGTCTGAAACTCCTCCAAGAGTTGATCCAGCTCGTCGTTCACGGGCAGACGCTTTGCCTTAGCGGGAGCGGCCTCTGCGGGACGGGCGGGCTTCACGCCAACGGGCGCCTTGCGCACCTTCTCCACGGGAGCAGCCTTCTCCTCGGGAGCCTCGACGGGAGCGACATTCCCTGCGGGATCATTGGACTTCTTGTTGAAGCCGGTGGCGATGATGGTGATGCGCATCTCGTCCTCCAGCTCGGTATCAAAGTTGACACCCCAAATGACGTTGGCACCGGGAGCCGCCTCGTTGGCGATCATGGTGGAAGCGACGGTCGCATCCTCCAGACCCACATCGGGAGACACGGTCATACTGATGAGCAGGCCGTTGGCGCCGGAAATAGAGGACTCCAGGAGGGGGCTGGAAATAGCCTGACGGGCAGCTTCCTCGGCCTTGTCCTTACCGGTGGCAACGCCCACACCCATGTGTGCGTAGCCTGCGTCCTTCATGATGGAGGAAACGTCGGCGAAGTCCAGGTTGATAAAGGCGTCCACGTCGATAAGGTCGGAGATGCTCTTGGTGCCGCGGGACAACACGCTGTCAGCAACCTCAAAGGCATTCATCAGAGTAATGCGGGTGTCGCTGACCTCCTTCAGGCGGTCGTTGGGAATGACCACGAGAGAGTCAACGTACTGGCTCAATTCAGCAATACCTGCGATGGCCTGGTCCATACGGCGCTTCTGCTCAAAAGCAAAGGGCTTGGTTACGATACCGATGGTCAGAATACCCATCTCGCGGGCAATGCGAGCCACCACGGGAGCCGCACCGGTACCGGTACCGCCGCCCATACCAGCGGTGATGAACACCATATCGGTACCCTGAAGGATACCCTTGATCTCTTCGATGGATTCCTCAGCAGCTCTTGCGCCGATCTGGGGGTTAGCGCCTGCGCCAAAGCCGTTGGTCAGCTTCTCACCGATGACCAGACGGATGGAGGCATTGGAGCGATTGAGAGCCTGACGGTCGGTGTTGATGGAGACAAATTCCACACCTCTGATGTTTGAAGAAATCATGCGATTGACAGCGTTGTTACCGCCGCCGCCGACACCGATGACTTTAATATTAACGCCGGATGTAAAGGTGTTATCGTGTTCAAAGGTCATATTATTATTCCTCCGTTTTCATGCGTCGAGACCGCTTGCACCACGATTCCCGCGCGACATAATTATATACATATATAATATACTTTTTTTTATAAAATTGCAATAGTTTTTTTAAATTTTTTAAAAAATTTACAACAAATTCACCGATATCAGAGGAAGGTCAGCATGATTGGTGTCCTTAAGCCTCGCCGGAGGGCACGGGAATCTCGGTATCCCTGGACAGAGGCTCTCCAAGGACGGGGATACCGTCATCTCTGAAGGTGATCTTTTGGGCATACGCGTAACGTCCCTCTTCCCCCGCGTCGGGCGTGGGCATACCGTGGTAAGCGATCCAGGTCTCGGAACCGTCGGGGGATGTAAAGAAGGAGCAATGACCTACGCCATAGACCTCATTGGCCGCAGAGAACACGGGAGACGTGCGCTTTTTCCAGTTGTTTCTCCGGATCATTTCCCCTGCCGAGAAATCGTCTCCGTCAAATTCCACAAGACCCAGGCAATAGTATTCTGACCAGCAGCCGCTGGCGGAATAAATGATCGACAGCTTGCCGTCATGCTCCAGGAACACGGGCCCCTCGTTGACTCGGCTGTCCTTGTCGGGACGCTCGCCCTTCTTCTCCCAGTCAAAGCGGGGGTAGGATACCCGCAGGCGCTGATCCGAAATGGTCCAAGGATTTTCCATGACTGCCAGCATGATGACCTGACCATCGGCGGTGAATTCCGAATAGGCAGTATACAAAGTACCGCTCTTTTCATCGTAGAACATGGTCTGGTCAATGGCAAGGAGATCAGGATCTGTGAAGGCCTTGAATTCGTATTCGCCAAAAGGATCATTGGTCTTGGATTCCAGGCAGAACATCCGTATGGTGAAGAAATCCCACCCCTCCGTAGAGCCGCAGGAATAAATGTACCAACGATCGGTGGAAGGGTTATAGAAAAGCTCAGGGGCCCAGATATTGCCCTGCACTTCATTGCCAATACTAAAGACGGTCACCTTTTCGTCCTTGAAAAGATTCTCAAGCGTGGTGCTGCGGAAAAGCGAGATGCCCACCGCTTCGGTATAAGTACCGTAGTAATAACCGTCATGATAGACGATGCAGGGATCTGCGGCAGCACGGTCAAGGAGCGGATTTTTGAAGGTTTTCACGGGCTCTACCTCACTTTCGGTCTCACTTTCGGTCTCACTTTCGGTTTCGCTCTCCATTTCACCTTGGGTCTCTGACGGTTGCATTTCCGTCACCTGCTCAGCCGATGTTTCCTCCATCGTCACTTCTTGGGTTTCGACAGGCGTCTCGGTTGTAGGCGCTTCGGTTTCGGCGACCGTATCTACGCTCGTCACATTTTCAACCGTAACCTCTGCGGTATCTGAGGCTCCATGGGTAGTCACTTCCGTCACGATTTCTTTTTCGGCTTCCTCCGGCGCTACCACCGTTTCAGAGGCGGTTTCGCCAAGGGCACCTGTCGATTCGGTTTCGGTAGTGTTGTCGCCGCCGCAAGAGATGAGGAGCAGGGCTGTAGCAAGGGAAAGACAAAGCAGTAATTTCTTCATGATTTCCTCCGAGAATTTATTCACCATAGTTTACCATTTTTTCGGATGCTTGTCAAGGCTTTTGTGGCAGTTCGAAGGATGGTTGTTTGTCGGTCACCCACGGTGGGGCGACCGGGCCGCTGCCATCCCTCGGGGTAGTGGATCCTGTGCATGCCGCATACCGCGATGGGATGTTAGGCAGATAAATTGTTGTTTACCACCTGCGGTGGGGCTTTGGCTCGGGGTAGGGCATCCCTTGCCTACTGCATCACGCGATGGGTAGTCAGGCAGATAAATTGTTGTTTAGCGTCTTCTCAACTTTTCTCTCCTCAGCAAGAGAAAAGTTGCAAAAGAGTGCTACTTAGTGCAGAACCTACGGTTCTCCCTAAGAACCCAACTCCCTCGTGACGCACGCCGCTCCCCAATGGGGAGTGGAGCGGCTATTGCGTGTTTCTTGTCAGCCACCGGCGGTGGCTCGCCCCCACGGCGGAGCGCCTCGGGGCTCATCGAAAAGCCAATTGACATGTTTCTGTTGGCCGAACAGCGGGAGGTTCAGGATCATATAG
>SVTR01000039.1 GCA_015063685.1 Oscillospiraceae bacterium | reverse complement strand
CCAGCATGGAAGCCTTGGTCAGGTCGTTGATGGCAACGATCTCATAACCCTCAGCGCCGAACATCTGACGGAAAGCCAGACGACCGATACGGCCAAAGCCATTGATAGCAACTTTTACAGACATGGTGAAATCCTCCATTTTATATAGTTTTTATTTTTGACATTCGGTTGTGCGGAAGAATCCTTCTCTTCCAAGAATATATTTTACCCCAAATTTCCAAATAATGCAAGTGTTTTTTGGGATTTTTTTCACTTTCTCCGTTTTGCACCTTTGAAACAAACGAGGTGAGTGAATTTCGTGCATTTTGACAAAATTCTGTCAATTGTTTTCGTCCTTTGACCAGAAGATGGAAATCTTGGATTCATCTACATTCTCCATGCTCACGTTCAGAGAGCGGGCCGTTGCCGCCTGCTTGTCGCCGCGCATGCAATTCTCAAAGGTTATACCGTTGATGGCGCCACCTACGGTGGAGCGGTTGCAGATGCGCACCTTGCGAGAGCCTTCGATGCGAATGTTTCTGAAGGTCAGACCCTCGATCTGCGCCTTGGAGGAGCCATCCACAGTCACGTTGATGGGGTACTTATCGTTTTCGTACAGCTCGATGTTGTCAAAGGTCACGTTGGTGATCTTGGCAGGGCCCATGGTGTAGATGACCAATCCGCCCAGATCCTCCATCCACGTGGCCGAAGCAAAGCCGATGGAGCAGTTCTTGAAGGTGATATCCGTCATATCCCGGGTCGTCTCCGCGATGATACCTAAGCCGCGCGCCTTGTCGGGCCAGGCGTTGCAGTTGTCAAAGACGATATTCTCGATCTTGATGCTGCATCCGCCGTACATGGACTTGACCTCAAAGAGATCATCGCCGGAGCGGGCAAAGCAATCCTTCACAAGAGCGTTGGCGCTGTCCACGATGGCAATGCCGTCGCTGTTCTGACGATATCCGAACAGCATGACCTCATTTACGGAAATATTCTCGCATTGCGTAAAATACAGCGTCCATTCGGGGCAGTTGTTGAGGGTGACGCCCTCCACCGAGATATCCTTACACATATCGAATTGGATGCCCGAGCGAGCGTGCCAATCCAAACGGGTCAGATCAATAAACCCGCGGCCGCTGATACGCACGTTAGAAACGCCCTGACCTTGGAACAGAGCGTGCCAGCGGGTCATACCCGACCAGGCGGGGTCGAGAAAGGGCTTTTCCTCTCTGTCGGGCATGGTGGCCAGAATGTACGCACCGCGCTCCAGATAGACCTCGGTATTGTTCTTGAAAACGATATTGTACTTGAGCTCATGGGTACCGGCTTCAAAGTACAGCACCTGCTTTTCATTGGTAAACTCGATCCTCTCGTCATGCACACCGGGCGCCACCTTGATGACCTCGTAGCCCTCGGGGGCCTCGTAGGTCTCGGAGGCCTCGGAGGCCTCGGAGGCCTCGTTATCACGGACGAACAGGGTGATGGCCTTGGTCTTATCGTTGTCGAGGACAAAGGTGTAGTTACCGTAGGACGTCACGGTAGCTGTGGCGCCGCCCTCGGTGATCTTGGCCTTTACGCCGTAGTGCTCAGGCAGGACGGTGACCTTGCGATAATCCGTGGTCACACCCAGGTCGATCTCCAGAGGGAAGCTGGCTTCTCCCGCGTCGATCATGGCAAAGGAATGGGCGCCATAGGTGGTGCGAACGGCGTAGCATTCCACCGGGATGCCATTCACGGACATGGTAAAATAGGGAGATTCAATGGCACCTACGTCCTTGGCCTCATTGTCATGATTGCCATCGGGGTAATCCACCTCGGCAATAAACTGCTCCAGATTTTCCACCGTATCAATGGCGTCGTACACGATGGGGATAATGGGTTCTTTGGTCATTTCCTCGGTTTCCTCCTCCGTAGTTTCTTCTTCGACCGTATCTGCGGCGGTCTCCGAAACGGTTTCCGCGACGGTTTCCGCGACGGTCTCCGAAACGGTCTCCGCGGCAGTTTCCGCGACGGTTTCCGAAACTGCTTCCGTCACGGTCTCGGTTACGGTCTCCGCGGCGGTCTCTGCGGCGGTCTCCGCGGTGGTCTCTGCGGCGATGGCATCAGTCCCAGCCACAGTTTCCACAGGGGCAGAGTCCGAAAGAGCTTCAGTATCGCCCTCGGTGCCACCCGAGGTACAGGCAGACAAGGCCGTACAAATCAGCAAAAGCGCCAGGGCAAGAGTTATTAATACATTCTTTTTCATATTCACTCCATATAGGTGCGCACACTTATTCCGTCAGCCGTGGGCGATTGGAGGGGTGCGGAAATCAGGCGCGTTTGCGCTTCAAAAGCACCAGGCCTCCAAGCCCCATAAGCAGGATCAGCAGGGTCGTGGCACTCAATAAGCTACCGCAACCGGAGGAAGCAGGAGACACATCAGTACCGGGGACCGCAGTCTGGGGGGCAGAGGTGTTCGCAGTCATATTTTCATTATCGGCAGGGGCTTGAGTGTCCGACAGTTCCGTGGCCTCGACCTCGGGCACAGAGAAGGTCTCCTCCCCGGCCGCGGTATTTCCGGCTTCGGCAGCAGTCTCGGCCACCATATCCGTTTCGGGCGCAGGCATATCCGTCTCAGGATCACCCTCGGCTGCGGTTGATACCTCCGTATCAAGCGTCACAGGCGGCAGGATGACCAGATCAGAGGTAGCAGCCTCGTCGGGCTCCGTGAGGGCTTCTGTCTCGGCGGCAACGGTTTCATCATCGGTGTCCTTTCCGCCCACCAGACAGGCGATCAGATAGCTTCCCGTCACGAAATCGGTATCCTTAAACTTGTAGGCAGCCGAAATGGTGCCGCTCTCGTCGGCATCAATGGTGGCCATCACAAAATCCATGACCAAGTTGTTTTCGGGCACCAGATGGGTAGCATCCAGGTGAGTATCGGTCTTGGTGCAATCCGCCTCGATAAAGATCAGCGACCAGGGAATGCATACCTCCACGGTATAGCTGTCATTGCCCGCGGCGTGTCCCGTGGCACAGCCCTCCACCTTGTCGGATACGATCTTTTCGTCGTAATTGTGGCGGTAAACCACTACCCCGCCGTAGGAGGTAGCGCCCATGGAGAAGAACACGCCCTTATCGTCCTTTTTCGTCAGCGTATATCCGGGATTCACGCCGATCTCTACGCAGTCGATGCCCACCCAGTTGGCGTTCTCGCCCCGATAAGAGGGGGTGCTGTCCTTGACGGTGGCCACAACGTACAGGCCTTGCTCGTCCCAGGCGAGATGCCAGGTGGTAACGGTCTCCTCGGACACCGCGCCTACCCACGCCTCGGAGGCTTGAGCATCCATGATCAAGGGATCCCCGGTGTATTCCCCCGGTGACGCAACACCGTCGATGACGGGTGTCTTTTCGGCATAGGGAATGGTGACGTAGCCTTCATAGGATGCGCCAACCGTCAGGCATCCGCCGGCAATGACGGCAAGGCAGATCAACAAAAACAAGACGTATTTTTTCATGCCTTTACTTTAAAGCTGGTGATCACGGGAAGATGGTCAGACAGGTAAGTGCCGTCGCGGTCATAGAGTCGGATGGCATAAGACAGGGCATCCAGCTTGTCGGGGGTGTAGAAGCAGTAATCGATAGGATAGCGGGAGGGCATATATTTACTGCTGTTTACGTCGTGATACGTAGTCATGGTAGCCGTAAAGCCCTCGGGCATATTATCGGGGGCGTGCATACGGCTGTCTGCCAGATTCATGGTCATCTCTGTGCCGTCGGGCATTTTGAAGGCGCGCTCGCCCGTCATGAGCTTATACACGGCATACGCATTGCCCTCGCCGTTGAAGGCCAGCTGGTTGAAGTCACCCGTGATCACAGTCGCCACCTTGGGAAGCGTGGCAAGCTTTTGCAGCATAACGGTCTCCTGCTTCAAACGAAGAGAACGTCCGTCCGAGCCGCCCAGATGATCCAAGTGAGTGTTCATATGGATGTACTCAAAGCCCGTCACCTTGTCCTTCAAATGAACGTAAGTGCAGATACGGGGATACTGACTGGTCTCAAATGCCGATCCGACCACGTCGGGGGTATCAGACAGCCAGAAGGTGCCGCTATCCAAAAGGTCATACTTGTCAGAACGGTAGAAAATACAGCTCTGCTCCAGACCCAGGGCAGCGTTGTCGGTTCTCGCCACACCCACGCCGGTGTAGCTGTCATTGAACACATAATTGTCCATGATCTCGCGCCACTTGGCGGTGACCTCCTGCATACCGATGGAATCAGGCATATACTCGTCGATGAGGTCGCGGAGCATATCGGCACGGATATCCATACGGACAGAGGTACCGTTCTCAGTCTGCACGTTGAAGGACATGATGTTCAATACGTAGTTGTCCATCGTCTGCTCAACGATGGGATACACGTCGGGACCCGTCATGGCGGCGGCCTCCTCCTCGGTTCCGAAGAAATACAGATCGCTGATGTGGACGGTGTCCTCCGACAGCGAGGCGTTGATATAGTCAAAGCGCAAATAAGTCATATCCTGAGAAGCGCCCGTCAGGTCAAAACAGATGTACTGCCACTCCTCGGTATCCTTCATGCGCGCCCGCTGCTCACCGATCAGACCGGTGCCGTTCACACGGTTGTTGGGATATCCGTACAGACAGAAGGTGCGGCCCCAAAGATCTGCGCCCTTGACACGGAGCACAAGATAAGGATATTCGGTGGTTTTGGCGAGAAGTCCTCCCATATCCTCCACCAGCCCTTCCAGCTTGAGGTGCACGTAAGGATCTGACGCCGTAGTGTTGACCACCTTGGTGTTCGTCAGAGATAACACGGTGGTATCGCCATCCACGGTGGCCGCCGCCTTGGTCTGAGAGGGACGGTAGATGTAGTCCGTGAGATCCAGACCCATTTTTGCGGCCTCATCAAGAGAGATATGGGTCAAGAGCTGAGGCTCGGGGGCCTCGGTCTCAGCCTCGGTCTCCGGCTCGGTTTCGGGTACCGTCTCTGCCTCAGTGGGCGCCTCGGTCTCAACGACTGTTTCAGCAACGCTTTCGGTTTCGACGGTCGTGTCGGTGACAGTCTCCTCCGGGGCCTCAGTAGGCACTTCCGTAGCGTCCCCATCGGGCGCCTCGGTGGCAACATCCGTAGCCGCTTCGGTGATCTTCTCGGTTGCTTTCTCCGTTTCGGGATCAGCAGGTGCCTCTGTGACGGGATCGGTCGCTTCGGGCGCAGACTCGGTTCCCGTAGCCTCGGTAAGTGCCGAGGTACTGACGGTCTCCTGGGTATTCCCTTCCCCGGCACAAGCTACCAGGGTCAAAATCAGAAACGTGATCAGGCAAGGAATCAGGATTTTTTTCCAATTACGCATAAGTACGCTCCTTTCGAAAGAAAAAGTTGCCGAGCCCGCCGAGTTCTGCTCGGGTGGCTCGGCAACAGCAGGGATCCGAACCATCACCGCCGGAAGAGGGCGGCTCCTGCACGGAAGCTTTTAGGGGTGACCACTCAATAATTCTTGGCCTCAACCTCAAAATAGCTCTGAGGATGTGCGCAAACGGGGCAGATCTCGGGAGCCTTCATGCCAACAACGATATGACCGCAGTTACGGCACTCCCATACCTGAACCGAGCTCTTCTCAAAGACCGTCTTGGTCTCCACGTTGTGAAGCAGGGCTCTGTATCTCTCCTCGTGATGGCGCTCCACCTCGGCCACGGCACGGAATTTTGCCGCCAGCTCGGGGAAACCCTCAGCATCTGCGGTCTTGGCGAACTCGGCGTACATATCCGTCCACTCGTAGTTCTCGCCCTCGGCGGCGTGAAGCAGGTTCTCGGCAGTATTGCCGATGCCCTTCAGCTCCTTGAACCACAGCTTGGCATGCTCCTTCTCGTTGTCCGCGGTCTTCTGGAACAGAGCGGCGATCTGCTCATAGCCCTCCTTCTTGGCGACGGAGGCGAAGTAGGTGTACTTGTTTCTTGCCTGGGACTCACCGGCAAAGGCGGCCTCCAGGTTCTTTTCGGTCTGGGTGCCGGCGTAGGGATTCTTGGGGGCGGGATCGGGCAGACGCTCCAGCTTATCAATGTGTGCGCCGCACAGGGGGCAGATGGGGGTCTCACCGTCAACGACGTCAAAAACCTTTTGACAAAGCTTGCACTTATAGGTTGCCATATGAAAATCTCCTTTTGAAATAAAATAATATTTTTTAGGTCAAATACCTTGATCAACCCTGTAAGGATTCCAGATAGGCGGCCATTTTCTCAATGGAATTGAGCTTAGGGGACAACTCAACGAAAAGCCCCATCTCATCCTCAATTTTCATGGCCAGCTCAGCCACGTCCAGGGAATCCAGACCCAGCTGGGCAAAGGGTACGTCGGTTTTAACTTCTTCAGGGGAGATCTCCCGATATTCAGCCACGATCTCCACCAGCTTTTGCTTCATATCCATGATGAAAGCCTCCTTTTCTCATACAATAAGATTACACCTTGATTATATACGCAACCCTCCTCTTTGTCAAGAGTTTTGCCACATTTTTAACAAATATTTCTTATAATACCAAGTTATTTATGGAAAATGTGACTTCGGGAAATTTCGTCAACCTTTTGTTGAATGATCTGATAAATTTCTACAATCTATTGACTTTTCCGACAAGGTTTGCTATAATCATAGGGAACCTATCCGCGAAGGAGGACATATGAAAACACAGGACGTAAAGATCAGGATCGGCGCCAAGATCCGCCTGCTCCGCCGTCAGAACGACGTGACCCAGGATATGCTGGCCGACCATTTGGGTGTCACTCCCCAGGCCGTATCACGCTGGGAATCGGGTGTGTGCTATCCCGATATGAATTCCCTGCCCCTCATCGCTGACTATTTCAGCGTCACCATGGACGAATTGCTCTGCTACACCAACGCCCGCAAGGAGCAAAAGGTGGATACGTATCTGTCCGACGCCGAGCGTCTATTGGATCGCGAAAAGATCACCGACGCCATGGAGGTGCTTCGTACTGCCCTGGCGGAGATCCCCTCCAGCTATCGCCTGCAGATCGAGATGGCCGAGGTGCTGTCCCTGTATGCCGAGGCCCTCATGGAGAAGGGGGATTCTCCCCAGATCCGTGAGGCCGTGAGCGCCGCTTTGGAGGAAGCCGTGTCCTTCTGCCGTCACATTCTGTCCGATTGTACCGACGACACCCTCCGCGACCGCACCAAGAAAACCCTCTGCGACATCTACGCCCATCAGATGGACAATAGCGCCGAGGCGCTCCACATCGCGGATCAGCTCCACAGCATGAGCTACAGCCGGGAGATCATCAAGGCCACCATTCTCACGGGAGAGGTCGCCTTCGCCCAAGCCCAGAAAAATCTGATCCTGTTTGCCGATAACATCTGGTGGCATCTTTACAACCTGGCCTGCGTACCCGCCATTTCGGGCAACACCTACAGCCGCGAGGAAAAGATCGCCATTCTGGAAAAGAGCGTCGCCCTCTTTGAGCTGATTTTTGAGGACACGCCCTATTTCTACGCCGACCGTCTGGCCAACGCCTACCGTCAACTGGCCATGCTTCACCTGGCCTCCGGGAAGGCCGCCGATAAAAAATCCGCCCTGGACTGTCTTGAAAAAATGGCCGACGCCGCCATCCTGTGCGACGAACGCCCCGATACGGCCGCGTACACCTCGGTGATCATCAACCGCGTGACCTATGACAAGGCCGAGGACACCGAAGCGCGGGGCCTTTCCAAGTGCGCCCGACTGCTGAGCAGCTTTAACTCCCCCGCCTGGGCTTCCCTGCGGAGCGACAGCCGTTTCCGCGCCGTCATCACCCGCATGATCGCCTGTGCCGAGGCCCATCCCGATGAGGAAGAGGCGTGATAGGAACTCACCGGCTAAAGGTGATGCTTTTTCAGCGAACAGCGATCTACTCTCAACTGCTACGCCTCATTTAGATTGATTTATACGCCAAAGAGGATCGTCCACACGGACGATCCTCTTTTTCTTCCCCTTTCCTTGCGGTTACCCAAGCACAAAATCTTCTTGACAATATTTTTGGAATATGGTATAATACGGTTGCGACACAATTTCATATTTTGCACCCCAAGTGTACATTTTACTATAGGTAAAAATGTACGCTCTGTTTTCTATACCTTTGTGTATACTTGGGGAATGGAATTGTGTCGCAGCAATCGGAGCCGCACATTTTTCGGTGCGTAGCTTCGGCTGCGCACTTTTTATTTATGGGAGGAGCACTGCATGAGCTCATTAATCGACGAGTTGTTTTATTCCAGCTTTAATCCCTGGTCAGATCACGGGGCAACCGCTGCCGAAAAGAACCCTATATACGACATGAATCAATGCAAAAAGACGTTGTTTGAAACTATGACCGATGAACAAAAGATCCTTTTTCAAAAGTATGAAGTGGCTCAACGATCGCTGTCTCAAGTGAGAGAACCGCAGATCTTCAAAACAGGCTTCCGGTTTGGGATGCGTTTTGCATTTGAAGGACTTCATACAGAGGATGATATATAATAAACCCCCCCCCGAACCGTTGGTTCGGGGGGCTTTCGGTCTAAAAGTCAACCCTTTACTGGGGGAAATCCATTATCACGTTGCCCTCGGTGTCGATGACCATGATGCGCTCAACCATGCTATAGCCCCTCAGCTTTTGTACAATGGCATAGCCCTCGGAGAAGTCTGTAGCTTTATCATAAATATCTTCAATGACCCATTCACCCTGCTCGTTGATATAGCCCCAATCAGAGCTATAGGGATCCTGTACTAATGCCAAGCCGTTGTTGAAGAAGCCTATGCTGGCATATTTATCTTCTATCAACCAATTACCGTTGATATCCATGAGACCGTAACGGGATGTATCCTCACCTTTAACGATCATCACTCCATCACGCATATTTTCAACAGCCTTAATTTTGTTTGTTGGCTCCATCAGTATCTTTTCTGCCGTGGCGTCGTAGACCGTATAGAAATTCACGCCGTTTGTATTTGTCAATTTTACAATCAGATACCTGTCGTCATACCGATCTTGTATATTAACATTCTCTACCCCTTTAAATTCGGGGAGCTCTTTCAGCATTTTTGCATATTCGACATCAGAAAGACTTAGCCCCTCATTGGCATGGGGATCCTCCTTCGTTACCTTCTTTTCTTCAAAATTGATATAGCCCGTGGCGTCGTACCAATCATCAAAATTAGAATTCCAGGTATCCCAATATCCCTCTACCTGATATCTGAATTTGATTTTCCGACCGTCAAACTCCAAAATATCCACGGTTTCAGGTCTGAGATCGAGATATTCCGAGTAATCCAATTCCACTATGTTGCCCTGAAGATCGATCACTATGCCTACTTCGTCTTTCTTTATGATCGTATACTCGCGGCCCTCAACAAAAGTTCCCGGGGTCGCATTTTCAAAGCTGAACAGCTCTGCCCCATTGACATCATAGTACGTTGTTGTATATACATTGCCCGATATTTTTTCATCCACCGTCACGACCCAGAAAAGGCCTCGTTCGGAATTACTGCTAAAGCGATCAACGCCGTCCTGTGCCGTAGAGAAAAGCACGTCACCATCGATCGTGATCAAATGAGATTCCGTTTTTCCGGTATTCTTGTCATTATATTCGCCGTTGGCCGTGCTACCCTTGAAAGCAGAAAGACTCTTGTAAATAGGCTCGACTACAATATTTCCGTCTATGTCAATAAGTCCATAACAATGGTCATATCTGCCATCCTTGCCGTTCCAATCAACTAAAACCCTTGCCAAGCCCTTATCAAAGGGGTCTATCCAGATCACATCATGTTGGTATATCTCTTTGGTCGTTTCCTCGGGCGTTTCGAGCTCAGTTTCAAGTTCGGTTTCAATCTCCTCGGATGTCTCGATTTCTTCACTTGACTCGATACCTCCGTCTGCCACCGTTTCTATAACCGTTTCATTTCCGTCCGCAATCCTGGTTTCCGCAAAGGTCTCTGCATCTTTTACCGTTTCGGCTCCAACCGTCACCTCAATCTCGGTTTCACCATTTTTAGTTTCACCGACTTCGGTCTCCTGCAGCTCCGTAACCTTTTCACCGCGGGTCTTCTCCTCCGTGTCGCCGGTGTCGCCGCCATTTGTACTGCAAGCGACAAACAAAGCCGCGACAAGCATGGCACAGATCACAAGCATCATCTTCATTTGCTGTCTCATACATACTTCTCCTCTTTTGGTTGCCTTTATGGCACGAATTATACCAAAACGGTATATTTGAATTATACCACATTGGTATAATAATGTCAAGAGGTGATTTGCATTTTGCGTTTGAAGGAGTTAAGAAAACAGCGTCATATCTCTCAGTTGAAGCTGGCCATGGATTTGAACATGAATCAAAACAGCATCAGCCGTTATGAAAACCGAGAAAGAGAAGCCGACTACGCCACCCTGATCCGCTTTGCGGATTATTTTAACGTCTCCATCGATTATTTATTGGGACGCACTGACAACCCCGAAATCAACCGCTGAGAATAAACATCCCCACGCAGAAGCCGAAACTTTTGCGTGGGGATCGTCTTTTTATGAGGGGCTTTACGCAATCGGCTCAAAATCCTGAGCGCCGTGCTTGCACAGGGGACAGATGAAATCCTCAGGCAGCTCCTCGCCCTCGTAGACGTAGCCGCAGATCTTGCAGACGTAGCCCTTTTTGCCCTCGGTCTGGGGCTTGGGCTTGACGTTGGCGTGATAGTAGGCGTAGGTCATGGTCTCGGCGTCGGACAAGGTGCGAGCCTCGGTGACTGAGCAGATAAACATACCGTGGGTATCCAGGTCCACGTACTGCTCCACCTTCAGGGACATGAAGGCGTTGATGTAGCGGGGCAGGAAGACCAGGCCGTTATCGGAGCGCAGGGGAGTGCAGTCGGCGAACTTGTCCACATTGCGTCCGCTCTTGAAGCCAAAGGCCTCAAAGACCTTGAAGGGGGCCTCCACCGTCAGGCAGTTGACGTTCATCTTGCCGGTCTGCTTGATGACGTGGTGGGAGTAGTTGGCCTTGTTGATGGTGACGGCGATGCGGTTGGGCGTGTCGGTGACCTGGGAGACGGTATTGACGATAAGACCGTTGTCCTTTTTGCCGTCGTTACAGGTGACCACGTAGAGGCCGTAGCCGATCTTGAAGAGGGCGGTCATGTCGCTCTTGTTGGCGGTTTCGTCCTGCTGAGCCAGGTACTCACGGCAAAGCTCGTCGGAGAGAGCCTCCAGCTGCTTGCTGCTGTCCTCGTTCAAGGCAGAGTGGATTTTGACGGTATTCTCGGTATAAGTGAGGTTCTTGGATTTTTCCAACATCCCCTTCATGACCTTGGTGGCCATGGGCGCCCAGGAGCCGTTCTCGATGAAGGCCACGGTGCGGTTGGAGAAGTTACGCTCGGTGAGGTGATCGATGAACTGGCGCATGAAGGGGAAGATCTCGGCGTTGTAGGTGGTGGTGGCCAGCACCAGCTTGCTGTAGCGGAAGGCATCCTCCACCGCCTCGGCCATGTCACAGCGGGCGAGATCGTTGACCACCACCTTGGGACAGCCCTTGGCGCGGAGCTGGTCTGCCAGCTTCAGAACTGCCTTCTTGGTGTTGCCATAAACCGAGGTATAGGCGATGACGATGCCCTCGTCCTCGGGGGTGTAGGAGGACCAGGTATCGTACTTGCCGATGTAGTATCCGAGATTTTCGGTCAGCACGGGGCCGTGGAGGGGACAGATGGTCTGAATATCCAGGGTGGCGGCCTTCTTGAGAAGGGCCTGCACCTGGGCGCCGTACTTGCCCACGATGCCGATGTAGTAGCGGCGAGCCTCGCAGGCCCAGTCCTCTTCTACGTCCAGAGCGCCGAACTTACCGAAGCCGTCAGCAGAGAACAGAACCTTATCCAGACTGTCGTAGGTAACGATGACCTCGGGCCAGTGCACCATGGGGGCGGTGACGAAGGTCAGGGTATGCTTGCCGAGACAGAGGGTATCCCCCTCACCTACCACCATGCGGTTGTCGGCGAAATCCGTGCCGAAGAAGTTCTTCATCATGTTGAAGGCCTTGGCAGAGGACACCAGGGTAGCCTTGGGATAAGCCTTGACGAAATTCATGATATTGGCAGAATGGTCGGGCTCCATGTGCTGAATGATGAGATAGTCGGGCTGTCTGCCGTTCAGGGTGTTCTGGATGTTGTCCAGCCACTCGTGGGTGAAACGGGCGTCCACGGTGTCCATGATAGCCACCTTGTCGTCCAGAATGGCATAGGAATTGTAGGACATACCGTTGGGAACGATATACTGACCCTCAAAGAGGTCTACCTCGTGGTCGTTGACGCCAATATATTTGATGGTATCGGAAATAAACATAGCGATTCCTCCTGTTTTTATATACAAAAGTATTATACCATACGGAATAGAAATTTTCAATATTGCCGCAAAATATTTTTTATGGCAATTCCTGAAGGGTTTTCAAGTGTTTTCTGAAAAAGGCAAGGATGTGCATCCAGGCCTCGGGGGTGATCTCTCCGTGGTGGCACCCTTCCAGGCGATCATAATCCACGGTGTGACCCATGGCCCGCATACGCTCTACATATTCATCCATCTGCCCCTCGGGGAACAGCTCGTCGGCGCAGTCGTTGATGAGAAAATACGGGATGCGGGGCATGTCCTCCATGCGGTGCTTGGGGGAGAGGGTCAGCAGCTTTTCTTGGATCTCTCCGCCGTAGTCCGCCACGGCCCGGAACATGGCGCGGCGAAACTGTCCGTGGGTCTCAAAGCAATAAGGCACGTCTACACAGGGGCACACCGCCACACAGGCCGTGGGCTTGACCTTGGCATCGGCGGCAAAGATCAAAGCGCCCAAGCCGCCCATGCTTCCGCCCGTGACCATCCAGGGAGTATCCTCGGAAAGTCCGTATTTTTCACGGATGGCCTCTGCCACCAGCTCACAGTAGCGCACGGCACCTCGGTTCATCCAGCTCCAGGGACCGGGGAAGGTATAGGCCACCAAAATGCCCTCCTTGCCCATCTCCTCGGCGTAGCCTCCGCGGTATTCGGCGTGATCCATGATACCGCCCATGCAGGAGCCGCCCCCAAGACCGGGAAATTCTAGAATAAAACCTCGGACAGGCAGGGTCAGAACCGCCTCGTTGGTGTTGCAAAACAGGGTCAGCGTCCCGGCGTTGATGATGTCTTTATCTTTTTTCATTGGGATCTCCTTTTTTGATCATCCCCAAAGCTTGCCCAGTACCTTTTGGCGGCTCTTGAAGAATCTGATCATGAAATCAAAATTATCCTCGGTAAGATTAGGATCGTAGCTATACCACCGCTCTTGGTTGAGGGCGAGGGAGGCTTTAATGGAGTCGTGATAGGTCTCCAGATGGGGGATCAGCTCTGCCAGCACGTCAGCGTAATGCTGACTGTACCGTGCCGCCACCTTGCTTCCGTAGCGGCTCTCCACAAATCCGCGGTAGAAGAAATTGGAATACTGCACCATGGTATCAATGTCATAGCACTCGTTGGGCTCTCCCGTCCAGGGGGTATACAGACAGTAGTCGTAGTCCCAGATGGGGCCAAACCGAATCTTGCCCTTGCGGCTCTCGTCGGTGGCATCATGGTAGGTATAGAAGGACTTCCAGACGTGATCCTCCTCTCCCATGATCTGATCCACGATCAGATGATCCATGAGAGTGCCGGTGTAAAGATTGCGCTTGAACCAGTTGTTGTTCCGCTGATTGAAGGCATCTGCCATTTCGTTGTAGTAGGCCTCCAGCTGGGTCATAAACAGCTCAAACTGCCGCTTGCCGGCAAAGTCCTCCCTGGCGGGGTACTTAAGCTGGAAATACCGCCCCACCGACGGGACGAAGAAATAAGGCTTGTCCTCCTCGGGGGCTCGCTCATCCATGCAGACTAAGAAGCTGAAATCCGTCAGCTCCCGCATAGAGGAGGTGATCTCCATTTCAATGCCCAACCGCTCCTCCTCCACCTGCTCGCAGAGGGAATAAAGCCCCTGATATTCACCGTCCAGATAGAGGTTGACATGATGGATGGTGGGGGTAAACTCCAGCTCGTCCGAGGCGGCGGCCAGGTACATGGCGGCGTAATTATGGAGGCAGGAGGGATCCAGGTACTCAGCCAACAGCACCCAGCTTCTGGCCTTGTCCAGCCCAAAAAGGGATTGCTTCTGAGCAAATTTGATGCGATAGGGCTTTTTGGGCATGTCAGCGGTGGAATTACCTCTCATACGAATGCCGCCGGGCACACCGATCATGATGTCCTCGGTGTTTTCCAGAGAGAAGGTCATATCCACGTACTCGGTCTTGGAGGTGATCTCCCGACCCTCCACCGAAATATTGACAATGGGCAATTCATAGGTGGCGTAATCCATGCGGAGTACGATATCCGCTCCGTCGGACATCATGGAGAGCGGAATCACGTTGCCGCCGTAAAGCACGCCGCCCGCCTCAAAGCCCACGCAGGTATAGCCCAGGGAGGGCGAGATACGGACGTGAGTCAACCTTTTATCGTTTTCCATCCCCTCCGTAAGATCAGCCGCATCCACCGTCATTTTTTCGGTGGAGGTGACCCTCAACTCCCGGGTATAGATCCGATGCTCGGGAGGAGAAGCCAGGGTCTCGTAGGTCTCGGGTAGGGTCTCGGACGCGGTCTCTGCCTCGGTCGGCACCTCCGTCTGCGTGTCGGTGACCGACTCGGCTCGGGAGGTGGTCTCAACAGTCATTTCGGCGTCCCCTTCGGTAACAGCCTCGGTGGGCGCCTCAGCAGTAACCCCGCCTGTCTCGGAAATCGTCTCTGCCGCCGTCATCTCCGACAAGCCGGCTTCGGTTATGGCGCTCTCGGGCACATCCTCAGATGCTTGACCCGATACCGTCTCTGTGACCGCCTCGGCCAAGGGCAGAGTGGTGAGCTCTTCGGTGTTCGCGGGCAAGTCCGAATCCCCTCCGCAAGCAGACAGGGCCAAGAGGATCATAAGCCCTCCGGTTATGCCATATAAAAAGCTTTTCTTCATGTATTTGATTTCCTTTAATGGGATTGTATGTATGGAAGTATTATACCACGCCAACGCCGCCACTGTCAATCCCTTCCGTTTCCGCTTTTTCGGTTTTTGGGAAAAAAGAGCATCCCCTGAAGCCCTCCTTCCGTCATGTCTTAGTTGACAAAGACGCAAAACTGTGCTATACTACAGGGGAAGTTATCCAAATTCCACAAAGCTAAGGAAGGATTCTCATGAAAATGCCAATCGTTAAGTCCGTCCTCCTGCCAGCCCTGCTGGCCGCGCTGATGATGGCTACGGCGTGCAACGGCGGCGGTCAAGAAAATGCTACTGAACCCGGCACCGCAACGGAGGCCGTGACCCAAGCGGAGACCGTTTTCTCGGAGGAAACGGAGCCTCAGACCGAGGCCGCCACAAGCGCCGCCACCCAAGCTGAAACCCGGGCGGAAGCCCCAGAGCCTACCGTGACGGACGGCCCCGAAACCGAGGCTCCCACAGAAGCGGCCACCGAGGCTGCAACCGCGCCCGAAGCGGAGACCGCCGTGGAGACCACCGTGGAGACCACCGTGGAGACCACCGCCGAAACAGACGCGGAGGCGATCACCGAGCCGGAGACCGAACCCGAAACCGAGACCCCCGACGAGATCGTCGTGACAGGCCCTGAGGTCATTGAGTTTGACAAGAGCATCCACGTCACCGAGAGCGGCAGTCAAGCCTCGGTCACCGCGGACGGCGGACTTACCTACACCGCCGAGGGCTATGATTACGTCAGCGACATCGGCTTTGTCATCAACCAAGATTTCACCGTACATTTCACCGCCTCTGACGTGACAGGGGCCGACTTCAACCGCTTCTCCATCTGCTATGTTTCGGATCAGCCCCTCAAGGGTAGCGTTACCTACACCGAAAACGGACAGACCAAAACCGACAGCTTTTTCCTGGAGGCTGGGGAAAACACCTTTTCCTGCCTCACCACAAGCTATCTTGACGGCCTGAAGGGCAAGGATATCTCCTCCATGACCTTCTCTACCTGCAACAAAAAAGAGGCCGAGTTCGCCCTGTGTCTGCTGAAGACCTATGATTATCCCGTCTACACCAACACCAGCGAGGACACCTACTACATCCAGAACGACAGCTACAGACTGGGCATCCGCCTCTCCTGGGGCGGCGGTATCAATTACCTTCGGGATCTCAAGAACAAAAACACCGTCAGAGGTGTCAACAATCTGATCAACCAGGCCGATACAGGTCGCCTCGTGCAGCAGTCCTACTACGGCACGGTCAGCGAGGGCGACTACAAGGCCGGCGTCTACAACGGCTCTCAATGGCGCTACAACCCCGTTCAGGGCGGTGACAAGGAGCAAAATCACAGCCGCATCATTGATATCGTCGTCAGCGATTGCTCGGTCTACGTCAAGGCTCAGCCCCAAGACTGGTCGCTGGACGGCCAAATTACCCCCAGCTACATGGAGAACAGCTACACCCTCTATGAGGATCACATCCGCGTAGACAACCGCTTCGTGGATTTCTCGGGTATGAAGCATCCCTTCTACCACCAAGAGCTGCCTGCCTTCTACACCCTGAGCTGCTTCGACCGCTTCAATTGGTACGACGGCAGTGAGGGCTGGACAGACGACGTTCTTTCCTACCGTGACGATCTGGGCTTCTGGGGCGACAGCAAATATTACGATGACTGCACCATCCTCGTCAAGGAGAGCAACACCGAAACCTGGTGCGCCTGGACCAACAGCGGCGTGGATTACGGCATCGGCCTCTACGTGCCCAACGCCGACTCCTATCTGGCCGGCCGCCACGCCTACGACGGCTCTCCCAGCTCCAAATCCAGCTCCACCAACTACGTGGCTCCCGTCAACACCAAGAAAATCGTGGCCTACGAGCCCTTGACCTACAGCTATCTCATGACTACGGGCTCTGTGGAGGAGATTCGCGCCACCTTCAAGGAAAACAAGGATTTTGCCGATAACGCCACCCTCCACGAGAATCATCAGTCCCGCCGCGCGCCCGACGGAGTACCCTCTCACACCCCCGTAGCCACAAGCGGCATTCTGGATCTGTCTCTGGAGGCCAACAAGGGCGCCGTTACCCCTGCCCACAATGCCGAGGTATCCTACGACGGCGGCCGTCAGGCCCTGAAGCTGACCGTCAAGGGAGACGATCCCAACGTCAACGTCAGCTTCTCCTCCCTGGGTGCCCTGCCCACGTCCAAATATAAAACCCTTATCGTTGAGTACATGATCCCCACCACCACGCAGGAGGAGAACACCCGTTGCGATCTTTTCGTCTGTGCGGGTTCCGTCACCTCCGCCACCGCGGATTGCTGTGTCAGACAGGATCTCGTCAAGGATGGGCAGTTCCACACCCTTGATATTGATCTCTCGGGATACACTTGGTGGAAAGGCAATCTCAATTCCATCCGCTTCGATTTCCTCGACGCCGCAAGCGTAGGGGATACGGTCTTTGTCAAGACCATCGGGCTGAAATAATTTTAGCTGAAATAATTTTAAATAATTTTAATTTTAGCTGAAATAATTTTAAATAATTTTATTTGAAAGAAAGGTGTTCGACATCATGAAAAAACTGTTTGCGTTGATTCTTTGTATCGCCGCCATCCTGGTAGCAGGCACCGTCATCGCCTCCGCCGAAATTTTGGAGGAAGCCGGTTACTACATCATCAAGTCCGAAAAAACGGACGAGATCCTCGCGGGCCAGGCCGGCGAGGGTGATATCCAATGGGAAGTTCCCTTCCTGCACATTACCCCCACCCTGGACGGCACCATCGAAAAGAACGAGTATCTCCCCTTTGAAATGTATGAGGATTACCTGTCCTGGCTGGCAAACTCCACAGACCCCACCAGCGACGAGATTCCCAACACTAAGGAAGATTTCCAGATGTTCTATGACGCCACCCAGGAAGATTTCATCAAGCCCTACTGGGGCTGGGACGGCAATTATCTGTACCTGGCCTTTGAGGTAAATCTGGTCAACGGCTTTACCTGCACCCCCGAGGTCATGGGCGGTGACATGTTCCTGTGGGCTTACAACTGCCTGCAGGTAGGTCTGTCTCCTGCCGACGCCACGGGAACCAACGGCTATACCGAGCTGGGCTTTGGCGTTCACAGCGAGACCAACGAGCCCATCACCTTCAGCTGGTTCGGTAACTACTGCCCTGAGGCCGGCACAGACTTCATGGGCTACTACGACGAGGACAGCCAGGTGCTTCGCTATGAGATGCGCATCCATCTGCAGGCTGCCCTGGGTCTGACCGATACCACCATAGAAAACGGCGACGCCATGAATTTCGCCTGGGTGCTTTCCACCAACGGCGAGACCACAGGTCCCTACGACGTATGGCATATGTTCTTCTGCCACGGCATCAGCGGCCCTCACTCCAAGAACGCTGCCAACATGGCCCGCGTAACCTTTACGGGTAAGCCCGCGGGAGAGGATATCCCCACCGTGGATGTGATCCCCGGACTCAGCGAAGAGGATAAGCTGTATGGCCTGAAGGAAACCATTGATCTGAGCGACGAAAAGGTGGTCAACACCTTTGAGGGCGAAAACGCCGCCGTTGAGTTCATCACCGAGGGTGAGGAATCCTTTATGCGCATCACCTCCCTGTCCAATAGCGACTATCCTTACGTATATAGCACCAAGTACCCCAGAAATATCGTGGGCGGCTCGGGTGACTACGTAGTCGTCAAGTACCGCACCTCCTCTCCCGAGGGTGAGGATCTGGGCATGATCTTCCGCAACGTGTTTGATCCGGAATATCATCCTGACAACTGCTATACCGACATCATCGGCACCGACGGCAAGTGGCACACCACCATCTTCTACATGATGGATGACGCCAACTGGCGCCACTTCATCCTCAACATCGGTCTCGTACCCTTTGCCTATTCCGATCAGTCTGCTCAGGAGACCATTGATATCGCCTGGATCAAGTTCTATCAGGAGGATCCCATTGAGCTCTATTATGAGGATTTCTACGATCCCGATGCCGAGGATGAGACCGAGGTACCCGTTGAAGACGAAACGGTAGCCGACGGCGAAGAGATCACCGGCGCGCCCACTGAGGACGGCACCAACGCACCCGAGGAAAACGTCACTCAAGCGCCCTCTGCCGAAACCGACGCCGAAGCCGACACCAAGGCCCAGGCCGAAGCCAAGACCGAGGCCGAGGCTAAGACCGACGCGGAAGCTCAGACCAAATCCGAAGCTCAGACCGAGGCCAAGACTGAGGCGAGCGGAACCGCGGCCGGAGGTACGACCGCTGATACCGCCGTTTCCGAGGAGAGCGGTTGCGCCTCCTCCGTCATGGTAGGCGCAAGCCTGCTGGCGCTCTGCCTGGCCGGTGCCGCTGTCATGCTGAAAAAGAAAGAGGATTGATCCCTCTGAGATAAATCAAACGCCCCCGACATCATAAGATGTCGGGGGCATATCTTTTTAGAGGTGGCCTTAGTTATGTAATCATCGTCACGGCAAAGCGGTGTTTTACAACGCTTCCGTATGGAGATCTGTCACATACGCCATGACGGTTTCCTTCAGATCCACCGAAACGCCCAAGTGATAGAGCCCGTCCTCGGGGACTGTGAAGGTAAAGGTGCCGTCCATCCAGGGACGTCCCTCAAAATAGCCGCCGACCTCACCCTCTGCGGATGCCGTAGCGAGAATCTCGCCGTAGGGACGGCGCAGGAAGGCTTTCACGGTTCCCATTGCCTTGTACTTGAAGGTCATGACGTGCTCGCCCGCCGTCAGATACAAGCCCTGCCAAAGATTCGTGGGGGTTCCCCTCATGGGCTTGAGATAGGCGCAGGCCTTTTCGTACAGCTGGATCTGACCCACTCCGTCGGGCTGATCATAGCCCCAGTTGGACAGTCCCACACGCCAGTTGGGATTGCGCTCGGCGGGACGGCGGAGGAAATCGCCATACTCGAAATCCGAGGGACTATGGTAACCGAAATCATTGTCGCAGTCGGTGATGCGCAGACCCAGTCCCGCAGGGCTCTTGAGCCAGCAGTCGTGGATGCTCACATGGTTGACGGGAGAGAAATCATCGGTCTCGGAGCCGTCAAAGGGGCATTTCCCGTAATAGGGATTATCCGTCCAACCGCCCAAGGACAAGCGACCCTCCAGAATGGTATCGAAAATGCGGATATGCTTGACCTCCTGCCGCTCCAGGTCGGGAGCGTTGGTACCCCAGGTGCAGAAGGAAATCGCGCTGGCAGTGAAGGTATAGCAATTGAAGCAGGAGTGAGACAGCTCCACGTTTCGGGTGCCGCGCACCGTACCGGGATAAGCATAGTACCATAGCATATCACGGGGATCGTTATAGCTGGAGGACATACAGATACCGTCGTCGTTGTTGTTCAGCAGGATACGTGTAAAGATCATGCCGTCCGAGCCGCTGGGCCACATACCGTCGGCACCCGTGCACTTGGATTCGTCCATGTAGATGCTGCCGAAATATCCTCTCTTGTTTGCCGAAACGCACATATACACACCGCTGGAGCGGATGATGCTCAGATCGGTGACCTCAATGCCCTCGCACTCAATGATACCCACGGGACAAACGTGCATTCTGTCACAGCAGCCGATGCACACGTTGTCACCGATAAATCTGAAGTAGCCGTCCTCGCTATAGCTTTCGGTGTCGCACATACGGATCATGCCGGGGCCCGTGATCCTGACCTCGTCCTCCCGGAAGGCATAAATCAGGGGCATGTTGCCGGAGGTGTGGTTGGCCGGCCAGTTGACACCCGTCATGGCCACGTTGTGACCAAAGCGGGGGAGACGGTCATAGTGCTTCAGATCGTCGGACTGCCACAGCACCGCGTTTTCCTCTATGTGGAGCTCGGTGTGGCTGTAAAGCCGCAGATTTGTGACGAGATATCGCTTGCCCATGGGAGAATCATCCCCGGGAACGATCACCCGGCCGCCGCCCGCCTCACGGGCCGCATCCAAAGCCTTCTGGATGGCCGCAGTATCGCAGGTATAGCCATCGCCCTTGGCGCCGAACGCGGGGTCGGTGACCACAAAGTCACGACAGGGCAGCTCGAAGGCATAGGGGTTGGGGGTACAGATATCCCGCCAGTTTTCAATCTTGGTACGGCTATCAAAAAACACGTATCCGTCCTCCGTGCGGATCGCGCCCAAAAACCAGGCGGACACGCGGGACACACGCTCACCGTACAGCGGGAAGGTCAGGGTGTTGGATGTCTTTGCCTCGCAGGAAGCCAGCAAAAGCAGATTTTCGGGATCCTCATGGATGTTGTGAGGGAATATCTCGTAGATTTCCAAGGGCAGACCCAGGTACTCGGGCTCGACCTCACAAACCACCGTGATCTCCTTCCGATCCGTATCTGCCACGCAGGAGAGGAATCGGCCCGACACGGGACGAATGATCTTTTCCTGCTCAAAGGCCAGCTTGCGAATGGTCAGGGTGCCATTTTTTCCCCCATGGGGTATCAGCTTCAAACCCGTCAACCGTCCCGTTGCCTTGGGATGGTCGGAGAGATTCAGATAGACCGTGGCGCCCTCCGAAAGACCCGTGAGGGTAAAATCCTTCTGCTTGTCGGGGGAATAGAAATCCTCCCCGTCGGTCTTGAAGGCCAGGGTCACGTCCAGGGTGTCCAGAGGGCATTCCAGACGAAGCAGTACCGTATTTTTGATGGGCAGGAACACGTCACAGACCGTGTCCTTGGCCTCGGTCATATCGGGGAAGATCAAGGAGGACCCTTCTCCGTCAAAGTCATAGGTCACCGCGCCGTTTTGGTGGATCACGCGGCCCTTTTCCACGCCGAACAGGGTCTCCATACCGCTACCCGCGAAGGTGAAGTCTACGGACATGCCCGCCTTGACGGTATCCAGCTTGCAAACACCCTGCCAGCCCTCTGCGGCCTCTTCAATGGTATAGGTAAAGGACATGGCCTCCACCGAGGAGAGCAGCGTCTCCCCCGCAAAGTTGGCATAGTAGCGATTGAAGCCGTAATTGGTGGCCTGCATGGTACGGCTGACCGTCTTTCCCTGCCCCGCCAGAGTCACCGTCATATAGGATTCGCTGACGAGAAGAGGATCGGGGCGCTCCACGAAATATTTATTTTCGGAAACCTCCTGGAAATAAAGGCTGTCACGCTCACCGTCATAAGCGGAATGGGCAAAGGTGATGAGGGGATGGGCAGACAGATCCAGGGGCTTGTCAAAGGTATAGGTCACGGTCTGCTCATGACCGAACTGACCGTCACTATCTCGCTTGGCAACTGTGCGCAAGCCGTGGGAGCCCACCGAGACAAGATCCGCAGGCAAAGCCTGTACCGAGATCCGCTCGCAGCCCTCTACAGAAACGTGAGCCAACGCATCCGCTTCAGAAAAATCAATGAGTGTGGTCATGTTTTTCATGTACAAGCGACGGTTGGCCAAAGAATCGTTGGAAATTTTCATCATCGTATCCTCCTTAAAATGACTTGATCCAAAGGCTGATCTCTCCGCCCCGCAGCACCTGTCGGGTACCGTCCTTCAAGCGCAGGATCAGACCGTAATCATCATCGACCCCTTCCACCAGCCCTTCCAGCGACACTGTCGGGTCGGGAGAACCGTCGGGGGCGAAATTGCGGGAGCAGAGTACCCTCTGTCCCACAAGCAGAAGCCGCCTGCGGTAGGCGACAAGGCACCTCTCTGCCGCCTCCGGGGAGAGACAGTCAAACAGCTTTTCGGTGATAGCGGCACACAAACGGGACAGCTCCACGGGAGCATCCTCTCCCGACAGCACCGCTCCCGCGGGATGCCGCATGCCATCGGGAAAATCCTTGGTGGTGAGATTAACGCCGATACCCAGAATGACGTGGCACCCCTCGGCGCAGGGAATGGCCTCAGCCAGGATGCCGCAGACCTTTTTGCCGTCAAGGTACAGGTCGTTGACCCATTTGATGCCTGCCTCTTTGCCACAAACCTCAGAGATGGCATCACACACGGCAACCGCGGCAGCCGACGTGGCACGAGCCGCTTGCCCGGACGCTCCCGAGGCCGTGTAGACAAGAGTCATGTAAAGCCCGCTGTTTGGGGGCGAATAAAAGCTGCGGCCCAGCCGTCCCTTACCTGCCGTTTGGGAATGAGCTACCACGACAAAGGGCGTTGAGAGTCCCTCCGCCAGCATCCGACGGCCTTGGGTGTTGGTGGAATCCAATATGGGATATACGAACACGGGCAACCTTGCCAATGCCGTTGGCAGATAACCTCGGATACCCTCGTCAGAGGGCAAGAATTGAGCAGGTTGAGACATAAGCCCTCCTTTGGAAATTTTATTCCCCTATATCATATCACTTTTTAGAAAAATATGGTTGAATTATGTGTAAATTCTTTGTCTGTTTTCAAAATTCTCTGTGTTTTACTGAAAGTTATGTGAATTTCCTGCCAAACCCCTTGATTTTTCTCCCGAAAAAGTGTATGATGTTAAGGACTCGTTTCCAAATGACAGCATTTATATAGAAACGAAAAATACGAAATGGAGATCTATCTCATGAAAGCAAGTAAGTTTTTAATGATCCTGACCCCCGTGCTTTTGTGTCTGACCCTGCTCATGGCCTGCACCTCCGAAACCCCTGCAGGCAGCGAGACCCAGGCAGCCACCGAAGCCCTGACCACCGCTCCCACGGAGACTGTCACCGAAGCCCCCACCGAGGCGCCTACCGAAGCCCCCACCGAGGCACCTACTGAAACCCCCACCGAGGCACCCACCGAGGCACCCACCGAGGCACCCACTGAGGCACCTACTGAGGCACCCACCGAGACGCCCACCGAAGCCCCCACCGAGACGCCCACCGAGATGCCCACCGAGGTCCCCACCGAGGCTGAAACCGAGCCTGAGGAGACCGAAACCGCCATGCCTCGCTTTGATTACTTCGAGGAAGAAATCGGAACCCATGTCACTCTGGATAAGTCCGCCTATACTTCCATGACACACAAGCTGCCCGCCTCCCTGCAGATCACCGACGAAGACGTACAGTCCTACATCCGGCACCTTGTCTTCCAGGAGCGTGAGGCCACCAACGGCAACACTAAGGTCACCGACCAGGCCCTCAAGCTGGGTGACACCGCCTATATCTACTACCGCGGCACCATCGACGGTGTGGAATTTGAGGGCGGCTCCAACATGGAGGAAACCGCTCCCTACGGTCTGGGCCTGGGCTCCGGCTCCTTTATCCCCGGCTTTGAGGACGGGCTTGTGGGCGTGATCCCCAACCAGACCTCCAAGGAGAGTCCCGCCGAGGTCCACGTCACCTTCCCCGAGGATTACACCGCCGAGCTGGCCGGCAAGGAGGCCATCTTCTACGTGGTGGTGGAATACGCCATACAGTACACCCTCCCCGAATACAACCGTGAATTTGTGGAAAACGTGCTGGAATATGAGTCCGAGAAGATCCACGTCACCGACAAGTCCTTCCTGACAGAATTTGAGGAATACCTCAAGGCGCTTCTGGAGGAACAGAATAAGGAGTACGTTGATTCTGCCAAGACCGACGCTCTCTGGACTTACCTCACCGAGACCGCTGTCTGCACCAACCTGCCTCAGATGGAGCTGAACTACTACAAAACCCTCTACACCAACGAGCTGCTCTCGGCTTACGATTATTACAAGAGCTACTACGGCGAGGATTTCCTCAAGGCATATCCCACGATCGGCGATTTCGCCGTCTACTACATGGGCTTTGAGAAGGGCGCCGACTGGGAAGAGGAGCTTGATAAGATCACCGAATCCATGGTTAAGAAGGACATGATCGTTCACGCCATCGCTGAGTGGGAAAACATGGAGACCGTGACCGACGAGGAGTTTGAGGCAGAAATCCAATACTGGATAGAATACTACGGCCCCTACAATGTTACGAGAGAGGACATTCTGAAAAACATCGGCGAGGATTACCTCAGAGAATCCGCCTTTGCCACCAAGATGTACGACTATCTCATGGGCAACTGTACCTTCGAGTACGAGGAAGCCTGAACAACACACCCTCTTCTTCAAGGGAGAGGGTGTTTTTTTACCCAAAACACGCCATTGAAAGTATTTTATTTGGGTAAATGCAAGAATATTTGCTGAACGTTGTGTGAAATTATCACCAAACCTCTTGATTTTTGATTAAAAAAAGTGTATCATATATTCGTATGTCTTGCGACGGCTCTTTTGTCGTTTGGGGCAACAGGGAACCTCTAAAAACGCCCTTGCGGTTCGCCAATAGCGTTTTTAGGAGTGACCAACAATGAAAATGAACCGGAGAAATTTCCATGAACAAAAGTAAGCTTTTTCTGATGTTGGCCATGGCTCTTTTGAGCCTGACCGTTTTCGTATCCTGTACCGTTGTCCTGGGTGAGCCCTCCGACACCAATCCCGAGGCTTCCACCGGCACGGGTGAGGTCGGCACCGCCACAGGCACCACCGAGGCCGAAACCAAGGAGGCCGCCACCGAAATGCCCCGCCACGACTATTTTGAGGCCGAGGTAGCCCCCGACGTTACCCTGGACAAGTCCGTCTATTCTGCCATGACCTTCAAGCTGTCCTCCGATCTGCTCATCACCGACGAGCAGGTGCAGGACTATCTGCAATATCTGATCTTCCAGGAGCGCGAGGCCACCAACGGCGACACCCAGGTGAAGGATCAGCCTCTCAAGATGGGCGATACCGCCTACATCTACTACCGCGGCACCGTGGACGGTGAGGAATTTGAGGGTGGCTCCAACATGAGCGATAAAACCCCCTACGGCCTGGGTCTTGGCTCCGGCTCCTTTATCCCCGGCTTTGAATCCGGCCTTGTGGGCGTGATCCCCAACCAGACCTCCAAGGATAACCCCGCCGAGGTCAAGGTTACCTTCCCCGAGAACTACAACGACAAGCTGGGCGGCAAGGATGCCATCTTCTATGTGGTAGTGGAATACGCTGTACAGTACACTCTCCCCGAATACAACCGTGAATTTGTGGAGACCAAGCTGGACTATACCTCTGAAAAGACCCATGTCACCGAGAAGTCCTTCCTCAATGAGTTTGAAGAATTTCTTAAGACCTATTTGGAGGAACAGAACTCCGGCAACGTGGATGCCGCCAAGACCGACGCCCTTTGGAGCTACCTGACCGAAAAGGCTGTTTGCGTCAACCTGCCCCAGATGGAGTTGGATTATTACAAGACCTCCTACACCAACGAGCTGACCTCCGCCTACGATTATTACAAGACCTCCTATGGTGATTCCTTCACCGCTAAGTACCCCGACATCGCGGCCTTCGCCGCCTACTACATGGGCTTTGAAGCAGGTGTGAACTGGGAGGAAGAGATCAATAAGAGAGCCGAGCTTATGGTCAAGAAGGACATGATCGTTCACGCCATCGCCGAGTGGGAGGGTATTGAGACCGTCACCGAGGAGGAGCTGGAAAAGGAGATCCAATACTGGATTGATTACTACGCCAGCAGCTACTACCAGGTGACCAAGGAGGACATTCTCGAAAATATCGGTGAGAAGTACCTCCGCGAGTCTGCCTTTGCCGTGAAGATGTACGATTATCTCATTGCCAACTGTACCTTTGAATACACCGAATAGTTAAAAGGGAATCTCTAAAAACTTCCTCACGGCTCTCCCGCCAATCGAGTTTTTAGAGATGACCAAAATTCAAAAAGCGACGCTTTGCGGATCATGCAAAGCGTCGCTTTTTTGGATTTTCGGGTGTGTTGGGGAATATTGATAAGGTAAATTGTTGTTTACGGTTTTCTGAGCAACATGGTCGTAGGGGCGAACTGTGTTCGCCCGTAATAAAAAGTATATTGATAAGCAAAGGCTTTTGGGGAACGGCGGGCGAACGCAGTTCGCCCCTACGGGTTCATAGTAAGCTCACGCAAACAACAATTTATCTGCCTAATCGCCCATCGCGGTATGTGGCCTGCATGAGTTAAACACCCCCGAGCGATGGCCGCGGGCACTGCCCGCTAAACAACAATTTTTCCTACCACTCTTGACACCCTATCGTCCGTATGATATAATCAAGCCATCCCCCCGAAAGGAGAATTTTTCCATGTCACGCTTTCTTGTAAAGGATAAATACACCTATGAAAAGGTGCGCCAAACCGACTATACCTACCGCGCCGACAACTGGTCGCTATCTCAAAACCACATAAACGGACGGTTCATTTATGAGGCCGCCGAGCCTATCTGCACCATGACCCTGGTCACGGATGCCGCACCCGTGGAAATCACCTTGAACCCTCGGCAGAGCGCCCGCTTCGCTCAGGTATCGGGCTTCATGATCTCTCAAAGGTCGGGAGAGGGGCTCCTTTGTCGCGTGACCCTGTGGGGCGATGACGGACAAAGCTTCTCTTCGGTTTGCTACATGACAGACGCCCCTCGCCTGTTCTCTACCGCAAAGATGGAGTTTGCTCCCGTCCGCATGACCTTGGAGACTCGTCCTTATCATCCCAAGTGGGACGCGGAGGAGATGGAGATCTCCCTCGCTTACGGTTACGCCTTGGATAATTTGGGTCAGGTGGGCGGTCAGTCCCACTTCTACCGTGTGATGGGCGGAGAAAACGCCGCATTGAGGGATGACGGCAGCGATATGGTGCTGACGCTGGACAGCCAAACCGAGCTTTACTCCCCTGTGTTCCCTGACCGGGCGGGTACCCCCTATAATATGCTCATGCCCCGCCGCAACACGGTGTTTATGGTCATCACCAACAAGTCCACCGCCCGCGCTGCCACCCTGTACTACGCCACCTCCACCCATCCATGGAGTGATCGTGAATTGCACGGCGTCGGCGTGGAGCTGGCGCAAGACGGTGAGCCTCACGCTTACTATTTCAATTTGTCCGCCACCCCGTGGTGCGACGGACGCCTGTCCCAATTCATGCTGTCCTTTGATGACGGCGGCGAAGGGGAGATCATCATCCACCGCTACTCCTTTGAGCAGGAAAAGCCCCTGATCGACTATGCGGGCAGTATCACCGCCTGCACCGCCGATCCTGTGACCGAGGCGGTAAAGGTGTGCGGTGAGGTGGACATGAAAGACCTTTCTGCTTATACGGGTGGTGTTATCCGTGTGTACGCCACCACCATGGCCAACGCCCCCACTGCCGCGGGGGTGGAATCCACGGCAGGAAAACGGCTCGTCGGTGAATGTCCCTTGACAGAGCGCTTTACCATTGATAACATCCCTCTCCGGGACGAATACACCACCTTGCTCCCTTACCAGCTCATGGCCTTTGCCGAGGCAGCAGGTCAGAAGCCCCTCTGTCTCTGCGAGCGCTTTTACATTGAAAACTATGAGGATTTTGACGAGAATCCCTATGCCTTTGATCTGCCCGAATACACCCTGTCCGTTTTGGATTGCGGGGCCTTTGGCGACGCGGTTCACAATGATACTGAAGCTATTCAGATAGCCATTGACCGCGTATCCAAGGCGGGGGGCGGCAAAGTTCTGCTTCCCGGCTCGACCGACCGCTACGGGCGCCGCTATATGGTGACCTCCCTGCTCATGAGATCCAACGTAGAGCTTCACTTTGAGGAAGGCGCCATCCTGTGGCAATCCCAACTGATAGACGACTACGATTACGAGGTCACTTACGGTCACGACGGCGTCATTCCCGGCATCAACTGGACCCATTGTCTCCATGTCTGCAATCTGCCCCTCATCCAAGGTGCCAACATCCACCATATCAAAATCACGGGTCGGGGCTCCATTCGCATGATGGATACGGGCTCCGAGGAGGGCGTGGATATGCCCGGCTATGCCTCGGGCTGTCCCGATCGCATCCACGTCATCCCCATCGGATTTTTCAAGGTGCAGTATTGCGAGTGCCGTGATTTTGAAATCGTTCGTTCCAACAACTATCACACCGAGTACAACCACTCGGAGTACGTGTATCTCGCCAATCTCCGCCTCCACGAGGTCAAGTGCGTCAGCGGTGACGGTCTCGGCGTGGCGGGCGCCCACCACGTCAAGGTGAATCGTTGCTTCTTCCAATCCAACGATGACGGCGTGGTCATGTCCTGCCACTACTATGACCCTCGCGGCATCCTCTGGTGGACAAATCTGAAGGACGAGGATAACGGCTGTCGTGATATCACCGTAGCTCACTCCTATCTCAATTCCGGCGGCGGCAAGGCCTTGGCCTTCATCACCTGGGGAACCAGCGATCCCATCCAGGAGCGGGAGGAGATCAGCGATATCTACGCCTACGACAACTACCTCACCTCGGTCAATCCCGTGGGCACCTGGCCCGACAACCCTTATGCAGGTAAACAGCCCTTTGACAATACCGAGACCGACGACTATTCCCCTGTCAAAAATATCCGCATCCTGGGCAACCGCTACGAGGGCAACTGCACCCTGGGGCCCATCGCCTGTACCAACGTGATCACCGACTGCGGCGTCCACTCCACGAGCAATTTCCGCAACGGTGACTTTACCCTGGGCGGTCTAGCTAACTGGACACTGTTTGGCAATGCCGATCCCGCCTCTATTGACACGGTGATTTACGCCGACAAGGAAAAGGGACGCATCTCCCGCTTTGACAAGGGAGAGGTCAGCGCCGCCCAGGGCTTGTACCTGGCCATGGGACACCACACCTTTACCGCCGAGATCATGACGGGCAAAGATGGCGCTGAGCTGTTCGTTTCCACCATCGAGACGGGAGAGGTCATAGCCGCCAAGGTGGTAAAATCCCACCGTCCCGTCTGTGAGTCGCTGGAATTTGATATTAGCGGCGGGGAGGCCTTGGACGTATTCGTGGGCATCCGAAGCGTGGGGGACGACCCCGAGGGCTACGCCATCTTTGATAGCTGCAATATCCAAAGTCAAGTAGACGAGGAGGCCATTCGCCGCGCCCGTGAGGCTGCTTATATGGCAGAGGTTGGGGAGCACTTTGTGACGGGAGATGACTTCTATCCCATTTCCGAGGATGGCAAGGTCTACCTTCGCGCCCGTGCCGAGGGGGATCTGTTGCTCTCTTCCCGCGACGCGTATGATTCCTTCGCGCTGAGCTGTGCCATCCGTTTGGAGCACGCCGATCCGGATTCCTCTGCTCGTGGCTACGGCGTCCGCTTTGGTATTTATGAAAACGGATATCGTGAGCTGCGCGTTTGTCATCAGCAATGTCTGTTGCGGCTTGTGGACGTGGTGGGCGGAATTGAGACCGAGCTTTATTGCCGTCCCAATTTCTTCTTTACCTCCAACGATTTCCATATCTTCGGCCTGGAGGTGGGAAAGGACACCGTCAACATCTGGATCGACGGCGCCTTGTACGACACCGTCGCCACAGACGCCGTTAAGGGTCACGCAGGTGTGTTCCTTTGTGACAGCGGCGTAGCGTTGAACGGGCTGAGCATCAAGGCAGTATAAATACACATCCCCAAGGGACGGGCTTTGAGCCATACCAAGGGAAAACCAAAAGGAACCGAACGTGCCGTTCGGTTCCTTCTGTTTTTGGGCATCTCTAAATACTCAGCGTGCGGCGAGATGCGAGGGATTTTTTCGTCAGACTAAACAAAAGGGCATCTCTAAATACTCAGTGTGCGGCGAGATGCGAGAGATTTTTTCGTCAGACTAAACAAAAATCTGCGCGCATAGTTGGCCCTATGCGAAAGAATTTTGTGACGTATGACGGAAAAAGCACCG
>SVTR01000038.1 GCA_015063685.1 Oscillospiraceae bacterium | reverse complement strand
GCGGGGTGTCGGCGTTGGCTGGCACGGAACACGCGATAGCCGCTCCACTCCCCCATTGGGGAGCGGCGTGCGTCACGAGGGAGTTGGAGTCCAGAGGAGAACCGTAGGTTCTGTCTTTGGCGGCGCTTCTTTTGGGCCGCTTGCGGCGTCTTTTCATCTCGCCGCGGAGAGAAAAGTTAGAAAGATAAACAACAATTTATCGTTGTACCGCCCCTCGCGGGATGTTTGTGGCACGGGATGCACTACCCCGAGCCAGAGCCCCACCGCAGGTGGTAAACAACAATTTATCTTCCCTTCTCACATCAATCTACAAGGAGGATCATTATGGCAACCTTTACGAACCAGGCATTCCTGTCATATCGAAATAATATCACGCCGTCCAATATCGTCACGGGAGAGATCCGTGAGGTGCTGACCGCCGCCAAGACCGCCGTCACCGAAACCTACGTCGCCGGTGATACCGTAACCTACGTTATCAGCCTTATCAATACAGGCAGTACCGCCCTGACAGGCATCACCGTCACCGATGATCTGGGCGCCTACCCCTTCGGGACAGGAACCGTAGTGCCCCTGGACTACACCGAGGACTCCGTCCGTTATTTTGTCAACGGTGCACTCCAGCCCGCTCCCACCGTCAGCGAAGCGTCTCCCTTAACGGTCACCGGCCTTTCTCTGCCCGCCGGCGGCAGCGGTCTCCTCATTTATGAAACCACCGCCAATAGCTTCGCGCCTCTGGGCACCGATAGCACCATTGTCAACACCGCCACCATCACGGGCACCGGTGTTCCCACCCCCATCACCGTCACCGAAACTGTCACCGCCGTGTCCGCCGCCTTCCTGACCATCACCAAGGCCATCAGCCCTGTATCCGTGACCGACAATGAGACCTTGACCTACACCTTTGTCATCAGAAACTTCGGCAACACCGCCACTGTCGCCACCGATGACGTAACGGTCACCGATACCTTTGACCCCATTCTGAACCCCATCACCGTCTCCCTTGACGGCACAGTCCTGACCGAAGGGACCGATTACACCTATGACGAATCTACCGGTGCCTTCTCCACCGTCCCCGGGCGCATCACCGTTCCCGCCGCCACCTATACCCAGGATCCTACCACCGGTGAGTGGAACGTAGAGCCCGGCAGCGTGACCTTGACAGTCGTCGGAACAGTCTGAATCATAAAAAAATCGGGCATACCGCAAGGTATGTCCGATTTTTTATCGTCGGCTGAAGTATACTGCTTTAATTCAGCTTCAGCAGAATTTGATGTTACTTCAATTCCACGATGGTCACGCCCCCATCGCCCTCACCGTAGCGGCCGAGGCGGAAGGAAGCCACACGTTTGTCTCCCTTGAGATAACGGTGCATGGCAGCGCGAAGGGCACCCGTACCCTTTCCGTGAATGAGACGGACGGTACGGATATTGGACAGGATACATTCGTCCAGATACTTGTCAACGGCAAACCAAGCCTCGTCTCCCATCATGCCCCGCAGGTCGATCTCGTCTCTGCAAACGGTGGAGCGCTCTACCGTAACCGTAGATTGGGTACGCCTTTCCGATTTGGGCGCCTGGCTCTTTTTGGTCTTGGGGTCATCCTCCTCGATGAGACGGATGTCCTCCAGCCTTGCCTTGGTGCGGATCACACCTGCCTGAACAGCCACAAGCCCGTTTTTGGGCAGGTCGGTCACAATGCCTTCCTTGTGAATATTGATCAAGCGCACCTTGTCGCCCTTCTTGAGAGGTCGGGGCAGGACGTAGGTACCGTCATCCTCCTCGGGGATCTCCACGGGATCAAACAGATCTCCCGTGGTACGGAGGTGGTCACGGACGGCGCGGCGAGCTCTTTCCAGCTCCTCGGCGGCCTTTTCGGCCTCCTGAGCCTTCCGCATCTTGTCCATCTGCTCGTAGATGAAATCGCAGGAGGCCTTGGCAGATTGTACCATAGCCGCAGACTTTTTGCGGAGATTTTCGGCCTCCCGCTCCGCGCCTGCCAGCTTTTGGCGGATCTCCCGCTCGGATTCAGCCTTGAAGGCCTCGTATTCCCGGCGAAGTCTCTCGGCCTCAGCTCGCTCCTTCTCCATTTGCACACGGCTGTTTTCCAGCTGCTCAATGACCTTTTCAAAGTTCTTATTCTCGGCACTGACCAAAATCTCCGCGCGGCGGATGATGCGTTCGGGCAAACCCAACTTGGCGGAAATGGCAAAAGCGTTAGACTTACCGGGGGCACCGATGACCAGCTTATAGGTAGGTTTCAGGGTCTCCACGTCAAACTCACAGGAGGCGTTGCACACCCCGGGGGTGTCCAGAGCGTAAGCCTTCAGCTCGGCATAGTGGGTGGTCGCTACACAACACGCGCCTGCCTCACGGACAGACTCGATGACCGCGATGGCCAGCGCCGCACCCTCCACAGGATCGGTACCGCCGCCCAGCTCGTCAAAGAGGACGAGGGACTTATCCCCCACCTGATCCACGATGGAAACAATGTTGACCATATGGGAGGAGAAGGTGGAGAGGGACTGCTCAATGCTCTGCTCGTCGCCCAGATCCACAAGGATGGTGTCATACAGACAGATCACGGATTGAGGATCGCAGGGAATATGGAGTCCTGCCTGGGTCATGAGGGCAAAGAGACCGATGGTTTTCAGGGATACTGTCTTACCACCCGTGTTAGGGCCGGTAATGACCAGCGTATCGTAGTCGCCTCCCAAGGAAAGGGTGATGGGAACGACCTTGGTTTTATCAATGAGGGGATGGCGCGCCTTGACGAGGGACACACGGCGATCTGAGGAGATGGTGGGGGCAACACCGTCCATACGGGAGGACAACTCACCGCAGGCAAAAATGAAGGCCAGCTCGTTGATGTTTCTGTAGTTGAGCCAAATAGCGTCGGCAGAAGCGGCTACCAGCGAAGACAGCTCCGCCAGGATGCGTTCGATCTCCCGCTCCTCCTTGGTCTGGAGCATACGAATTTCGTTGTTGGCATCCACTACGGCCATGGGCTCGATAAAAATGGTAGCACCGGTGGCAGAGGTATCGTGGATCAAGCCCTTGACATCGGCCTTACATTCCGCCTTGACGGGAATGACGTAGCGGCCGCCGCGCATGGTGACGATATTCTCCTGCAGATATTTGGCGTGACCCGAAATCAACCGCTGGAGAGTTTCCTTGATCTTGGCGTTTTCATTTCTGATCTTGCGGCGGATATCTGCCAGTAGGGGTGACGCCTCGTCCGCAATCATGTCCTCCGCAGGAATGGCACGGGTGATGCGCTCCTCCAGCTTGCGATCGGGGAGCAGACGGTCGAAAAGCTCATCCAGAACCGTATCAAAGGGGTGATTGCCCGTGTGATAGTCCACCAAAATGCGGGTGGTACGCAGAACCGCGGCCACGTCCAAAAGCTCACGCATGGAGAGGACTGCCCCCTTCTCTGCCCTCTCACAAGCAGCAGACACATCCTTGACGCGCCCAAAGGAGGGTGCGCCCTTAGCGTCAGCCAGCCGTCTGGCATCGGTTGTTCTTTGCAGTCGTCTCCGAACGACCACGGGATCATCGGTAGGACGGAGTGCCCGTGCCAAAGAGGCCGCCCCCTCGGTGTGGGTGCAGCTTTCCAGCATGGCGCAGATCTTATCAAATTCAAGGGTTCTTATGGTTTTCTCGGAAAAACTCATAGTGGGAGTCCTTTCGGTTGTGATTTTATAGATAGTATGGTAAATTGTTGTTTACCACCTGCGGTGGGGCTCTGGCTCGGGGTAGTGCATCCTATGCGTACCACATACCACGATGGAGAGTTGGTCAGTTAAATTGTTGTTTACGGGCGTATGACCAACATGGCCGTAGGGGCGAACTGTGTTCGCCCGCAATAAAAAGTATATTGATAAGCAAAGGCTTTTGGGGAACGGCGGGCGAACGCAGTTCGCCCCTACGGGTTCATAGTAAGCCCACGCAAACAACAATTTATCGTTGTACCGCCCCTCGCGGGATGCCTATGGCACGGGATGTACTCCCCCGAACATTGGCCGCGGCACGGCTGCCCCCACCGCAGGTGGTAAACAACAATTTATTTTCCTTTGATCATCCGCCCGACATCCTTCAAAAGTTCCATGACGGGCCGCAGGTTAAACAGCAAAATCAAGGCAAAAACACCGCCTGCCATGCCGTACATCAGGGGAATGCGAGTCGGATCGTATTCCGACAGAGTCATCACAATCGTCAAGACGCCCAAAAGAAGGGTGTTGATAAATCCCCTGCCCCATTCCTGCTTGAAGGAGATCAGACGGCGAGTGGTGATCAAGCGAAGGATACAGACAACAAAATAGCTTGCAAAGGTAGCGATGGAAGCGCCCATGGCATCCCACACGGGGATCAGCCAAAGGTTTAGAACCACGTTCAAGCCCGCACCCACCAAAGCCGTGACCATGGACCATATGGTTTTTTTACTGGTAAAATATACAGATCCCAGGAAGGTGCAGAGGGCGGTAAATACGGTAGCCAAGGTCAGAACGGGAATATAGATCCACGCATTCTGATAATCATCAGCGAACAGAATACCCGCAAACAGACGTGCGCAGAGCATCAAAGCGCCGCCGCCCAGGAAAGCCACGGTAGTGTAAACTCTCCAAACACGGGAATAGAAATCCTTGCAGGCGTCGGGATCTTCCTCAGCAGACACCGACAGCTTCCAAGCGCTGTCGAATATACTGACGGCATAAATGAGCAGATTGGGGATCTTGTAGGCCACGGTATACAGACCGTTAAGCTGATCCGAGCACATCCAGGCCACCATATAGCGGTCTGACACTCCGGTGATCCACCAAAAGATGGTGGTAGGCACCAAGGGAAGACAGAACCTCAGCATGTCGCGGATGGTTTGCTTCGAGATGCTTCTCGGCTTGACGGCGCGCCACAGACGGGTATACATAATCAAAAACACCGTGGTGGTCAGGTCTGCCAGAATGGTAGAGAGGACGTAGCCCGTCACACCGAAATCCAGAACCGGAAGAAATAGGATATTAAAGCCGATGACCAAAGCGGTGTTAAGAATGCCCTGCCCCGCAAAGAGCTTGGTGCGTCCAACGGCACAAAGATATTGCGACACGACAGAGTGAAGATTGGCGACCACCACATAGCCTGCGATCAACCATGCCGAATCTACGAAAAAGGGGATCAGGCTCATCAAAGGTGACAGCAGAAGAAAGACCGCCGAACCAAGGCCGTAAACCATGAGACCATTGGTAAAGTAGGCTTCCTTGTCTCCCGACGAGGCGGCGGCAGAACGAAAGATACCCTCGCTGATACCAAGGCAAGCCAAGGGAATCAGCAGGTTCGCCATATTGGCGATCAGCTCTGCGGTACTGTACTCCTCCGGAGAAAGACAGGCGGTATAGAGGCCGATCATAAAGAACACAAGGAGCTTGGACAGAAGCTTCCCCACCGTAAAAACCAGGGTATTGGACAAAAGACGGCTATAGCGGCTCAATACGATCACCTCCGATCACGCATAATTCTTCATTGTATATTTTAACAGATAACAAGAGATTCGTCAAGGGCTTGGGGGAAGATTTCAATAGACTTTTGGTATGAGTGCAGTCAACCATAAATTGTTGGGCATCTCTAAATACTCAGCGTGCGGCGAGATGCGAGGGATTTTTTCGTCAGACTAAACAAAAATCTGCACGCATAGTTGGCCCTATGCGAAAGAATTTTGTGACGTATGACGGAAAAAGCACCGTCATATCGGCGTGCGATGAGTTTTTAGAGATGCCCTGTTTTTACCACCTGCGGTGGGGCTCTGGCTCGGGGTAGTGCATCCTATGCGTACCACATACCACGATGGAGAGTTGGTCAACAAAATTGTTGTTTAGCGTGGGCTTACTATGAACCCGTAGGGGCGAACTGCGTTCGCCCGCCGTTCCCCAAAAGCCTTTGCTTATCAATATACTTTTTATTACGGGCGAACACAGTTCGCCCCTACGACCATGTTGCTCAGAAAACCGTAAGCAACAATTTATCTGCTCACCATCCCCATATCAAAACACCGCTGAAGCATACCTGACAGTATATCCTCAGCGGTGGTCCACTATTCAGTTACTTCGGTGTCTGCGACTGTCTGCGTATTCTGCTCCCCGGGTACACCCGCCTGCTGGGCAGTGATAAATCCAAAGGCATCGGTGGTAAACGTATAGGCGATCCGCTCATCCATCTCGTCACCCGTATCCTTGTCCAGATAAACATACACCACGGTTACGGTAGATTTGGTCTTCCCTGCCTTATACTTGAAGGTATACTCGGTTTCGGAGGTATAGCCCTCATCTGTCAGCTTAACCACTTGTCCGTCGTTCCACAGCTCAGCCCATTCGGCACCGTCGCTGATATCCGACGGCAGAGTAACGCTACAGGTTCGCCTGCCCATGAAGAGCAAAAGCAGAACCAGCACCACAATCACCGCTACCACGACGATGTCAGCCACAGAAAAGGGTCTCTTTCCTTTTTTATTGGTTTGCATCTCGGTATCGTTGATATTTTGATTCATATACATCTCCATTCCTCCACCCTGAGGCGGCGCGAATCTACTTTATGATTCGAATACATTCCCTGCGCCAAAGCAGGCTTCATCAAAACCAATAATCCCGCATTTTCTTCAAAAATTCGGGAGTCAGGGGATACTCATCGGTCTCAGGGATCACCGAATCGACCCCGCAATGGCCACACATGGCTGTCTGACCAAAGTCGGTCCAGTCCTTGATCTCTTTGGGATCGTAAATCCTCTCGCAATAGAAGCAACCGCAACGGTCACTCTTCTCCAGGGCGTCACGGTTATTGGTGCAGAGGACATGGGCACTGATGTGAGTGACCTCCTCCAAAGCAGGCGCACGGTAGGCGAAGCGGAAATACCGGTTCTGCTCGGGCTTAATGAGCCGCTCGATCATGGGCTGAACCGACTGGATGCGCTGATCCGAACCCGAATCGTATCGGTAGAACAGGCCGTCCTCAGCAGGTCCCGCGTGGATGAAAACATGGCGGGGAAAGTCGCGGAACTGATCGGGGAAGGTCGGGCCGAAATGGCGGGAATCACCCTCGAAAACCACGTCACCGGGACGCAGGTCGGCGGCGTCATTGATACGGGTAAAGCCGTACTTGACCAAAAACTCCTCCAGATTGGGGGAGAAGTACAGGGGCAGACCCTTGGTCTTCGGCTGATGAGCCACGTACCCCGCCTCACAGAGCACCCACCCGCAGAAGCGGTCGCAGGAGGTCTTCTTTTCGGGATTCTCGGAGTATTTGTCCAGAGCGGGATTCTGATCCGCGTCACCGTAGGTGTACTCATGGATCCGCATATAGTCGGCCACGTCCTTGGCGTGCCACAAGATGTGGGAGGCGGTGAAGGAGCCGACGGGGGAGTAAAGACCCTCACCGTCCTCGTCGCAGACGCAGTAGCCGTAGACGGCCTTCCCGTCAGCGGCGGCCTTGGCGGCAGTCAGATCGGCATAGGCCTCGGGGAGGCGGGAGGAAGGGCCGTGGTAGGGGACGTAGAGATAGAACATGGTGAGCCTCCTTGGTTTAAAATTTGGGTTTATCGAAGAGATACAAGATACGGAGATACAAGATACAAGATATAGAAACTGGAGTCACCGTAAGGGTTTTTACATATCTTGTATCTTTGTATCTTGTAACTTGTATCTCACCGATAAACTGCAATTTAGCAAAATACGAGACACGCGATATAACCCATCGCGTCATATCTTGTATCTCGTATCTTATATCTTGTATCTCTGTCAGAACTTCACCCTCGCACAGTAAATGGGCATCCCCTGGGACGAGAAATTGGCCTCGTACTCAGTCATGATGTTGCCCTCTGCTTCGGGCGTTTTGTGGAAATCGCGGGAGGAGAACAAAAGGGTCAGACCCATGGCCTCAAACTCCTCCAGACTGAAATCAAACAGTCCCTCGTTGTCGGTTTTAAGGTAGAGCTCGCCACCTTCTACAAGGACGTTTTTATAAAGCGCTAAAAAGCCCCTGTGGGTCAATCGACGTTTGGCATATCCCGACTTGGGCCAGGGATCCGAGAAATTCAGATAAATGCGGGAAACACTGTGGGGTCTCACCCACTCAGCCAGGTGTTCAGCATTGCCGATGAGCACCCGCAGATTGTCCCCAGGGCGATCTTCAGCGGTTGCCTTGGCCTTTTCCAAGGCACAGCAAGCCACGTCGGCCACTCTTTCCATGGCGATAAAATTCCACTCGGGATGAAGGGCGGCCATGCCCACGGCAAAGTTGCCCTTGCCGCAACCGATCTCCATGTGCACGGGGCGGTTCTCGGCAAAGATCCTTTGATCATCAGCGCCCAGGGAGGAAAGCAATGACGTATCCCTAATCAACCACGCCGCGCAAGCCTCAATACGCTCGGCGCCGTGCTTCTTTTTGCGCATTCTCATGGAAAACCTCTTACACGTTGAAGCGGAACAACACGATATCGCCGTCCTGCATCACATACTCCTTGCCCTCGGAGCGAACCAGACCCGCTTCCTTGGCGGCGTTCATGGTGCCGAGACGCATGAGATCGTCGTAAGCCACCACCTCAGCACGGATGAAGCCGCGTTCAAAGTCGGAGTGGATCTTACCGGCGGCCTGAGGCGCTTTGGTACCGCGGGTGATGGTCCAGGCGCGCACCTCCTTGGGTCCTGCGGTCAGATAGCTGATGAGACCCAGGAGAGAGTAGGAGGCGTGGATGAGTCTGTCCAGACCCGACTCGGCAATGCCCATGTCAGCGAGGAACATTTCCTTGTCCTCGCCGTCAAGCTGAGCAATCTCAGCCTCGATCTGGGCGCACACGGGAATGACCTCAGCCTTTTCCTCATCGGCACGCGCCTTAAGGGCAGCGAAGCCTGCGTTACCGCTGACATCACCCGAGGCCTCGTCCTCGCTGACATTAGCCACGTAAATGATGGGTTTCATGGTGAGGAGAGGCGTCTCCTTGAAGTAAGCCAGCTCGTCGTCAGTCAACTCCACGGTACGGGCAGATCTCCCCTCCTCCAGAGCGGCCATGACGCGCTCAAAAACAGCGATCTCGGCTGCATAAGCCTTGTCACCCTTCAGCGCCTTGCGGCTGTTGTTGAGACGGCGCTCCAGCATCTCCATGTCGGAGAAGATGAGCTCCATCGTGATGGTATCCACGTCTCGGAGGGGATCTACCTTGCCGTCTACGTGAACAATATTGGCGTCCTCAAAGCAACGGACGACGTGGATGATAGCATCCACCTCGCGGATGTGGGACAGGAATTTATTACCCAGACCTTCGCCCTGGGCGGCGCCCTTGACAAGACCCGCAATGTCCACGAACTCAATGATGGCGGGTGTGTACTTCTCAGGGTTGTACATCTCGGCCAGCTTGTCCATGCGCTTGTCGGGAACCACCACCACGCCCACGTTGGGCTCGATGGTGCAGAAGGGATAGTTGGCAGACTCAGCGCCCGCGTTGGTCAGGGCGTTGAACAGAGTGGACTTACCTACGTTAGGCAATCCGACGATACCCAGCTTCATATCTTTCCGATCTCCTTATCTCTCGCAGTATGAGCACGACTTATCTGTCGCAGTTCTCCCAGTTGTGGTAAACGTCCAGCACGTCCTCGTCTTCTTCCAGCATATCCAGAAGGAGACCCATGAACTTGATGTCATCGTCGGAGGTCAGCTCAACGTAGGTCGAGGGGAGCTTTGTTACCTCGGCAGAGTTAATGTTATACTTCAGCTCCTTGAGTGCATCTGCCACAGCGTATACGTCGGCGGGATCGGTGGTGATCTCGTAGATGCCCTCGGTGGCGGCGAAGTCTTCAGCGCCTGCCTCCAAAGCCTGCTCCATGAGGGTATCCTCCTCGTAGTCGCCGTCCTCGTCGTTGATAACGATCATACCCTTGTCCTCGAACATGAAGCTCACGCAGCCCGAGGTACCCATGTTGCCGTGGTACTTGGAGAAGTAGGAACGGACGTTGCCCGCGGTACGGTTTCTGTTGTCGGTGGAGGTGACCACGATGACGGCCACGCCTGCGGGACCGTAGCCCTCGTAGGTGATCTCCTCAAAGCTCTCGCCCTTGGTGCCATCGGCCTTCTTGATGGTGCGCTCGATGTTCTCGTTGGGCACGTTGTTAGCCTTGGCCTTCTGGATGAGATCACGAAGCTTGGAGTTGGAGGCGGGGTCGGGACCGCCCTCCTTGACGGCGATGGTCAGCTCCTTGCCGATCTTGGTAAAGATCTTGGCTCTCGCCTTGTCGGTCTTTTCTTTCTTGTGCTTGATGTTAGCCCATTTGCTATGTCCGGACATGATATATACCTCTCAAATTAATTATTTTCATTGGTTACGGGCGAACACAGTTCGCCCCTACGGAGACTTTTTTGTAGGGGAGCATTTCATATGCTCACGTCGATTTCGGGCGGATATGGAATCCGTCCCTACGGAAACTTTTTGTGGGGAGCATTTCATATGCTCCCGTCGGTTTCGGGCGGATATGGAATCCGTCCCTACGGAAACTTTTTGTGGGGAGCATTTCATATGCTCCCGTCGGTTTCGGGCGGATATGGAATCCGCCCCTACGGAAACTTTTTGTGGGGAGCATTTCATATGCTCCCATCGGTTTCGGGCAGATATGGAATCCGCCCCTACGGAAACTTTTTGTGGGGAGCATTTCATATGCTCCCGTCGGTTTCGGGCGGATATGGAATCCGCCCCTACGGAAACTTTTTGTAGGGGAGCATTTCATATGCTCCCGTCGATTTCGGGTGGATATGGAATCCGCCCCTACGGAGACTTTTTTGTAGGGGAGCATTTCATATGCTCACGTCGATTTCGGACGGATATGGAATCCGCCCCTACGGAAACTTTTTGTGGGGAGCATTTCATATGCTCACGTCGATTTCGGGCGGATATGGAATCCGCCCCTACGGAATAATTTAAACAAAAATGATACTGTAGGGGCGAACTGTGTTCGCCCGTTTATGAAATCAGATCTTCTCGGTCTTTCTGAGACAGATGAGCCCAAAGGCGCTCCCCAGCACGTGCTTGGTAGCCTCGGTCAGGGCGAGTCTCGATGCCTTGACGGCGGGATCCTCGGCGCCAAAGATGGAGCATTCGTGATAGAAGCGGTTGAAGGCGGTGGCCACGTCCAGGATGTAACGGGTGACAACCGAAGGCTCATAGTCACGGATGGCCATGCGTACCTTCTCTTCATACTGGGACAGAACGATGCACAGGGCGCGCTCCTGGGGGGTGGTGATGGTCACGCTGTCCACGGCCTTGAGCGTCTCGTCACCGGCCTTTTCCAGAATGGAGCAAGCGCGGGCGTAGGTGTACTGGACGTAGGGACCCGTGTTGCCGTCGAAAGACAGGGCGTCCTCCATGTTGAAGTTGATGTCCTTGATACGGTTATTGGACAGATAGTAGAACACGATGGCGCCCACGCCCACGGCCTCGGCAATATCTTCCCTGCCCTTGAGAGCGGGGTTCTTCTCTTCCATGATCTCGGTCACCTTCTCAATGGCGGCGGCGAACAGATCCTTCAGAAGCACCACGTTACCCGTTCTGGTGGCCAGCTTTGCGCCGTTGACCGAAACCGTACCGTAGGGCACGTGAACCAAGCCCTCGTACCAATCGTAGCCCATCAGCTCCACCACCTTGAACCACTGCTGGAAGTGGAGGATCTGCTGATTGGAGGTGACGTAGATACACTTGTCGAAGTTGTACTCGCCCTTACGGTAGACTGCGGCGGCAATGTCACGGGTGGGGTACAGGGTGGAACCATCCCGCTTGAGGATCAGGCAGGGGGGCATACCGTACTGCTCCAGGTCAACGATGGACGCGCCATCGTCGATCTTGAGAAGGCCCATCTCGCGGAGCTTCTCCACCTGGGCGGGCATCTTGTCGGTGTAGAAAGACTCACCGAGGTAGCTGTCAAAGGTGATGCCCAGCTGCTTGTAGGTCTTCTCGTACTCGTCCAGACTGATCTTGATGAACCACTTCCACAGAGCCAGGTTCTCCTCGTCACCCAGCTCCATCTTGTGGAACTCGGCGCGGGCCTGATCGGCGTACTCCTTGTTGGGGGCGATGCCCTGCTCTTCGTTACCCGAGATGGCGTTATTGATCTTGACGTAGAGCTTCACCAGCTCGTCAATGCCGCCCTCCTCGATCTGCTCCTTGCTGCCCCACAAACGGTAGGCCAGAATGAGCTTACCGAACTGGGTGCCCCAGTCGCCCAGGTAGTTGATGCCCACGCACTTGTAGCCCGCAAACTCATGGAGTCTCTTGAGCGAATGGCCAATGACGGTGGTACCCAGGTGTCCGATATGGAAGGGCTTGGCCACATTGGGGGAGGAATAGTCCAGCACAACGGTTTTGCCCTTGCCAAAGTCGGGCGCGCCGTAACTCTCCTTCTTTTCGAGGATCTCGGGGATGAGGGCGTTGGCCAAATACTCGCCCGAGAGATAGATATTCAAATAACCGTTGACCGCCTCGGCGCGCTCGATGCAATCACCTGCCACCAGGGGGGCGAGGGTCGCGGCGATCTGCACGGGGGAGCGACGCAGGATCTTGGCCAGCTTGAAGCAAGGCAGGGCGATATCGCCCATGGCGGGATCGGGGGGATATTCCAGAAGGTTCTGCACACCTTCCGCGTCCATGCCGCAGTCGGGGGCGATGGACAGCACGCCGCCGAGAATGGCCTCCGCAAGCTGTGCTTTGATCTTCATCATCATAAAAATTTCAGTCCTTTCGGGATTATGTTGTGCCGTTTTTTCGGCGAAAAGTCTTTAACTGATATATTATATCATAGATTTTGGGATTTTGCAAGTCCTATTTTCAAAAAATACGAGAAGTGTGGGAATCGTTTGCATGAAAAGACACCCTCCCGCGAGGGGAGGGTGGTGCTGTATCATGGTAGTTGCCAATCAGAACGTCCGAGTATTTCATCGGCTGTGCCGGCGGATAGCTGTTGGGCTGCTTCGGGGGTCAGATACGCCCAAAGGCCCACATTTACGGCATCATAGTCCCGTATGAACAGACCTGCCAAAATTTCCGGTTGTTGGGAATTGGTTGTAAACAGTTTTTCAGGCAATGGGGATGAAAAATCGGTAAATACGCTGACTAAGCAGCCGTAATCCCATAGATACCAATAGCCGTCGCTGCTACCGGATTCGAATGCCTTTTCAAATTCCTCAAAGGTTGCGTAACGATCTCTTTCCCAACCACCCATGACTTGACCTATGACATCTCCCTTGGAAACCTCTGCACCCACATATATATGCTCGGGCAGATCGCCGGAGAGAAAATTATAGTAGATGATAGTGGAATTATCGTTGACCCCCAGCAAGAGCTGACTAAATACAGCCCCCCGACCGTAGGCGGATGAAAGGTCTCGTGATTCTTCAATGGCAAGTATAGTTCCGTCAGCGACAGCATACACATTGGCATCAGGCTCTTGCGTGATCAGCGTGCTATAACCCCACACATCAAAATCTGATAGCCATGCTCCTGTGTCCACGGGAAGAATGTCAAAGGTAATAGGCTGCTCTACGATGGGTTGCAGATCAATGTTCTGTGCTATACTGCCTGCGGGGAAGACCATCCCCTTTTGAGGAATGTCCTGTCCCTCATATTTCCATCCGACGAATCCATCCAGGGTCAAGTCCGGAATGCGGAGTGTGTCTTCTATCGTGTATGAGGTCGGCATGGTCGTACTTTCGTCCAGATAGTTCAGCCACACAGGATGGCAGGTGACCGGATACGTCACGGTCTCCCACTTTGCCGTCAGGGTGATGGCCTCAGTGACCGAGTATCCCGCAAAGCTCCAAAGCTCCTCACCGTAGTACCACCCAAGGAAGGTATATCCCGCTCTCGTCGGCGGCTCGGGCTCCATCACCTTGCCGCCCTCTTCAATTTCTTGGGTAGGCACCTCGCTGCCGCCTGCGGAGTCGAAGGTCACGGGATATTTGATCTTGGTTGCCAGATTGCCGTTGACCAGATCGAAGAGCCATTCTTCTTCTGTTCCCTCGTAGCCGTACTTTTCCTTATACAGCTCGTAGGCGGATTTGCCATCCTGTCCCTTGATGACACCAAGGTTGAGACTTGTACCGTCGGTGAGGATGATGGTCAGCTCCCCCGCGTCATTGATGTTGATGCTGGCAATACCAACGCCGTCCTCGCCCTTCTCGCCAACCACGCGACCGAGGTTGACGCTGTTGCCGTCGGTGTAGGTCAGCACCAGCTCGCCCGCGTCGTTGATCTTGGATTCGGCAATGCCGATGCCCTTGATGTTACCCAGATTCAGCACGGTGCCGTTGGTCAGGGTCACGGACAGATCCCCTTCGGGGGACAGGTTGATGCCCGCGATTCCCACGCCGTCCTTGCCGTCTCTGCCCACCACGCGACCGAGATTGACCGTCTCGCCGGAGGCAAAGCCCAGCACAAGCTCACCGCTTTCGTTGATGCAGGCCATGGACATGGAGCCGTCTTCGTCTCCCTCGCCCTTTTCATGCACCTTACCCAACGCCAGATGCTTGCCGTTATTCAGGTGATAAGACATATTTTCGTCCTCATCTACCGATACCCCCGATACAGCCACAGTATCTTCACTGTTTGCCAATGAGGTAACGTTATTGACGGAAAGGGTCATGAAGCCGTAATTTTGGCGAAGCGTAGGTGTTTCCAAGGCTTGCCCCACGGCTTGCCCCATATTCAGAAGCTTACCTGTGGCAAGGCTCAGGTATATATTGTTATTTTCGTCAAACGTAACGTCTGCGATCCCGGCACCGCTGCCATCAGGGGATTGATCGGTTATATCCAAGGTGGCTACGGTACCGTTTCCATAGGTAATGGTATACACCGCCGTATCACCGATCAAGGACGTCCGCTCAATAGAGTAAATACCTTCGGTGGGCACGGGCGGCTCGTCAGGCGCCATAGATTCGTCAGGCGTGGATTGATTTTCAGAAGTGAAAGCATCGGTGGATACAGACGAATCCTCCGGCACAGAGGTATCGGTGGATACAGACGAATCCTCCGGCACAGAGGTATCGGTGGATATAGGAGGAAGCACGGGATCCTCCGACACGTGCAGTATAAGGAGTCCGCCAAACATCAGCAGGGTAAGCGTCAGAGCCGCCGACAGCAAAACAATCGCCATGTTTTTTCCGCGAGCGGCTTTCCGTGATGTGTGTAAAGTCTTGTACCATAAATCATTTCGCTTTTTGGTATTGCGATCAATGATCTTTTCATCAATTTCCGAGAGCAACGCCAATTTTTCCTCATGCCTCATATGTCAAAGCCCTCCTTTTCAAGACATTTTTTCAGTCCGCCGCGTATTGCTTTCAAATCACGATAGACCGTCGCCTCGCCCACGTCCAGCATTCTGGCAATGCTCTCAATCGTGTCCGCGTAATAGTAGCGGCAAACAAAGACAAATTCCTGCCTTGCGGAAAGCGCGCGCAAATAACCGTTCAGGATGCTTGCAAGCTCCCTCATATCATATTCCTCGGCGGGCGTAGGCGCACAGGATAGGCATTCGTCCAATTCCTCCAAGGAGATCAGCATCTCTGACGGAATCCTTTTTTGCGTTATGCGACTGCGAAGCCTGTCAACAGCCGTATTTCTCATGATCTTGGACACAAAAACCTGCAAGGGATTAGGTTTAGACGGCGGGATCGCGTTCCAGGTGCCTAAGTAGGTATCGTTGAGACATTCCTCACAATCAAGTCTGTCACGAAGAATATTATAGCCAATCGTGAAGAGATATTTCCCGTATTTTTCATCTGTCAACTGAATGGCGCTTTCATCTCTTTGCCAGTAAAGTTCCACAATCGTTTCGTCGCTGGCGTGTCGCTTTTCACCAAGGGGCTCGTACTGTCTTTCATCCTTCTTTGTCATACATCCTCCTTTCACAAGCCAAGCTTGTTGCTTCTCTCTAAAACTACAGCTCGTTATTTTTGGAGATTTCTATCACCATTATAGCATTTTTCCGACATTTTTCAACACATTTTGTGCCCAGGGGCAAAAAATATGCCCACCGCACAAAAAATGCGGTGGGCATTACGTTTACCAAGAGAATTTCAGCGTCGGCTTCTTGGGATCGGACAGATCCCACACCTGCTCATCCAGCACCCCCTCTTTGGGGTATGCGGAGAGATGGTCAACCCCGCTTTCCACGGGCTCATAACAGAAATACAGGTCAGTCATATTTTTATTCTGCGCCGTCAGTCGGCCGAAGAGATCGTAGAAATAATAGCGTTTTGGGGTAGCGCCGTCGTAGATCAGACCCACTATGGCATACCCGTCATTCTTATAGCTATTGGAGGTAAGCAACTCCCCATTGACGGTAACGGAGCCGTAACCGCTTCTGAGGGTCATCCGTCCGTCGGGAGCGGCGATGGCACCGATGGTACCCACGTATTGCGTACCGTTCCGAATGGTGGACGCGGTGGTATAGCCGCAGAAATTCTTCACCTCAATGCGACCGCTCTTATAGGCATACAGATACCCCGCGAGACCGCCCGTATGGGCCTTGGTGGTGTCGGTCACCTTCATGGTGGCGTGGCTTTCCAGATTTTCCAGCAGAATGTCGCAGCCGTCATGAGAGATCACGTACCCGATCATACCGCCCACGTGTGCGGTATTTCCCTTCTGCACCGTAATTTTTCCATCGGTCACACGGCAGTTTTCTATATAGGACTCCTTCTCTACGTTAGGGCATTGATACCCGCCACACAAGGCGCCAATATAGGCGTAAGACGCTTTGTTTTCCAAATTGATCTCAACGACAGGTGACACCAGCTCAAGATTCCTGATGGTGCAGTCAGCCGCAAATCCGAAAAGTCCCGCGCAGGCAACGTCGTCGCTGACCACGGCTGTCCTGACGGAAAGTCCGCTGATACGATGACCGCCGCCGTCAAAATTGCCCTGCAAGAATTTCGTATACGTACCAATGGGCGTCCATGAGATACCGTTCAGGTCAATGTCGTTTTCCAACAAGAAGCTTTTATTGTTGTAGCTCTGACCTGCGTTGACCTGCTTGGCAAGATAGGCAAGCTGCGCGCCCGTTTTGATGATATAGGGATTCTCCTTCGTCCCTTGACCGCCGGCAAAGGCGGTGGCGATACTGCCATCCCAGGTGTCGGTGGTTTCATCGGGGATGATGCCCGAGGGAAGAACAACTCCGTTGCTGCAAACCACCGTCAGGTGATTCAGCGCATCCGTTTTCCAGTCGGATATGATCACCTTCACCTTCGCCCATTCCTCCACCGTTCCGGCGTAAGACAGCTCTGTCAGCTCCGGGCAATCCAGGAACGCGAATTCTTCAACGGTTTGAAGGCTCTCGGGGAGCTTTACGGTGGTCAGCCGCGGACAAAGGTCAAGGGCAAATTCCCCAAGAAGGGTCACGCCCTCGGGAATCACCACCTCCGTCAGGTTGTCGCAGGCCTGAAACGCGTATCGACTCACTCTTTTCAATCCCTGCGGGATCTCTATTCTTTCAAGGCTGGTGCATATGGTAAATACGGATTCTCCCCAGCTTCGCATCTCTGAGGGCAGGCGGATATCCTTCAAGCTTGTGCATTTCATAAACACGGCAGCACCGAAGGTATCCACGCTTTCGGGAATATCAAGGGAGACCAGACTTCGGCAGCCGCTAAAGGCCAAATCGTCAATTTTCACAAGGCCTTCGGACAGCGTCACCTCAGACAGCTTGACGCAATCCACAAACATCTGATATCTGACGGTATGGACACCCGAAGGGATGTTCACCCGCTCAAGACTCTTACTGTAGGCAAAGACCATTTGTCCCAGGGTGGTCACCGTGTCGGGGAGGATGATTTCCCGCAAGGCGTCGCATCCCCAGAAAGCGAATTCCGAAATCTCCACAACTCCGGGGGACAGGCTGACCGCGGACAATTGATCGCAGTCGTAAAAGGCCATCCTGCCGATCTCCGCCACACCCCCGTGTATGACGACTTCCTCGATATCAGTTTCCCGAAAAGCACCCCCGCCGATCCCGATCACTCTGTCGCCCGCCGGTGACACGGTGGGGATCACAACGTGGGTATCCGTACAATGATTTAAGCCGCTGACGACGCAGGTACCGTCACCGTTGGATTGATACCCAAGTCCCAAAGAGCCGTCCACAACAATGGGGGCTTGGGTCTCGGTTTCCGCGTCGCTCTCGGCTTCGGTCGCAGCTTCTGTTTCGGGTTCGGCATCGGTGCTGACCTCTTCGGCAGACACATCCGTCGTCCCCTCGTCTTCGGTCTCGTCGGGCAGCAGAAGCGCCTCACTTTCCTCTTGCTGATCCTCATGGGAATCCTGCCCCTCCCCCGAAACCGCCGGGGTAGGTCCGGGGGACTGACGTCCTGCCCAAAGCACACCGAAAAGCACACCCGCCCCCACGAACAAGCAAATGATCGCCGCGGCCCATCCGCTGTTCATGAAGCGAGAGAAGGCTTGTTTTTTTCTGAAAGCCGCCTTTGGCGTATCAAACAAGGCAAGGGACTCCTCGATCAAGTGATCCCGCAGATCACTCATGCAGGTAAAAGCCGTGATTCCTCTCATACATCATACCCCCTTTCAGATAAAAACACCCGTAGCTTTTCTCGGATTCTGTGCAGCCGTACCGATGCGTTGTTGGCACTCATGCCACATTTTTCTGCCAGCTCCTGCACCGAGCATCCATGAAAATACCGTCCCATGAACAAAAGCCTGTCCTCCTTGGTTTGCATCTCCAGAAAATCCGATATGTGCTCAGCAAGCTCCGCGGATCTGTCCTCGGGCGCGACAATACAGGTCTCCAGCTCCTCCAGCGCCAGCTCAAGATCCCGATTTCTCCGTTGTCTGTGCAGATTTCTGAAGCGTTGCAGAGAAAGGTTTCGGGCAATCCGCAAAACAAAGGCCCTGAAATAGGTGGGACGCTGGGGCGGAATGCTGTTCCACACCCGAAGATAGGTGTCGCTGACACATTCCTCCGCGTCAAGACGGCTATTCAGAATATTCAACGATACCCGCATACAAGCCGCACCGTATCGCTTGTCCGTTTCCATAATTGCCTGTTCGTTTCTGGCAAAATAAAGATCTATGATCTCATGATCCTCCATGATCAAGCCTCCTTCCAAATGTCTTTCACCCTATATAGATCCCATTACACTCTTAATCTTACAACATTTTTTCGTTTTGTGACATTTTTTAGAGGTACCCTTTGTAAATGGGCATCTCTAAACATTTATGCCCCACACAAAATCTTGTGTGAGGCATAAGCTTTTTACCAGCCAAATTCATCGTAATGAGGCTCGATGACCGTCTTATTGTAGTCGTTGCCGCCCGGGAAATTGGCGGATTTGAGGATTCCGGGCGTGAAGCCGTCACGGAGCATCTTTTCCACACATACTGAGGTCAGACTCCACATGATGTAGTCGGACGCGATACCCGAAGCGGCGGCAAAGTATGCCTCGATCCCATCCACCTCCAGCATGGCTTCGGCGGCGGGGGCACAGTTGTCCAGGACAAGATCCACGAACTCGTAGAGCTTCTTCCCCGACTCATGAACGGGATCCACTTGGGTCGCGTAGGTCATGGAGGTAAGGGCAATGACCTTGATGCCCTTCTGCATACAGTCCCAAGCCAGATCCACCACGGATTTGGTACGTCCCGACACGGAGGAAACAAACAGCACATCTCCCTCCTTCAGCTCGGTCTCTCCGGGCTTGTACTCCTTATAGAAGATAGGCCCGCCGCCGCGGTAAATGAGATCCATCTCAATGCCGTGTACGATGTGTCCAAGGTAGATCTTATGGCCGTGCTCCACAGCGTCAGCGACAAGGGTGCCTGCCTTGATAATGGCGTCTCTCTGGGTTTCACGAACAGTTTTGAGAAGGTTGTCTACGGCTTCATGGTAACGATCTATCAGCATGGTATTTCTCCTTATTTCATGTAAAAAATGTTATCCTTATGCTCAGCGATGACCGCCTTATTGTATGCGTCGCCGCCGTCAATGTTGCCGCTCATGAACACAGGGGGCTTGATGCCCTTTTCCCAAAGGATCTCGGAGGCGCGGGCGGTGACCGCATTCAAAATAGCCGCTCCCACCACGGTGGAGGAGGACGCCAGCTTTTGCTCAAAGCCGTCCAGTTGAATGGTAGCGTCGCCGTGATCGCCGTGGTTGTCTATGAGGATGGAGGCGAAATCGTGGAGCATCTTGCCCGATGGGTGGCGGGAGGTGACCGAGGTAGCGGTATTCATGTTGGTAACCACGATGACCGTCATGCCCTTCTCGCGGGCGCACTCGGCCATGTCAATGGTGACTGCGTTTCTGCCCGAGACCGAGTGGATGATGAGAATATCCCCCGCTTTACAGGGCTCGTTGTTCAGAATGATCCTTCCGTATCCGGGGATGCGCTCCATCTCGCTGGTCATGGTGGGAGGAGACAGTTCCAGCATCATGCCGGGAGCACGGATGGGGTTGACCGTCACCATACCGCCGGTGCGATAAAACAGCTCCAGGGTAATGAGCCCTGCATGATTGCATCCAAAGCCAAAGATGGAATGTCCCTCCTCGTTGGCGATTGCCAGCATTTGCGCTGCCTTTTCCAGGTTGTCCGCTTCGGTCTCAAAGACCTCCGCCATGATCTCGGAGAGGCGGGCATAATATTCTTGAATCACACTCATGGCGATTTCTCCTTCATCTGCACAAATATGGGTCGAATTTACCCTGCAAGCGTTCACGTATTTCCGGCATAGTCAGCCCTTCACCAAGCGCGCGAATGACGATGCAACCCACCACAGGGTCGTACACGGGACGGATAATCTCAGCTGCGGGGTAAGTGGCCTTAACCTCATCGGCAAAGGCATTGAGCATCACGGGGCTTCCCTTCCAGGCACCACCCATGGTGACCACGGGACCATCCCAAACATCGCCGACTCTGCGTATCACGGCAATCACTTGAAGCGCCATCTCATGGGCGGCGTGGCGATAAACGTCTAACGCCACCTTGTCCCCCATGGCCGCCGCTTGGGCCGTAATGACGGCAACCGACGCGATCTCATGTCGGGCGTTGGGGTTGTTGTTCATATGGAAAATGATATGCCACAGATTGTCAAGCCCAAATTTTTCCATGATCATATCGGTCATGAGGGTAGGAGGCCTTCGACCTTCGTGAGCATAAATGGCTGCCTTAATAGAGCGAAGGCCGATATCATAACCGCTTCCCTCGTCTCCGAAAAGAGGTCCCCAGCCGCCCACCGTGGCCAAGCTCTTGCCATCTTTTACCACGAAAGCATCCGAACCTGTCCCCGACAGCGCCAGGACACCGCTTTCGCAAAAGGCCGCGGCAAGTCCCATGCGGGGCTCGCTGTACCTATGGAAGGCGTCCACCTCCATACGACGTGTCAACGCATCCTGAAAATAGCCGTCGGATCCAACGAGGCAAAAGTCCACAGACACAAGTTTCGGGATGCCCTTCAAAAGATCATCCACCATGTTATCCATCTCGGTTCTGACGTCCTCAACGGGCTTGAATAACACGTTGGTGCCCGTCATTTTGCCCGTGCGGATGATATTGAAGTCCTCATCGTACAGAATTGCCTGTACCTTACTGCCGCCACCGTCGGCGGCCAGGTAGTAATTGGGGCTCATAGCGGATCACCTCGTTTCTTATGAAACTTTCTTCTTGGGGTTATACGGTCATACTGCCACGTCTACCAACACACCGTCCACAAATTCCACCAGCACTTCCCTGTCCATAAGGAGCTGTGCCCCTCGGACACCCGCGCTAACGGTGATTTTCTCCAAGGTGGCGGCAGAGATGTGGAAATAGGTGGGAAATTTCTTTTTCATGCCGATGGGGGAGCATCCGCCGCGGATATAGCCCGTCAGGGGCAAAAGCTCCTTGACATGGATCATCTCCACCCGCTTGTTGCCTGTTTCGGCGGCGGCGCGCTTCAGGTCGATCTCCTTATCTACGGGGATGCAGAAAACGATATATCCCGTCTTGTCTCCCTTGGCCACCAGGGTCTTGAAGACCATATCCATGGGCAATCCTACCTCTTGGGCAATATGGGTTCCCGACAGGTCGGATTCGTCCACCTCGTAGGTCAGAACGTCAAAGGGAATTTTTGCGGCGGTGAGCATCCGCATAGCGTTGGTTTTGGGTAATGCTTTAGCGCTCACAGTTGACTCCTTTCCGCCATCAGCTCACGGGCGGCCATCCGTTGGGCATCGGTGACGTCAAGACCGCTCAGGATGCGGGCGATCTCCTCCACCCGCTCATTTTCGGAAAGCAAATGGACCGAGGTTTCGGCGCGCAAGGTACCCTCCCGATCAGCAGTTTCCTGCTTTTCAATCACGTAATGGGCATCTGCCAGGGAGGCAATCTGAGCGGAGTGGGTCACACAGATGACCTGTGTATGCTTCGACAGACCTGCCAGCTTGATACCCACTTTGCGTGCGGTTCGCCCCGAAATGCCCGTGTCTACCTCGTCGTAAATGGTGGTCGGCACGCCGTAGCGCAGATTCAACACACTTCGGAGTGCCAGCATGATACGGGACAACTCACCGCCCGAGGCAATGCGAGTCATGGGTTGCAGCGGCTCTCCCTGATTGGTGGCGATCAAAAATTCCACATGATCTTTGCCCTCCGCGGTAAAATCCTCCGCAGGTGTGACAGCCACCGAAAATCTGACCTTGGGCATATCCAAAAACGCAAGGGATTCCTGCACCGCGGCAGACATGGCCTCCGCGGCTGATTTGCGAAGCTGTGTCAATTCATCAGCGGCGGCAGTCAGCTGCTTGCTCAGCGACTTTTCCTCCTCGGCAAGATCCTCGATGAGATCGTCGGCTATGTCGATCTCGTGAAGACGGGCATTGGCCTCATCTCTGAACGTCAGAATGGCCGCGACACCGTCACCGTATTTTCTTCCCAGGCGGCTGATAAGATCCAGTCTTCCCTCAATGCGATCCAGCTCGGCGGTGGGATCCTCCACGTCCTCGTCTCCGAATTCACGGACACGGTCAGCGATATCCTCAGCCTCCGCGCGAATGGAGTTGAGGCGTTCGATCAGCTCGTCACACTCGGGTATGATAGGAGCGATCTGCTCCAATGCGGCCGTGGCACGATCGCAAAGGGTAGTCACGGTTGCTTTTTCACCATCACAAAGCACGCGGCAAGCCAGGGATACCTGCCGGTTGATTTTTTCCAAATGCAACAGCTTGTCCCGCCGCTCAGTCAGCTTTTCCTCTTCTCCGGGACGAAGCTTGGCGGCGTCAATATCCTTGATCTGAAATTCCAGCATTTCCTTCAGACGAAGCCGTTCCGCCACGTTACTGCGCAAACGGGACATTTCGTCCCGCACGGTCTTCCATCGGTCGTACAGCTTGGAATACTGCCCCAGCTCATCGGCGTTTTGAGCGTAATCGTCCAAAAGAACGCGATGGGCGGCGGTCTGCATCAGCTTTTGGTTGTCGCTTTGACCATGGATATTGATAAGCAGCTCGCCCACCTCACGGAGCATTCCTCCGGTCACGGCACGGCCGTTGATACGAGCCTCCGACTTACCGTCCCGTCGGACGGTACGCTGGAGCATCAGCTCATCCTCGGTGTCGATGCCCAGAGCGGACAGGGCATTTCGTGTGGCCTCATCGGGAGAAAAGAGCGCGCTGATGAGGGCCTTATCCTCCCCCGTGCGAATGATCTCTCGATTGACACGGCCGCCCATCAACAGGTTGATGCTGTCGATGAGCAAGGACTTGCCCGCGCCGGTCTCACCCGTCAAAACGCAAAAGCCACGGGAAAAATCCATATCCGCGCAACGGATCACCGCCACGTTCTCTATGTGAAGAGAGACCAGCATGTTATCTGTCTCCCTTCTCACGGGTTCGGGTGCGGATCAATTCCCTGATCTCCTCGCTGATGATATGGGCGCTCTGCTGATCCGAGGTGACGATGAGAATGGTATCGTCTCCCGCTACGCTGCCCAGAATACCGGGATGCTTCAGGTGATCCACCTCCAGCGCAACTGCCTGTGCCATGCCGGGATAGGTGTGAACCACCACCAGATTCTCCGCAGAGGCCACCCGGACGATGGCATCCGACAGGGCGTGGCTGATGTGCAATCCCTTGACATCATGGCCGACCTCGGGGAGTATATAACGATAGCTGCCCCGACCTGTCATGACCTTGGTCAGCTTCAGCTCACGGATGTCCCTGGAAACCGTGGCCTGGGTCACCTCAAAGCCCTCCTCTCGGAGATAGGCAATCAGCTCATCCTGTGTCTCAACTTCATGAGCCGAAATGATTTCGATGATCTTATCAAGACGTTTCTTTTTCATGGATGCTTCAACGCTCCTTATGTATTTTCTCATGGGTTGTCGGCCGTTGCTACGATGCGGCCGCACGATTCTCAGGTCATTTTTGTGCGAAGCTTATGGTAAAAGCCCCATGCCTTGATGCGAATGAGGCAGGTCTCCATGGGAGATTTGGTAATGCGGACGGTCTCCCCGCGGTAAAGCTCACAGTTGGTGCGGCCGTCCACCGTCAAAAACAGCATTTTTTCCCGTTGGCACACGTTTTTGATCTCAAGAATTGCCGTGTCGGGGAAAATAATGGGTCTGTTGCTGAGGGTGTGGGGGCAGATGGGCGTGACACAGAAGCACTTGACCCTGGGATCCGCCACGGGACCGCCCGCTGACATGGAATAAGCCGTAGAGCCCGTAGGGGTAGCCACAATCAGTCCGTCACTGCGGCAGGTGGTAACGGGAACACCGTTTTCCGAAAGCTCCACGTCCACGATACGGGCGATGGAGCCGTTGGTAATGACCGCGTCGTTGAGTCCGTAAGCCGTGGTGCGAACCTCTCCGTTGGTGTTGAGCAGCTCCACGTGCAGCATGGAGCGGTGCTCCACCGTATAATCAGGATTTTCGGAAAAGAGATGCTCCAGCAGATCAAGCTCCGACATTTCCAGCTCGGCCATGTAGCCCACACGACCCAGATTGATGCCCAAAATGGGGGTATTTCTGATAGCCGCGCGACGGGCAGTCTCCAGGATGGTGCCGTCACCCCCAAGGACGACCATAAGATCAGCCGAAGCATACACCTCGTCCATGGGCAGGAAGGTAAACTGCACCTTGTTCCGATTCATGCGCAGTATGCGCTCTCGGTTGAAGGAGGCCACCAGGATCTCACGGCCGTACTCCGCCAGCCTTTGGGCTACAGTCATAGCCGCGCCTGCTTTTTCGTAAATGTTAAAATTCGTGATGAGTCCGATTCTCTTGAAATCAGCCACCGAAATCACCTCGGTTCTTTTTGATGAAATATGCGATGTATTCTATATTGCCGTCGCCGCCGTGAATGGGGGACGGAATGATGCCGGAAAGCACAAAGCCGCAGGCCTCTGCCCCGGTAACTACCTTGTCCACAGCCGCTTTTCTGTCGGCTTCCTTTTTCACGACGCCTCCCTTGCCAAGTGCCTTGGCACCTGCCTCAAACTGGGGCTTGATCAGGGTGTACAAAAAACCGCCGTCTCTGATCATACGGGCAAGGGCGGGGTGGATCATGGTTTGGGAGATGAAGGATACGTCCATCACCGCGCCGTCCACAATTCCCGCAAAAGCTTTGTCTGCCGCCACACCCTTTTCCAGCGTGGCCTTTTCCTCGAAGGACACGAGCTCTTCAGGCGTCAGATGGCGGGCGTTGACCCCCTCGCAGTTTCGCACGCGGGGATCGGCGGCAATGCGGGGATGAAGCTGACCGTGGCCTGAGTCAATACAATAGACACGGGCAACCCCAAAAGATAAGAGACAGTCGGTAAAGCCTCCGGTGGAGGCGCCTATATCGGCCACGATGCATCCCGAAAGATCTCTTGGAAAGGCCTTCAGGGCGGCCTCCAGCTTGAGACCTCCGCGGCTGACATATTTCAGCTCCTCAATAGCCCCCACCAAAACCCGGTGGTCACCGTCACTAATCTCCTCAGCGGCTTTTTTGACTGGTTTTCCGTCGATAGTCACAACGCCCGCGTCAATAAGCTTTTGGGCGGCGGTGCGGCTTTCGGCGGCTCCCGTGAATACCAAATACTGATCTGCTCTCATACGGCGTCAAAAGAAAATGCCATAGGCAGGGATCAGTCCCATGAGGAAGGGGACGCCCAAGCCGAGCAAGAAGCCAACGAAGACCTGGAGAGGGGTATGGCCCACCAGCTCTTTGAGGTTACGGTCAATATCGTCGTGATCGGTAGAGGTGAACAGATCCTGCATGATCCGATTCAGCACCTTGGCCTGCTCTCCCGCCTCACGCCGCACACCCGTAGCATCCCGCATGACGATCAAGGTCAGAAGACAGGAGATGGCAAAGGCGGGTGAACGTAAGCCCTCGGACAAGCCGCAAGCCACGGTAAGAGAAGTGACTGCCGCCGTATGAGATGAGGGCATACCCCCGGTACCGAAGAAGAGGTCAATGAGATTAAAGCTCCGCTCACGGAAGGCGCCCGTCAGCACCTTGAGCATCTGAGCCACAAACCAACCCACCCCCGCGCATATTAACGGAAAATTGAAAATTAAATTTTTTATTACATTCATCTGGTTTTTACCCGTTTTTTCAATGTTTTCTGACAGCCAAGAATGCGGCTAAAGCACACAAACGGTCAGAATTTTCATACGTCTCAATCAAAGTCATTGCCTCGCGGGTCAGACGGTCAGCCATGGCCTCGGTCTCCTCAACCGAGTGAAAGGTCAGGAAGGTGTTCTTGTGGTGAGCGGCGTCGCTGCCCACGGATTTACCCATGGCTTCGGGGGTGGAGGTCACGTCCAGGATATCGTCTATCATCTGGAACACAAGGCCGATGCGGTTGGCATAACCTTCGGCCGCTATCATTTCGGGACTGCCGGGGAGGCATCCTGCCGCCAGACATCCCAACTGGGCAGACACGCGAATGAGGGCTCCCGTCTTATTGTTGTGCAACGTCAGAAGCTCCTCCTCCGTCAAAGCGTTGGTCTCACCGAACATATCAATGATCTGGCCCTTGACCATACCAAAGCTTCCCGATGCTAAAGACAAAAGTCGGACAGCCTCGGCACGCGCCTCAGAAGATACACGGGTATTTCCCGCCGCCACGCCGAAGGCGTCCATGATCATACCGTCACCTGCCAGAAGAGCCACCGCCTCACCGTAGACCTTGTGGTTGGTGGGGCGTCCGCGGCGAAGATCGTCGTCGTCCATGCAGGGCAGATCGTCGTGGATGAGCGAGGAGGTGTGGATCAGCTCCACCGCCGCCGCAAAGGGCAAGGCATCCTCTATGTTGCCGCCAAAAAGTCGGCAAAACTCCAGCACAAGGGCAGGTCTGACCCGCTTTCCTCCCGCCAGGAGAGAGTAGCGCTCAGACTCATAGAGATGACCGTCGCATCGGGTGCCGTCACGGTACATGGTATCCAGCAGTGCCTCGGTCAGCTTTGCATCCTCCGAAAGGATCTGCAGGGCAAGCTCCCTGCTGTAATTCTCTTCCATATCGTTTATCCTCACTGGTTGTCAGTATCGAAATCTACGGCGATGATCTCGCCGTCGGCGGTTTGCTGCAGAACCTTTACCCGTTGCTCGGCGGCCTCCAGCTCACGGTAGCAACGACGGACGAGAGATACCCCCTCCTCGTAGAGCTTCATGCTCTCCTCAAGGCCAATTCCCTCACGGCTCTGCTCCAGCTTGCGGACAATCTCCTCCAGACGCGCAACGGCGGCCTCGTAGGTGATCTCCTCCTTGGCCTTGGCTTTTGGGGTGGTTCTTTTGCGAGGGGACTTGACAGCCTCGGAAGTCGCAGCAGTCTCGGACACGACATCTTCAGGCTCGCTGATATATATTTTCTTCTCACTCATGTGTTATTCTCACTTTCAAATAGGGTCACAGCCTTTACAGAAACGGCGGCGGCGCCGTCCACAAAGCGAACGGTCAGGTCGTCGCCCTCTGATAAAGATGCGGCAGAGGTCATCACCCTTCCCTGCCCGTCTTGAGTCAAGGTATATCCTCGGCTGAGTACCGCCAGAGGGCTGAGCGCCTCCAGCTGCGCGGTCAGGCGGGTGAGGGTCTGGCGGCTTTGGGCATGCAGATGCAGGACAGTTTGGTCTATCCTGTCCCCCAACCCCTTAATAGCCTCCTTACGATGGATATACATAGCCTCGGGAGAGATCAACACGCCTGCGCCAGCCAGAAGATCGAGGGTGGCATGACGGCGGCGAAGTCCTTCCTCTACAGGCTTTTTAAGTCTCGCGTACAGATTATCAATGTAGCGCCGTGCGTCGGCGCTATCGGGAATGATCAACTCAGCCGCCGCTGATGGCGTTGCGGCACGGAGATCGGCCACAAAATCCGAAATAGAGAAATCCACCTCATGTCCCACGGCAGACACCACGGGAAGCTGGGATGCGGCGATCTCTCTCGCTAAAGCTTCATGATTAAAGACCCACAGATCCTCCGCCGAGCCGCCGCCGCGGCCGACGATCATAAGATCCACGCCCAGTTCGGGATGGTCCTTCATTTGGTTGAAGTATCGCACACCCGCCACAAGGGACGCGGCGGCACGATCACCCTGAACCAAAGAGGGATAGAGGATGATCTCCACCGAAGGGTCTCTTCCACCCGCCACACGGATGATATCGTGAATGGCCGCGCCCGAGGGAGAGGTGACCACACCGATGCGACGGGGGTGGGGGGGCATGGGACGCTTGCGTGCAGGATCAAAAAGTCCTTCTGCCGCAAGCTTGTTTTTTAGTTGCTCAAAGGCCAGGGCCATAGCGCCCGCGCCGTCGGGGATCATGCGGTCAGCGATGAGCTGATATTGTCCTCTGGGGGGATAAGCCGAGAGGCGACCGTGGATCAGCACCCGCATACCGTCTTCGGGACGGAAGTCCATATTCATGAGAGACGAACGGAACATCACTGCTGACAGCACGCTGTTTTCGTCTTTGACAGAAAAATACAGATGACCCGAGGCGTATAGCTTGGCGCCCGAGATCTCACCCACTACCCAAATATTTTTCAAGGTCGGGTTGCTCTCCAGGAGCATTTTGATATATTCGTTGACTTGGGAAACAGAAAACGCGTTTTCTCTGTTGGGATCTGCTCCGTACATAGGCACCCTCCTTTCGATGATATGTGGGGACTATTTTTCAATTTTTATGTTCTTGAAGGGGATCAAGAGGCAAATCATGCCGTAAGCCTATTTTATTTGGCGGAGCTTGCGAGATTAGCTTCTTTCACGAAGCGCCCTTTCTTTCGTTCTCCCTTGCGCAAAGAACAGAAATTCCCGCCGCGTTGTCTGCCGAAAAAGCAGGCTCGGCAAAATAGCACTTCCAATTTGCTTTGTCCGTCAGCGTGGGACGAATGAGCTTGTTGCTCATGACACCACCCCCATAGACCACGGGGAGAGGCGTCTCCATTTTCTCTTGTATCTGATCCGTCATGCGGCGCAGGGTCTTGCCAATAAAGGACAGGACGTAGGCCGACACATGACCCGCGTCAGAAGTCTTACGCCACAGATCAGCGGCTTGATTTTCCAGCCCGGACAGGTGACAAATACCGTCCTGCACGCAGACCTTGAGTCCTTTGATGGATGCCTTTTGGACATATTCGGAGGCCAAAGCTTCCATCTCCTTACCGCAGGGAAAGGAAAGTCCCATCATGACACCTGCGCGATCAATGACCTGCCCGGCGTGGAGATCGGCACCGTAGCCCACAAGGTCTACGTCGAAGCCGCCGTCACGGGGAGTGGCGATCACGGCCTCGGTGGTGCCCCCCGACACATGGAAGGCAAGGAAGGGTTTCATCATGAAACCTTCCTCGAACAAGGCACCCGAAGAATACAAGGCAGCCATGATATGTCCGCTCTGGTGGGAAAAGGCGTAGATAGGCACACCCGCCCCTGCGGCAAATGCCTCTGCTGCCACACGCCCTGACAAGAAGCAGGGCATATAGGAGCCTTCGGTGTCCCTGGGAGTTGCGGAATATCCCACTGCGGCCACGGTCAGGCCTTGATCAGAAATCACACGGCGTAGCTGCGAGATTGCCCCGGGCAGATTCTTGACGTGGGCAAAGACCGCGTCACTCTGACGCAAACCTCTCGCCCCTTCGCTGACAGGCAACGGAATCTTGATATTGGCCACCACTTGGGGACGTCCCGTACTGTCGAGAACGGTCACCGCCGCCGAGGTGGTGTAATTGCTGGTGTCAAAGCCCACAAAACAGCGGGCAGTAGGATCACACATTGGTTTCCTCGGCGGGGGCGGTTTCAACGGTCTCTGCGGCTTCTGCGGGGGAAATCTCCTCCATCACAGGCTCGGGGAGAACGGGAATACCGTTTTCAGAGAGGTCATTCTTGATGGCGTTCAGCACGCCGTTGATGAATACATAAGCGGGGGTTCTGCCGGGCTCACGAGTAGGATCGTCAAACTTTTTGGAAAGCTCCACAGACTCATTGATAGCCACGGGCGCGGGAAGATTGCCATAAGCCATCTCGTAAGTACCCAGGCGGAGAATGGTGCGGGTCATGCGAGAGAGTCGGTTGGTCTTCCAGCCCTTGGCATGGCGGCTGATGAGGATATCCAGGCGCTCCTGCTGCTCCTTGACACCAAAATAGGTGCGACGGATGTACTTGTCGGTCTCGTCGATGTCACGGTTTTCACAGGACAGGGCGAAAATCTCCTCAGGGGTTGTATCAGGCTGATACTCAGTTTCGTAGAGAAGCTCAAATACGGTCTCGCGGGCTTTTCTGCGAGCCATTTTCTTGTCTTCGTTCATGGGGTGAGCCATCCTTTCTTTATATGGGATAAAAGTCTTTTGTCAATGAGGGTATAAATTTACATTATATTATTATACTTGATTTTTACAAAAAAGTCAACCTGTTTGATGAATAAAAATTGAATATATTCAACTTTACGCATTGGGAATATAAATTGTTGTTTAGCGTCTTCTCAACTTTTCTCTCCTCAGCAAGAGAAAAGTTGCAAAAGAGTGCTGCTTAGTGCAGAACCTACGGTTCTCCCTAAGAACCCAACTCCCTCGTGACGCACGCCGCTCCCCAATGGGGGAGTGGAGCGGCTATCGCGTGTTTTGTGTCAGCCAACGCCGATAGCCCGCCCCTGCGGCGGAGCGCCTTGAGGCTCATAACATGCTGTTTAGAAAGCGTTAGTGGGTTTGAAGAAATTCAATGTTGAAGTACAGCATTGAATCCATAGTTCTCACGGCGAGAGGTGATTGTTTGATTGAAGAACAACTATATTTGTCCATTCGCCATCAGAACTGCAGCTTCGCTATATGATCCTGAACCTCCCGCTGTTCGGCCAACAGAAACATGTCAATTGGCTTTTCGATGAGCCCCGAGGCGCTCCGCCGTGGGGGCGAGCCACCGCCGGTGGCTGACAAGAAACACGCAATAGC
>SVTR01000037.1 GCA_015063685.1 Oscillospiraceae bacterium | reverse complement strand
TTGGTTTGAAGAAATTCAATATTGAAGAATAGCATTGAATCCATAGTTCTCACGGCGAGAGGTGATTGTTTGATTGAAGAACAACTATATTTGTCCATTCGCCATCAGAACTGTAGCTTCGCCACATGCCCCTAAACCTCCCGCTGTTCGGCCAACAGAAATATGTCAATTGGCTTTTCGATGAGCCCCGAGGCGCTCCGCCGTGGGGGCGAGCCACCGCCGGTGGCTGACAAGAAACACGCAATAGCAGACCACCTCAGTGGTCTGCGTGCGTCACGAGGGAGTTGGGTTCTTAGGGAGAACCGTAGGTTCTGCACTAAGCGGCGCTTCTTTTGCAACTTTTCTCTCGCCGTGGAGAGAAAAGTTGAGAAGACGCTAAACAACAATTTATATGACCTCCCTCTCTTGCCGAAAGAGGGTTAGCAAGAAGCAACCGTTTCCGGCATTTGGGAGCGGGCACTGCCCGCAAACAACAATTTATTTGCTATTCCCATAAAACACCACGATGATCGGCGTCTCCCCCACCTTCACAGGCACGGGCAAAAGCCCCTTATCCACGATGGCCTTCATGGTCAGCACCGTCAAGCACTTCAAAGCTCCTTGATGAAGATACAATTCCCGCCCGTCCACGTAGTCGGGCACGCCGTTGACCCATTCACCTTCCAGCCTCCTGAAATAAGGCATCAGCAGATCCTTGACCTTGGATATGATCTCATTCAGCTTGACGGCAAAGGGACGATACACTTCGTAATCCATGTAAGGAATATCCAGCACCGCCTCTCCCGCTTCGTTGCGGCGCAGGATGTGGAGCTTTTCAAATGCTTCCACCTCTGTGTAAATACGCTCCGATACGGGACTTACCTTGGCGGGGGTCAGAGAAGCATAAAAGGCGCATATCTCCTGCATGGAAAAACGCTCGCTCAACCGCTCGTATGCCCAATGAGCATCCCCGAACAGGGATTGATAATCGTTCATGCCGTACACCTTGCCGTCCTTCGTCTCGTGACGGCAGCAATACGGCCCCGATGTCTCCAATTTGTGACGGCCCACACGCTGTTCCCGATAGATTCCCGAGGCCATCCAATATCCGCCGTTGGGACGGAGATACGGCTCGAAGAGCTGTGTCTCGTTTGTCAAATGCCAATCGTGGATCTCGCTCATGGCGCGAAGGATCAGGTATAACCACAGGGTTCCCTTTTGCTTTTCATTGAAATGCGCCGTGGCATCCGAAGCCATCAGAGTCTCAAAGGCCTCACGGATCATCTCCCACAAAGGCTCTGCCAATGCCTCGGCGGCCGCCGTCTGCTTGTCAACGTCTCCCAAAGCATCTTCAAAAGATGAAATATACATTCGGGTATACACAAGTCCTTTGGGGGTCTTCCCCATGAGCTCTCCCCGAATGAGCTGACGCACCTCCGACTCCACGTAAGCCGCAGGCACGCCCAAGGCCGCCGCCAAATCGGGAATGCTGAGGGGCTTTTTATAGGCGACGATCAAAATATTTTCCGCCAACAGCGAGTTGAGACAAGAAAAGGGCTCGCCTCGACGGCTCGCGCCGCCCCAAATACTCATGCTCAGCCACTTGGGGGCATAGCTGGTTTCACCATAGGGTTTCTGCATATCACTCATACGCTCCATATCAGCCTTGATCCTTCCCCTTCCTTCGTGAAGCCGCCACTTGACCGTCCCTTCGGGAACGTCAAGCTCGGCGGCGATGCGCTCCACGCTGTGTCCCAGCATATAGTGACGGTACAACACCTCGCGGTGGAGCTGCGCCAAACGTCCCAGGGCACGACGCACCGCCATCTCGTCCTGCTGCCGCTGTTCTTCTTCTGCGGAAAGAACATCGCTGTCATCAGGAATAAGCTCCAAAAGACTGCCGTCATCGCTGACCATGGGATTTCTGTATTTGCGGCGCAGACGATCCCTGTAGCGGTTGGCAAAGACCGTGTGCAGGTATCCCGTAAGATTTCGAATGCTCTTCCCTGCCCGCACGTCCTGCACATAGGACAGAATGGTGTCCGACACCACCTCCTCGGCCTCCATGCGATCACGGCAATAGTGCATCGCATAGGACATAAGCTCGCGATAGGCCTCCTCAAATTCGGGGGTGTTCAGGTCAATGTAAATATCTTTGTTTTCCAAGGCTGATCTCCTCCTTTCACCCTTTACGTCGCAGGATTCATCAAAAGGTTGGGGACTTTTATAAATTTATTATACTTTATCATCAAAAAAATGTCAAGACGATCCGCGCACGCGTGCTTCCTCACTTTTTTGGAGATTATTCTTGATTTTTCCCCCGTCATATGGTATACTGTGTTTAGAAAGATCCGTCATTCTGACAAATGATAAAAGACGAAGGAGTTTTCATGAGTTTTGCAGAAGAAAAAAATAAGATGATCCCCGGCACTCTCTATCTGGTGGCCACCCCCATCGGCAATCTTGCCGATCTGTCTGAGCGGGCTATCAAGGTGCTCTCCGAGGTGGATTTTATCGCCGCTGAGGACACCCGCAACACGGGGCATCTTTTGTCCTACCTTGGCATCAAAAAGCCTCTGGTCTCCTATTTTGAGCATAACAAGCGGGAGCGTGGGGAGGTCATCTGCGACCGCCTCTCCGCAGGCGAGACCTGTGCCTTGGTCACAGACGCAGGCACGCCTGCCATCTCCGATCCCGGAGAGGATTTGGTAAAGCTATGCGCCGAGCGGGGACTTTCGGTCACCTCCATCCCCGGCTGTTGTGCCGGCATCACGGCGCTGACCCTGTCGGGTTTGCCCACGGGGAGATTCTGCTTCGAAGGCTTTTTGTCCGTCAACAAGGGTGAGCGCAAAAAACGGCTGGAAAGACTCAAGGGGGAGGATCGCACCATGATCTTCCACGAGGCCCCCCACAAGCTGGAGACCACCCTGAAGGATCTTTGCGAGGCCTTCGGCGGAGATCGGAAGATCTCTCTATGCCGCGAGCTGACCAAGACCTACGAGGAGGTTTTGCGCATGACACTATCCGAGGCCGTTGCCTACCACACCGAGCATCCCCCCAGGGGAGAATACGTGCTGGTGGTGGAGGGTGCGCCTGAGGATGCCGTCAACGCGACAGTTTTCTGGGCCGACATGACCGTGCAGGAGCACGTAGCCCACTACATGGAAGGCGGCATGGAGAAAAAGGAAGCTATCAAGGCAGCGGCCAAGGATCGCGGTGTACCCAAAAACGAGATCTACAAGGAAATGATATAACAAAAGCCAAAACCGCCCGACGGCCGTCGGGCGGTTTTCTCATGCTTTTTGGGGGATCTTATAGGTAAAGCGATCAAAGTCGGTCAGCCCCATCCCGGAAAGAAGCTCCACAGAGCGGTCAGTGTCGTCCATGGTATTATATCCCGGGATCAAGGGGATGCGGACGGTGATCCGATTGGGCCCCACGAGGGACAAAAGAAGCGCCAGGTTATCCAGCACCCGTTGGTTATCGCGGCCCGTATAGGCTTTATAGATCTCGGGATTTGTGTCCTTGATATCGATCATAAAATGGTCGATGCACACGGCGGCAGCAGTCACGTGATGCTCGGGGATATTCAGGCAGGACTCGGCGCAGAAACGCCATTCCGGGGGGCAGATGGCGCGGTAGGCCTTGATAAAGTCGGTATGGAGCAAGGGCTCACCGCCGCCAAAGGTCATGCCGCCGCCGGTGGCCAGATAGTACAGATTATCCTGCTTGGCTCTTTCGTAAAGCTCTTCCGGCGTGACCCAAGTATAGTCCTTCCCTTCCTCGGCGGGGGCCCATGTGCGAGGATTAATGCAAAGCTTACAGGACAGGGGGCACCCATAGGCACCGACCAATGCGGTAACCCCCGTGCCGTCGGTAGCCATACGGAGGCGGCTGAAAAAGCAGAGTGGAAAACGCGGGGTGGTTGTCATGGAAATCCTCCGTTCATTTTAAGGGAATACCGCAAAGCGCTTATTCACGAGTGATATGGATGGCTGTGGCCTCATAGCCGGGGGTCCAGCCGCCGTCGGGATAACCGTCGGGATACGTCAATTCCGTGTGCTCGCTGATTTGCACCTCATAGATCCCACCTTCCACAATATCCGTGGTATCAGCACAGTAGATACGCCAAAAATGGCCGTCCTTATCTGTTCCATAGAAGCAATCCTTTTCAATGGCCACACAGGACGGGAGGGTATTGGCTACTGTAATAGATAGCACACCATCCATGTAATCCTCGGGTAGCGGCTCACCACCGAGAGGAAGCTCGAGCCAATCGGAATCTTCTTCCTCGACAGCCGCCCCGGGAAGCGGTATATCATCGTTCCACTCGTCCTCGGTTTCATCTTCGGAATCTATCTCGGGAATATAAATTTCCCCCATTTCTACCACCACGTCACCCATGAGAGGTTCTTCGGTTTCAAGCATGGTATCCACATCTGTCTCGGTTTCCATTTCGGCATCGGTCTCTACTTCAGTTTCCGCTGTGCTTTCGGAAACTTCAAATTCTCCGGGTATATCGCTTGTAAAAACTTCCTCGGTAACGGCTACGATGTCGCTTTCGGGGATTTCTACGCCGTCAAATTCTACTTCGTGTTGAGTTTCGTCCACTGCCGAGGTGTGGGAATTACCATTGGCAGGGGTATTACCGGAATCAGGCAGAGGCTTGCCGGCGGTGTTTTCAAAGGGACTCCCACAGCCTGTGACGGACAGAGAAAGTCCTGCGGATATGCCCACCACGGCCACAGTCTTACCCAGGGCGGCGCGGCGTGCCAGGGCTTTTTCCAGTTGACGCACTTCGGCCTCGCATTTTGGGCAGGTGCCGCGACAGTTGCCCTTATGAGAGCATTCCTCTACCACCCAAGCGATATCATTCTGTCTCGCAATCTCTGCACGGATCTGCTTGAGGATCCGGCATTTCTCTTTGCCGTAGTACTTCTTTTCTTTCATGGTCTTCTCCTTTCGTGGGATGAAATGAGTGAGCGAAATTGTTGTTTACGGTTTTCTGAGCAACATGGTCGTAGGGGCGAACTGTGTTCGCCCGTAATAAAAAGTATATTGATAAGCAAAGGCTTTTGGGGAACGGCGGGCGAACACAGTTCGCCCCTACGGGTTCATAGTAAGCCCACGCAAACAACAATTTAGCTCTCTACTTATATAGACGGAAAAAGCATGAAAATATGTCCAAAAAAACCGCCTTTTTTCATAAAATCCGAAAATTATTTTCAGAATAGCAAAAAAGCGGTTTTATATATAGGATTTTTTGGAGGAAAGCGCATCTAAGGCCATTCTTGCGGCCAATTCATCGGGACGGCAAGTCAGTACAAAGGCAGGCACATCACGGACAATCGCACCTACGAGGGTTGCCATTTCGTCTTGTCTTGCAGGATCGGGCGGCAGGATGGTAGCTTCCAGGATGCGTGCGGCGGTATCCGCGATATTAGCTCGGTGTATCTCGTTGGTCTTGCCTTGCTCCAAAAAGCAAATGGCATCGAGGGATACAGATCGGTTGATCTGCTTCCCCTCCTTTCCACACCAAGGAGTCCCCCAAGCGGTAAAGGTACCATCGTTCTCACGACGAACAAGCGGCTTATCGCCATTGATGATCTCCGCATCAAAATACTGCTCCCAAAGGGCGGTATGAGTGGTTTTGCCTACGCCGCGGCGCGCGGAGAAAGCGTAACCGTGGCCGTTCAGTGCCACCACAGCGGCATGGAGGAGGAAGGAGCCGTATCGAGGCATTTCTCCGCAAATCTTGCGATATAAGAGATAGCTTTCAGCCTCGGCGGGAGTCATGGAGCGACGGAGAGACAGACGATAGTCTGTGATTTCTTTATCAGAGGCGGTAACACGAAAGGCAGGGACTTCGCCCGTTTTCAATTCATACAGGTATTCTCGGCACAATTCGCCAACGTACCCATATCGGTTGTCAAGCTCGATAACAACTCGGCAGAGTTTGATACAAAACACGGGAAATCCTCCTTTCGTTCAAAGTAAAAAAGCGCACGGAACAAGCAGAGGCGCACCTCTGCCCATTCCGCGCATTTCATGTAAATTACAGATACTTCTTGATGGTATCGGTAGCCTCTTCCTCGGGGATGGAAGCGGAGATCAGGATGTTGACATCCAGATTAGCGGTAACCTTGGACAGCTTGTCAAGGAATGCGCCGAAGCCGATGACATCGTTGTTGCAGATCTTCAGAGCGGAGTCGATGAAGATATCGGTCACATCAGCGTTGCTGGCCAGGATACCTGCCACCAAACCCTCCAGAGAGGAAGCGTCGGTAATCAAATAGTCGTCTGTATTGATCAGGCGAACCTGATAGTTGATGTCGTAACGGAGCTTGGTGCCCTTCTCGATGCAGACTACGTTGCCCTTGGTGTTTTCCTGAGCGGCATTCGCCTGTGCGATGAGAGTCTTGGTCTTACCTGTTCCTTTTACGCCAATAAGAAGTTTGATCATATGTGTGTTCATCCTTTCTCTCTGCCTACGTCACATAAAAACAGTACGGCAGGTTGATTGTTAATTTATTATAGCATAAACCTTGTAAAAAAGCAAGAGGATTTACACAATTTTCAGAAGAATTTCACAAAATATTTGCCAATTATCTTATGGGCATCTCTAAATACTCAGCGTGCGGCGAGATGCGAGGGATTTTTTCGTCAGACTAAACAAAAATCTGCACGCATAGTTGACCCTATGCGAAAGAATTTTGTGACGTATGACGGAAAAAGCACCGCCATATCGGCGTGCGATGAGTTTTTAGAGATGCCCTTATTTCAATGGATCAACTGCCCTGCTGCTCCAAAAATTTCATAACCTTATCAATTTCTCTTTTGGCCGGGCGCTCATAAACCTTGAATGTGGAGGCGATACCGATATCGCCCTTTTTGTCGAGGAATGCCTTAGTCAGCGGGAATCTCAGATTTTCAAACCAGATAGTATCACCCAAATCTACCGACAGGGTGGACAGGATGATCTGCATCATTTCCACGGATTCGGGATCGCGCACGTATTTGGAGGTCAGAGCGTTATCATAATATGCCTTATAGACAGTACCTGCAGAGTAATATGCCAATGCCTGCATGATGATACTGGTTCGCTCAGGATCTTTCGCATTACTGGGAACGCAATGCAGCCAAGCGTCACCGCATCTGGAAACGTAATCCTGCTGATTTTGATCATACATGGGCCAAGGGAGCACACCATAATCCAGCTCCACAGATTTCAGCTTGGAGAGTTCTCCGATACCGGTGGAAAGGAAAAGGGCTTTGCCGTCCATAAACGCGCTCAAGCGGTTCGTATCAGCGCCGTATACATCAAACGCATCCGTGGCAAAATAGGCTGCGGCCTCTTGCATGATATTGATCATCCGCTCATTACCGTTGGCGGTATAGACGGGCAGATCGTCCGCATCCTTGGTGATCAGCTTTTCGCCGGAAGTAACCCAGAAGCAAGGAATGGTACGGTCATAGTTGCCGATCAGACCCAGCACATCCTCTCCGAGCTTGAACTCACCGTCACCGTTACCGTCACTTGCGGCCTCCGTGGCTAATGTATAGAGCCGGTCAAACGTCCAAGTCTTGTTCCGCACATCCTCATAGAGATTACCCATATTCATCTCGTTGACGATTGTTTTATTGAAAAACAAAGCCGAGGACAGGGAGAAAACGTTGATATTATCGTATCCGTAAGCAAAGAAGGTATTTTTCCCGATGGTAAACTGCTTATTGATATCATCGAAATAATAATTTTTATCGGTATCTACGTAGGTCAACTGATTATAGTTGATCAGCAGATTCTGGATGGCGGCGCTGAAAGCATTTCGGCTGATCTGCATGATCAGGTCGTAATCATCCCCTGAGCCTGCCATAACCTGCTTTTCAAGGAGCGAGTAATTAGACGTGATATCAGTGGACACGCATTCAAATACAATGCCGTATTCGTCCTCGATTTTGCGGTTTCTCTCGTACAACGCATCATTGACAGCTTCGCCCGACAATTTTCCGGGATCAAGCGTCGTATAGTGCGTATCGCTGGCGATACTGCTGACGCGGAAGGTATATCCGTTATAGTTAACATCAGGAGTGTCCAGAGTTGCGCGGGGATCCACCTCGGTATCAGCTTCCGTATTGGATTCTCCGGTCGTGGTCTCTACTTCCTCATCCGGGGCAGAACAGGAAGCAAGGGAGAAGCTTCCCAAAAGCAAACAGACAGCCATCAGCAAAGACAAGCTTTTAACAATTCGCTTTTTCATATTTTATTCACCTTTATATAGACTTCTCTTTCTTTCGATTAAAAAATACTAACATCAATTCAACCGGGCTTCAAGCTCAGCCTTCATGTCCTCATAACCGGGCTTACCAAGAAGGGCAAACATATTCTTCTTGTAGGCTTCCACACCGGGCTGATTGAAGGGATTGACCCCCAGGAGATAGCCGGAGATAGCGCAAGCCACCTCAAAGAAGTAAATCAGCTGACCGAGAGTGCGCTCGGTTCTGTCGGAGAGCTCGATGAGCAGGTTGGGCACACCGCCGTCCACATGGGCCAAGAGCGTGGCCTGCATGGCGGTCTTCTTGACCAGGTTAAGATCCATACCCGAGAGGAAGTTGAGACCGTCGATGTTGTCGGGATCGTTGGGGATCTCGAAGCTGACGGGGTTATTCTCAACAGAAATGACGGTTTCGAAAAGGTTTCTCATGCCGTCCTGGACATACTGACCCAAGGAGTGAAGATCGGTGGAGAAAATAACGGAGGCGGGGAAAATACCGCGCTGGTCCTTACCCTCGGACTCACCGTAGAGCTGCTTCCACCACTCGTTGAGCATGGCGCTGTAGGGCTCGTAGCCAACCAAAATTTCGGTGGTCTTGCCCTTGCGGTACAGAATATTGCGAAGAGCGGCGTATTTATACGCGGCGTTCTTCTCAAGATCAGCTTCGGCATAGGCAGCCATGCCGTCACGAGCGCCTGCCATGAGCTCGTCAATATCAATGCCTGCCACAGCGATGGGAAGCAGGCCCACGGCGGTAAGCACCGAGAAACGACCGCCCACGTCATCAGGCACCACGAAGGTCTCATATCCCGCATCATCCGAGAAATGCTTCAGCGTACCGCGTGCCTTATCGGTGGTAACAAAGATACGCTCACGGGCGCCTTCCTTACCGTACTTGGCTTCCAGCAGGCCGCGGAAGACACGGAAGGCAATGGCGGGCTCTGTGGTGGTACCCGACTTGGAGATAACATTAATGCAAACATCCTTCCCCTCGCAGAGCTTCACCAGCTCGTCAATGGCAAAGGCGGAGATATTGTTACCCGCGAAATAGATATCGGGGGTGTCCTTCTTGACGTTATTGTAATTGGGAGACTTTAAAAACTCAATAACTGCGCGAGCGCCGAGATAGGATCCGCCGATACCGATGGCGATAAAAATATCACAAGACTTTTTGATCTTCTCCGCAGCCACCTTGATGCGGGCGAACTCTTCCTTGTCGTAGTCCTCAGGGAGGGACGTCCAGCCCAGGAAATCATTACCGGCGCCGCTCTTTTCGGAAAGCAGCTTATGAGCCAGCTCTACCTGGGGGGTGATGTTCAGCAGCTCCTCGGAGGAGATAAAGGAGGAGGCGTAATTGGCATTAAGACGAATAGACATAACTTGTACCTGCCTTTTTATAGATTAATTTTATTATACATCATTTAAATGTTTTTTTCAATAGGAGAAAATGGGATATATTCCTTTTTTTCTGTCGAATATCCACTCTTTTTCTCTATTTGTGGGTGGGAGTCATTTCCCAGGCCTTTCGGCATAGCTCCCCACGATGAGTTGTCCGAATTTGCGTCCCAGCTCCAGTTCGCTGAGAGAATCGTAATGTCCCCAATCGGGTTCGCCTTCGGGCTCTTTATGGATGGTCAGTCCCATATCGATGGTGGAAAAATACAAATTCAGATCCGATAGCTTGGAAAAATCCTCTTTGGCTTGGTTGATCGCGGGATAGGCGGGCTCGCAATAAGGGCTGTTGGAAATGCCCGCGTCGATAAAGCAGATACCACTCTCCTCAGCGTAGGCGGCAAGATCTTCTCTAAGATAAGATACGAAAGCGACCTGATTGTCATAATAATGCGAGGCCTTGAAATCCGTGGTGTCGGATTCTCCTTGCATCCAGCAGATTGCGCCGATGCGAGGTTCATAATTCTTTGCCTTCATATCCTCCAGGTGGGTTGTGAGAAACCTCATGCAGGCCTCGTAGACCGAGCCGCGTTGTCCCCCACAGAGCCAATGATGGTGGAGAGAATATCCCGACATGGTGTATTTCAGGATATACACCGTCTCGTTGGGGAAGGCTTCAGACAGCACCTCGGCCATACCCACCTCCGGGCCGAAAAATCCGTCTGTGGCGCCGCAGGTCAGATCCACGGGCAAAAATCGACCGTCGGAGGTAGCGTTGTGGTCATCCAAGCAATAGTTGATTTTTACGGATTCAAATCCGTTTTCGTAGTAGGCAAATTGCTCACGAGAAATGTTTTTTTCAAGATACGCGGTAATAGAGCTTCCGGTGGCGTTGCTTTGACCCAATAAAAGGATGACTTTTACAGATTTTCCCAGGCCATCGGGTAAAGATTCATCCGCCGGATAATCCGTATTCATATTGAGCCAATAGGTTACATCCTCGGTAGCACTTTCGACGGCGCAGTTACTTTGGCAGCCTGACATCGTAAGCCCTATGAGGGTAATCCACAGCAAGGCTACCGCTATGATACGTTTAAGTGCCATAATTGCTCCTTCTCTGGGACTTGGATCACTCGGACAGCATTTTCAGGAGTGCTTCCTCGTCGATGACGTTGACACCCAGCTCCTTTGCCTTAGTCAGCTTGGAGCCTGCGGCCTCACCTGCTACGACGTAGTGGGTCTTTTTGGAAACAGAGCCCGAAACCTTGCCGCCTTGGGCTTTGATCAGCTCCGAGGCTTCGTCGCGGGACATGGTAGGCAAAGTACCCGTAAGGACGAAGGTCAGCCCGGCAAATTTATCGCCCTGGGGCGCGGCGGTGGAGACGGTCAGACATCCTGCTTTGGCAAGACGCCGACAGAGGGCAATATTCTGAGAGTGGGAGAAATAGTTGACCACACATTCTGCGGTAATACCACCGAAATCCTGGATCTCACAAAGCTCCTCCACGGTGGCAGACATACATGCCTCCAGGGTACCGTACTTTCCTGCCAAAGCCGTGGCGGCCACGACACCGATATTGCGGATACCCAAGGCAAACAGCAGACGTTCAAGGCCAGCCTGCTTGGATTTTTCAATGGCGTCTATCAGATTTTGAGCGGATTTCTCACCCATACGCTCCAGCTCTGCCACCTGCTCTACGGTCAGACTATAGAGATCGGCAGCATCGTGGATAAGATCGGCCTTGATGAGGGCTTCCACGATCTGGGGGCCGAGACCGTCGATATCCATGGCGTCCTTGGAGGCAAAATGCTCGATGCCGCGGGAAAGCTGAGCGGGGCAAGCGCCGTTGGTGCAACGGACGGCGGCCTCTCCTTCTTCTCTATAAACAGGCTCGCCGCAGGAAGGGCAGACCGCGGGCATATCAAAGGGTCGCTCGGAGCCGTCCCGCTTTTCGGGATGGGCGCAGACCACCTCGGGGATGATATCCCCCGCCTTTTGGACGGTGACAAAGTCTCCAAGGTGAATGTCTCGCTCGCGAATGAAATCCAGATTATGGAGGGTAGCGCGGGAAACGGTGGTACCCGCCAAACGGACAGGCGTCAGCACGGCATTGGGGATCAGCACGCCTGTACGTCCCACAGAGATGGTAATATCCTCCAGCCTGGTGATCTTCTGCTCGGGGGGGAATTTATAGGCCACCGCCCAGCGGGGGGTATTGGTACCCTCGCCCAGGGTTCGGCGATGGACGAGGCTATCCACCTTGATGACCACGCCGTCGATGTCGTAGGCCAGTTCGTCGCGGAGGGAGCCGATGCGGGAGATATGCGCCTCGGTGGCAGCATAATCCGACGTGAGGGCACGAAGTTCCAGGGTCTTGAAGCCCAGATCGCGAAGGCGGTCAAGGGTCTCGGTATGAGTCAAGGGGGCGTGACCGTCGAGGTAGAGACTACCCTCCTGAAAATTGAACACAAAAATAGACAGGGCGCGCTCGGCAGTGATATTGGGGTCAAGCTGGCGTAGGGAGCCTGCAGCGGCGTTGCGGGGATTGGCCATGAGCTGCTTCCCTTCTGCCTCGCGCTTCATGTTGATGCGTTCAAAGACCTCGCGGGGCATATAGACCTCGCCGCGCACCGTAAGATCCAAGGGCTCGGGGAGGGTCAAGGGGATGTCAAAGATTGTTTTGACGTTATTTGTCACATCCTCGCCGACAAAACCATCTCCTCGGGTAGCTCCTTGGACAAGTATGCCTTTTTCATATTTCAAAGAGACCGACAGACCGTCGATTTTGGGCTCCACCGAAAAAGAGACATCGGAGATGGTGTGGACAACGCCGGCCATGAAATCCTCCAGCTCCTCAAAAGAGAACACATCCGCCAGGGAGTCCATACGGACGGTGTGAGTCACCTTTTCAAATTTATCCAACGCCTTGCCACCGATACGGTGTGTGGGAGACGCCGGATCATCAAATTCGGGATGGGCCTCCTCCAAATGCACCAGCTCGTAGTAGAGCTTGTCGTACTCGTAGTCAGAAATCTCGGGGGCATCGTAGACATAATAGAGCTTGGCGTGGTGAGCAAGGGAGGCGCGAAGCTCGGTGATGCGGGAGAGGATGGCTTGGGTTTCGGGGGTGAGATTTTTCATGGGGAACTCCTTTTTTAGTGAGGAATGAAAGGAAGATAAATTGTTGTTTACCACCTGCGGTGGGGCTTTGGCTCGGGGTAGTGTATCCTATGCGTACCACATACCGCGATGGGCAGTTGGTTAAATAAATTGTTGTTTGCGTGGGCTTACTATGAACCCGTAGGGGCGAACTGCGTTCGCCCGCCGTTCCCCCAAAGCCTTTGCCTATCAATATGTTTTTTATTACGGGCGAACACAGTTCGCCCCTACGACCATGTTGCTCAGAAAACCGTAAACAACAATTTAACCTCGTCTCTGCCTTTCACGGCAGGTCAAAAGCATCTGCGACGAAAACATATAGAGAAGGCCTGCCATAGAGCCGCTTTCGGCGGTCTGTATAAGACGGTAAAAGGCAGGAGTAATGTATCTGACAACATCTCCGTGGCTGACGATACAGTATTCACCGTCAACGATGTCGGGGCCGCCACCGATCAGCATCATGGAGGCAAATCCCAAAACGGCGAGGATCACCACGCCGATCTGGATCCAAAAAAGAACGGTGTCAAATTTTGGTGTGTTTTCTTCTTCGTCATCATCTTGTTTTTGGAAAACGTTCAGGAGAATACCTTGGATAAGGACGGATATAAAAAGGGGGAGAGAAAACCACAGCGTGTATTGAGGCAAAACGATGGCAGAGATCACCGCCATTATGCCCATGATCCAAGTGGCATATGAAATGACGCATAAAGGTTTTCCGGGTTTGCAGAACCTTTTGGGCGGTTCAACCGGGAGCATGATGTACCTCCTTTAAGAATAACGCTCAGTAGCGGACAATAACCCTTTTCTACATTTCAACAATACCGCACAATCAATGTGCGGTATTATATCTATTATTCTCCGTCATCATCCGTGGAGAACACGTATATCGTGGTAAAGTCGTATACTTCACCGGGACGGAGAACGCAATCCGTAAAGCTCTCGTCTCCCTGATGATGGATGCTATCAGGCATCTTTTGAGTTTCCAAGCAGAAAGCGGTTTGGGTTTGCTGGGGCTTTCCGCCACGCAGGGGGAAGCAGGGATTCTTCAGGAAGTTTGCGCTGTAAAGCTGTACGCAAGGCTGGTTGGTATACATCTCCATCTTGCGACCGGATACGGGATCGTAAGCGACTCCGCGCAGGATCACTTCCCCGCCCGATACACAATCCTTCCAGTTTGTGAAGTTAAAGCAATGGTCGTAGCCTCCCGCAATGCGGAGGTCGTCGAAATCAGCGAAGAAATCGCGGCCGATGGGCTTTGCGGTACGGAAATCAAAGGGTGTGCCGTCCACGGGCTTGACAGCCACAGGGATGAGCTCCGTATCCCCTGCCACATAAGATTCTGCATCCAGCCACAAGGTTTGGCCAAAAACAGGACCTGAGGCGCATCCAGCCAGGTTAAAGTAGGCATGGTTAGTAAGATTAATGGGGCAAGCCTTGTCGGTGGTAGCCTCGTAGCGAATGGACAGGGCATTGTTGTTGTCAAAGGTATACGTGACCTTGGTGGTCAGATTACCCGGGAATCCTTCGTCCCCGTTGGGGGAAAAATAGGTGAGTACCAGGGTGGCTTCGTTATCGGTAGCAGAAGGCTCTGCGCTCCATACCACATAACTCATGCTCCTTTTGCCACCGTGGAGACAGTTGGAGCCGTCGTTGACATAGAGGGAATAGCGCTCGCCATCCAACTCGAAGGATGCGCCCGCGATGCGGTTAGCCACACGACCAACCAGTGCGCCAAGATAACCGTCTGCTTTTTCATAATCCGCAAGAGCATCATATCCCAACACCACATCAATGAGCTTACCATTGCGATCGGGTGCCTTCAGGCTGACAATGGTACCGCCAAAGTCAGTGATCTCTACAGTCAGGCCGTTGTCATTGACCAGGGTGTAGAGGTTGGCTGTCTCACCATTTGAAAGGGTGCCCCAGGGGCGTGAATAGATATTCATACGCTGTATCTCCTTCGTTATTATGATTCGTAGCCGCGGGGGTTTTGCCGTTGCCATCTGTCGGCGTCACGGCACATATCCGCTATATCGTACTGTGCTTTCCATCCAAGCACCTCATAAGCCTTGGTAGCATCCGCGTAGCATTCAGCCACGTCACCGGGACGACGAGGGCCGATTTCATACTTGACCTTGCGGCCGGTGGCGCTCTCATAGGCCTTCACCACCTCCAGGACGGAATAACCGCGCCCTGTGCCAATGTTATAAATCTCCACCCCCGTGACCTTACGGGCTCTGGTCAACGCCTTCAGGTGTGCCTGTGCCAAATCCACCACGTGGATATAATCACGAACACCCGTACCGTCGGGGGTGGGGTAGTCGTTTCCGTGAACGTGGAGGATAGGCAATTGTCCTTCTGCAACCTTGGAAACATAAGGAAGCAAATTATTGGGAATACCGCAGGGATCTTCTCCCATAAGTCCCGATTTGTGCGCACCGATGGGATTGAAATACCGCAGCAAGCTGATGCTCCAATCGGGATTGGGCTTATATACGTCGGTGAGGATGCGCTCGATCATTTTCTTTGTCTCGCCGTAGGGGTTGGTGGTCTGCCCTAACAGGGTGGTCTCCTTGATGGGGATCTCGGCAGGGGTGCCGTAGACGGTGGCAGAGGAGGAGAAAACGAGATTCTTCACTCCATATTTCTTCATGCACTCACAGAGGTTCAGCGTGGAGACGATATTATTGTAATAATACTGCAAGGGCAAAGAAACCGACTCGCCCACAGCCTTCAATCCCGCAAAATGGATCACACTTTCGATTTCGGGATTTTCGGCAAAAACCGCATCCAGAGCCGTCATGTCGCAGAGATCGACCTTATAGAATTTAGGGCATATACCCGTGATGGTCTTGATTCGATCCAGAACGATTTCCTTGCTATTAGAGAGGTTATCCACGATGATGGGGGTCTCGCCCGCTTCGATGAGCTCGACGACGGTGTGTGAGCCAATGAAGCCGGTGCCTCCGGTGATGAGAATAGACATAGGGGGTTCTCCTTGATTACATATTTTTAAGTGTAATAGATACAAGATACACGCCGAGCAAGCCTGGGCAAAGCTCGGCAGATACAAGATACAAGATACGCCCAACCCAAGAATATCTTGTATCTTTCTACAGCGATAAGATCAGCAAAGCCCCTTCACAAACTCCCTCAGTTCCTCCAGGTACGCCTCGGTCTCGGCCACCAGCTTGAGTTGGGTCCGGGCGCGGACGAGGTTATGATCGGGGTAGTCAGTGTGGTAGTAGGTATCGCCGTCCAGGTAGTCTCCGAGGAAGCGGATGGCCTGCTCCAAGGTGATGATATAGCCGCCGTCGGGGAGCATGGAAAGCTCCTTCTCAGTCAGCGCGCCGCCTGTGCCCCTGACGAAGCCCTTGGTGTAGGCCTTAAACATCTCGGGGAGGAAGTGGACTTTGCCGAGATCGGGCTCGTCCTCGGGAGCGGAGGCGGCACCCGTGCGGATGGAGTCTCCGAAATCATAGAGGGAGGAGCCGGGCATGACGGTGTCAAGGTCGATGATGCAAATTGCCTCCTCGGTCACCTCGTCCAGAAGGATGTTGGAGAGCTTGGTATCGTTATGGGTTACGCGGAGGGGGATATCACCGCTCTCTAACGCATCAACGATCAGAGAGCATTTGTCGGCACGGTCGGTGATGAACTTGATCTCATCCCACACCAGATCTGCCCGTCCCGCGGCGTTTCGTTCCACAGCGGTCAGGAAGTCGGCGTAGCGCTTTTTGGTGTTGTGGAAGTTGGGGATAGACTCGATGAGCGCGGAGGCGTCGAAGTCCGAGAGTCTGCGCTGGAAGTCACCGAAGGCCTCGCCCACCCGGGCGAAGGTCTCGGGGCTGTCTACGGTAAGGCGGCAGACCGTGCCCTCCACAAAGTCATATGCGCGCCAGAAGCGGCCGTCCCCGTCGGTGTAGCCGTTGGCTCCGCCCTTAGTGAGAACGACCCGCATGGTGCCTCTTTCGGCGTCCTCGCCGCTTTGGATGAGGCCCTTGCGAATATGGTCGGTGACGGCCATAATATTATTCATAACTCCCACGGGGTCCTTGAAGATGGCGGTGTTGAGGATCTGAAGGATATAGCGCTTGCCGTTCGCGGCGGTAATGATATAGGTACTGTTGATATGTCCGTTACCGCAGACCTTGATGTCAGAAACAGCTCCGCCAAAGGCAAATTTTTCGCAAACGGACAGAACCTGCTCAGGGGTAGGCCGAGTCATAGTATCAGCCCCACAGATGCTCGGGATATTCCCCCGCGTCGATGAGCTTCTGGATAGACTCGACAACCCAAGGCTTATCCTCCTTATAGGTCACGCCGTACCACTCGGACTCGGTGGGATATACGGTGACGTCGCACTTCCCTGCCTTGACGAAGGTATCAATGGACGAGGGCAGGAGGCACTCAGCTTTGACGGGATCGGCCGCCGCGTTGAGGTGTGCCATAAATTCGTCGAAGTCTTTGTCGAGCATACCGATGGTCTCGGCACCCAGACCCCAACAGTTCATGGAGACTACGGTCTCGCCGTCCAGGTAGATCATATCTCCGTTGGCATCGGGATACTGAGCGTTATCACCCAGCTTTTCGATCTTGTGGGTCTCTACCAGGTCGTAGAGCATGCCGTTCTTGTCCACCTTGCAGATACCGCGGGAGCAGCCGCCTTTGTCGGTAAGGGTGTTTTTGACCTTGAAGCCAACGGCACAGCAATGGCAGACGCCATCCTTCGCAAACTCGCCCTTTTCCAGCTTGGAAAGGTGAGCAGCCAGCTTCTCGTAGGTATTACGGCCGTAGAAATCGTCGGCGTTGATAACGCCGTAAGGCTCGTTTACGATAGCGCGGGTAGCACGAACGGCGTGGGTCGTACCCCAGGGTTTGACACGGCCTTCGGGAACGGTGTAGCCCTCGGGAATATCAGTAAGCTCCTGGTAGGCGTACTCCACCTTGATGTGCTTCTCTACACGAGCGCCGATGGTGGCCTTGAAATCCTCGGCAATGGCCTCCTTGATGATAAAAACGACTTTATCAAAGCCCGCGCGCTTGGCATCGAAGACCGAATAGTCGATGATAAAATTACCGTCCTTGTCGATAGGCTCCATCTGCTTGACGCCGCCGAATCGAGAACCCATACCTGCTGCCAGAATGACCAATGTCATGATTTCAATACCTCCGAAAAGAAAGAAATTTGTGGAACGTCCGACATTCTTCGGAAACATTCTCCTATCTTAATATTATACATGATATTATATTTATTGGCGTGTTTTTTTTTGAAAATTTACATTTAATTAACAACGTATATGAAGGTAAGGATATAAACTTATTGCAAAAGAAAACGCGGCCGGCTCTCAAAAGAGCCGGTCGCGTGGGAATTATGCCGGAATCACTCGGTTCGCTTCAAAGCGTAGCTTCCGAGCTTCACTTGGTAATCTGCTGTCAAGGCCATCTTGATGGAGAATTCGTCGCCGGACACCCAGGTAAGCTGAATACCGTCGGTCAGATACTCATATTTAAAGGTAGCCGTCTTGACAGGGGCACTGCTGTCGCTGATGTTGGCACGATGGTCAACGATCACCACCGTACCCTTCCGGGCGCCCTTGCTTTCAGGCGTAAAGGTTGCCTCAAGCAAAGGCTGACCCTTCCAATCGTACATCCAGTAGCCGTTGAGGATATCCTCGATCTTAACGTTCTTTTTAACGTGAACCACCAGCGTGCAGGTCACCGAGGGATCGGCTGCGGATGTGATGGTAATGGTGTAATCGCCCACCTCCTTGGGCGTAAATACTGTGACAGGAACTTCATTGCCAAGTACCTTCACAGTACCGTCGGCCAACGTACCGTTCGCGGCGTTGGACGTGATCTTGGCAGTATAGCGCTTATCCGTGTTGGGATCGACGCCGGCCGTAAAGTTCAACACTTCGTCAAGGTACATGTTGCATTCAGACATGATCTGATAGCCACCGTCGGCAGCGTAAATCTGGGCACCAATGGTCTTGGGGGCGGGATAGCGCACGCTGATATTGATGGTTTTGACAAATCTGTCGGTGGTAAAGCTGACGGTATAGTCACCTTCTTTTTGAGCGTTGACGATCATATTTCCTTCGGTAGAGGCGTATGCGTAAATGGCGTCGGGATTACTGCAGGAAATATTGATGCGGTCAAAGGCGGGGTTAGCCGTGGTAGGCAACAGATCCTTGATGGACAGCTCCAAGAGATAATTGGAGCCTGTGATCATATTCACGGTGTCGCCGTCCTTCAGCTCCTTGCCGTTGGCATCGACAATGCGGTAGGAGGTGATCAGCACTACGTCGGGATCATAGGGATTGACAGCGGATTGCTTGCCGGAGGTCTGCTTGATGGTGATCACATCGCCGTGGTCAACCTCGGAAGAACCGGTAACAATCTCCACGTCGGTCAGGACGAAGGATGCGTCAATTTTAAAGCTGACGCCCACATACAACCCCTGATAGTTGAAGGAGAAGCTATAGGTATCGGTGTCGGGATCGTAATACTCCACAAAATTGGTACATGCGGCAGCATGATCTACCGAGATGTGCATACCGTACAGCTGATAGACCAGCGCTTCAACACCGTAGCAATTGAAGGCGTAAGAAATAAACTCACCCGAGAAGTAGTAGCCGTCCAGGAAAATGGCTTCAGCCCCCTGATTGCGGTAGGGGTCACCATCCTCTTTAGCAATGGCGAAGATGGAATCTCCGTCATAGATGGCATACCAATACTCATAGTTGTTATCGTTGGTGGTCTGGTCGGTGAAATAATACTGATGATCCTTGATGTGGAGGTACTGATCGCCAAACTCATAAAATACTTCGCCTGTATAGTTGGAAGCGGTATGGTTGATGGTAATCGTACCGTTTTTCACCTTAGCGGCAGTATCCTCAGAGGTGGCGTTATCCACAACAACTTCCAAAGAAACGTAGCCGCCGCAAATATCACACTTATCGTCCCGATCCTTATCAACGTGCTCCTCTTCCCCATCACGGACATACTTGGGATTACATCCGCAAGAGGGGGCATAGTAGTGCGTATTGGCACCCACCACCAGCTTCGCCGTGTTAAATTTATGGGTGTGGTCATAGTCCCAGCTACACACGTCACAGAGCTTGTCGTTATTCACATCAACGTGGGGCTCTTCACCGTTTTTAACGCTATGGGTACAGGTGGGTGCGTGCCAGTGGGTATTGGAATCGTACACCCAACCCTCTTCAAACTCATGGGTATGGTCGTAATTCCAGATACACACGTCACAAATACCGTTATTGTTAGCGTCAATATGAGGCTCCTCATCACTTCTGACGGCATGGCCGCAGGTAGCCTGGTGATAGTGATAGTTTTTGTCATGAGACCACTTTTCGGTATAGAAGGTGTGCACATGATCATAGTCGTAATCACAGACGTCGCAATGGCGATTTTCGTCAGCATCTACATGCTCGCCCATGTTGATACCATCCACGTCATGGCCGCAGATGGGCGCATACCAGTGATGGGTATCGTTGATGGTCCACCACTGACCGCTGGCGTAGGTGTGGGTATGGTCATAGTCCCAGCCACAGCCATCACAGATTGCATCGTTATTCTCATCCACATGCTCGCTCTCCTCGGAGATCACCGAGTGGCCGCAGGTGGTGTCCTTCCAATGCTTTTTCTCGTTGTGAGACCAATCTTCGGCAAAGGTATGGGTATGATCATAGTCCCATTGACAACCGTCGCAGATACCGTTGTTATCCTTATCCGTGTGGGCTGTCAGGCCCTTGACCTCGGCATCATGGCCGCAAGACAACGCGTGCCAATGGTTATCCGCGTCGTGGCTCCAGGCCTTCTCATAGGTATGCTCATGGTCGTAATTCCAGGCACATCCGTCGCAGACACCGTCGTTATCGGCATCCGCATGGGGGGCTTCATCCTGCTTGACTGTATGCTTGCAGGAGGCCGCATGCCAGTGGTTGGTTTCATCATAAGACCATTCCTCGGCAAAGGTATGCTCGTGGTCACCTCCGTAGGCGCAGATGTCACAAATACCGTCGTTTTCCTTGTCGGTATGTGCCGCATAGTTGGCTTGGGCAGGGCAACCGCAGGTGGCGGCATACCAATGCCCGTTTTCATCCGAGGTCCATACAGAAGCAAAGGTATGCTTATGCTTGGTTTCGCCCTCGGTTTCGTTCTCGCTTGCCTTCTTGTTACTGCAACCGACCAGAACAGCCGCCAGCAAAACGCCTGCGACAAGCAAGGCTAATAATCTTTTCATGGTTGGGATCTCCTTTTATTGAGACGAATGACTCTTCGTCACATAATAACCGCAGGCAAAGAGCCATTGGTCATCCTCGGTAGCAAAAACACTGATGACTTTGCTGGTTTCAACGAAGCCCTGTCCATCTCTGAACAGAAGCTGGCTGACACTGTATTTCTGCAAAAAGTCCTTGAGCTCTTGGGTCACGGGATAGCATCCGTCGCTGTTACAATAGGAAGCATATCCGGAAGTACCGATAGCCTCCTCCGGGCAAGGCGTGCACTGTGCTGTACAGTTTTCGCAGCCCTCGACACAAGCACCGGGACAGCGGTCGGTCGTCCAGCAAGGACAATCTGCGGCGCAGAAATAGCCCATGTCCATGGATTGACCCATGGACATCATAGCGCTCCAGCCCTCGATGAACAGCTTATAGTTTTCAGTACCGTTAGACACGGTCAGCGCCTTATTACCATGGTACTCCAGCGTGCTGAAGGCAGAATCCAAAAAGCGGCAGGGCTCGGCAATTTTTGCAAACAGAATGGGGCCTGTAGGCTCACCGGTCACCTCGTCAATCAGATGATAATAGCCATCCTCCTCGTTGACAGCATACTTGTCACCGTCAAAGATATATCTGCCGCCCACCTCGGTCTCGGCGCCCACGAAATCATACAGACTGCTGTCATAATCGGGGGCATGAACCAAATCCTCCGTAGGCAACATGAGGGTGGAGGGGATATCCGTCAGGGAGAAGCCGCCGTTGAGCTGCACGACAAAGGTTACCGTAACGGGGTACTTTCCATCTCTTGTGTCGCATTTGACACCAAATGTAAAGGCGTTGCCAATGTTTTCGTCAGCCACCTTGACTTCATGCCTGAAGTTCTTACTGTATCGGGAGGCGGCACCGCCGTCATCCTGCTCGTACGCGTAATACTTTACGGCGAAGGAACCGGTGTAGACATCCAGCTTGGGGTTGACGTCATTGGCCGTAATGTCCACCCAGGATTCCACCGAATACTGGCCGTTCTCATAGGGCACAAACTCATAGAGCACGACCTGATCGGCACTTGAAAGCTCCACTTGGTAGACACCGGGCTCATTCAAGGGAATGCAACGATAAAGGTCGTCTCCCTTGCCACGGGTCTTGATAACCTCGTAAAGCTCGATCTCGATGTGACGGTGATCATTATCAGCCGTATGAACGTTGGGATTATATGCCAGTCCAGCGGGAACCGAGGACAAGGTTACCTGATAATCGCCGTCCAGCCCGTCCACAGTCGCCTTGCCGTTTTCATCAAAGGTGGCGGCGTGGAAGGAAAAGCCGTCCGTCCATTGGGCATTCAGGGGTTCTTCGGGATTCGGAATATAGGGTTCACCGTTGAGGGTCAGGGTCACGGAGAAGGAGGTATCGGCTTCACCGGTTCCCTGCTCTTCAGTAGCTGCGCCAACGGTTTCCTCAGAGGTCACTCGCTCGTTATCGGGGCGCTCCACGGGGCCGTTGTAGGTACCGCAGGCCACCGAACTCAGCAGAAGGCACAGCACAAGGAGTACGGCCCATATTTTATTGGAATTGATCTTCATGGGATGCACCTCCTTATGCTTTCTTTCCAAACAGGCTGAGAATATCCTTCCACTTGATCTTGCGGATAAAGATATCAATCACGAAGATCACCACGGCGGCGATCAACAGGGGTACGGCGTAGGAAACCGTATAAGTAGCGATCTCGGATTCGTCATTCACAAGGGTGGGCACGGCACCCTCGGTAACGGTACCGCGATTGCGGATACACTCGTGCAGAGAGCCTGCATCGAAGATCACGAATCGATCGTATTCGGGGGAATAAGAGATGTTATAAGCAGAATACGCATCGTAGACCTTATCGTCATATTCGTAACGGATCTCAATGTCGTACTTGCCCAGATGGGGTGTGGTGAAATCATAATAGTAGAGCGCCGAGTCAAAGGTGAGAACTTCACTCTGCCGGCTTCCGTCAGGCATGGTGACGGTCACCGTAGTCACGGCGTAAGGATTCAGGGTGACGGGAATGATCTCCACGCGTGAGAAGGTACCGTCAAAGCTGATGTTCAGGGTAAAGGGATAGTCAATGCGTTCTCCGGGTGTATTGACCTCCAGGAGATTTTCAAAGAAGGTATTCCCTTCCTCGCAGCTCCAGGCCTCGGCCCATTCACCGGTAAAGGTACCTGTAAAGGAGGACACTCGGCCGTTGCCATAATCCCAATAGGCATACACGGGAGGATTGACGATCACACCCTCGGACTTTTCGTAATCCGTAGTCAGCACGGTGGTAGCGCTGGCCTTTTCCTTGGCATATACGAAGCCGTTCAGGGGTGGCAATGCATCGATGCCCTCCAGGATCTCGTTGTTTTTCAACACGATATTGACGGGGGATTCTTTTTCAATGACCGATTCCGTCAGATCGTCAGCCACCGTGGTAAACATCAACTCCTCCAGCTTGCGCTCGTCATCCACGCTGTAGTAGTAGCCGCCGCCCGCGGCAGCCACAGCCTTCATGGACTCCTCGCTGATGGTACAAGCCGTATTCAGCACCGAGGTGTAAATGTCCATCTCACGGAGCAGCTTAGCAATCTCGGTGGGGTTATCTGCCTCGAAGGAATGAGACATACCGTCGCTGATCAGCATGATCTGACGCTCGGAGTAAGGGAGCAGACCCATCAGCTCATAGGCCTGGCGCATGGCAAGGCCGATGTAGGTACCCTGGGTAGGCTGGATATCCATGATCATCCTTGCGATCTCGTCCCTGTTCACGGCCTGGGTAGGCGCCTGGATCACTGAAACGTCACCCGAGAAGGAAATGACGGTTACATAATCGTCATCATTCAGAAGGTTCAAAAGATGAATAGCGGCAGACTTGGCAATGGCCAGGCGGGAGGCATTCTGCATACTGCGAGAGGTATCCAGCACGATACCGTAGAGCTTGGTATCCTGATCTGAGTTGCCGTACTTTACGGGGAGCATATCAGCCAACTGGTCAAGACCTTCCTCGTCCTTGTTCTGCAGGAGAAGGTCACCCATGGTCACAAGGCTCTTGCCGAATTGAGACACAGCTTTATCCACGGAGTCGATAAAGGAGGTAACGTTATTGAGCTCTCGGATATCCACGTTGGATATGATGATCTCGTCGTAGAGGCACATATCCTCGATAGTGTAAGGGACATTGGGGTCGTTGATGTAGGCATCCACCGTGACGTCGTCACCGTACAGGGCTTGCGCTTTTTCCAGATCCGCCGGATCGGAGGACACCAGGAGGATGTTCAGATTTCCCGCAACGGTCTGGGTAAAGCGATAGGCGTTGTTGTAGGGAGATTCGTCACCGTCGGCCTCCACCCGCACTTCGTAGTCGTAAGTACCGGACACCGTGGTATCCAGATTGAAATTCACGATATTATATCCCTTGGTCAGAGAAACGGCGCTATGGGAGATTTTCTCCCCATCCTTGTAGAGGGAGACGATGGCGTTGCCCTCAAAGCCGGATTGGATCAATACGTCGGCGATAGATTCATGATTTAAGTAGGTAGACGCCGTAAGATCCACACCCGAGACCTGCACCTCGATGGCACCGTCAGGCAGATTGTCGTCAAGATAGATGGCGTCCAGGTAGATGTCATTGTGGTACAGATTCTCCACGGCCTGGATAAACTCGGCGGTGGCACCGTCATCGGTCTCCTTACCGTCGGTGATGAGGACCACTCGTTTGATCACGTCCTGAGGGAAAAGGGTGGAGACGTAATTGAGAGCCGCGGAAATATTGGTGGCGCTATCGTCAACCTCGGCGTTCTTTACCGAAAGGATCTCCTCACCCATGGGGGTAAGCAGTGTATAGTCCTTGCCGAAGCACACCACGCCCACCTTGGAGTTTTCGGGGAGCTTATCCTGCAGGTCAGCGATGTATTCGTCAACCTTATCTAAATTTTCATGGGCAGAATAGGACACGTCGGCTACCACGTACACATGGGTCTCCGTGATGATGGTAGTCGCAACGGTGCCTGCGGCGGCCAGGGCCACGAGGATCACGATAATGATGTGCAGGATGATAGATACCGTGGTGCTCTTACTCTTGTTCTCCTTGCGAATGGCAATGACAAAGGGGATGATCAGAAGAAGCAGCACGGGGATGGCAGCCAGCAGCAGCAGCGGATTATCGAAGCTGATATTTTTCATAGCAATACACCATCCAATCCGCCACAAAAATCACAGCCAGCGCAAGGAATACGGCCATCAGCGCGTCATACTTGCCATCGTGCCCGCCGGGGGTGGCTTCACCCTGCAGGCTCAGTTCCAGTTCTGCCACCTCAGGCAGACGCTCCTCGGGGGTCATGGAGGCGTAGACCTTGAACTGTCTTTGGGTATTCGATACGTTCATGGTGACGGTATACACCCCCACCTCCTTCGGCACAAATCCTACCGTGGCGCTGTCAGCGCTCAGATAGACGCTGTCTCCGGAGGGGGCGTCAACACGCACGCTCTCACAGTTGGCGGGCACGTTGACCGTGACCTCGTCACCGCAATTGAACAAGGTAGTTTCGATGATCTCGGGGAAGGAATAGATCACCAGGTTCCGCATCAGAACGGTATAGTCAAAGAGCAGGGGCAGATTGGAGTTATGGAAATCAAAGGCAAAGACCACCTCGCGGTTGCCCAGGGCATTGGTCCCCGCAAAGATCACGGGGTTGCCGTTATGAGACATGATGGTAGTAAAATTGCGGTACAGACCATACTTGACGTAGGCAGACACGTACACGGCGTCACCGGTCATATCCACGATAAAGGGCTTGAGGGCAGTTGCCGTAGATTTGGACAGCTCCAGGGGCTCGGCCTTGCTGAAGGTCAGCTCGCTCTGGACGCTGAATCCCGCGTCGGCCAAGCTTCCCTTTTGGTTGATGAGCCAGACGGCACCGTCAGCGGGCATGGACTCGGGGGTGTAGCCGTCAAAGACGTACAGGCCGTAGCCTCTCTGTCCGGTGTACTCGTCGGGCTTGATCACATCCATTTTGGCATTCAGCAGGGAGTCCAGCATGGATTCAATGAAAAAGGGTGTTTCGCTGACAATGAGGGTGTTGTAGGTATTCTCACTCTCAATGTCAAAGATCTCCAAAGTGTTATCCAGGGCAAAGCCATCCTCCTCGGGGATGGTCACTGCCAGCTCTGTAAAATGATCCACGCGAGCGGCAAGCTGGAAGGGCGTTTCAGTACCCATGGTGACCACGAAGGTACCGATGGCCACAGGCTCGGTGCCGCCGTTGACGTACAGCTCCGCGGTGAGGGTCTCATCGCTGGCGTAAGAGGTGATAAAGCCGTTGACGGTCAAAAGCTTGTCCACATAGGTATAGGTTACGCCGGAGATGGCGTAGTTTTCCACGTTGCTGCCCATGTCCACATGGGTCATGTTGTTGGTGGTTTCGTAATACTTATCCGTGACAAGATAGATCAGGGAGGAGGGCTTCTCGTTGAAATGCGCCTGAGCCTCACCCACCGCATCATTCATGGTAGCGGCGCAATACACGGGCTCCAGCTCGGACAGCAGGAACAACGCCTGCTCCTTGTCCTCCAGATCCTTGAAGATCATTTCAGTATGATCCCCCACGTACACAAGGGAAAAAATACTGCCGTCCACGGCCTCCTCAATGGTAGAGGCGATCTGCTCCTTCCCGGCGGTAAAGCGATCCACGCTCTTCCCTTCCTCGTCCACGGTATATTCCATCCGCATACTGCCGGAGCCATCCAGGATGAAGAAATAATCGTTGGCGGAATCGGGCATGGTGATGATGGGATGAGCGATAGCCAGGGAGATGGCCGTTACTGCCAGGATTTGCAGGATCAGGCTGATGATACCCGTCAAGCGGTTCAAGGGATTACGGCGCTTCAGGAATCTTTCGCTGAGGGTCCAGAGATAGGTAGAGGAAACGGTTTGCTCGGTATACTTGCTCTTGATGATGTAGATGATAATCAGAACAGGGATACCGATGAGACCAAGAAGGCCAAGGGGATATAAAAAACTCACTTCAGCACCCCCATATCCACCAGATTCTCAAAGAAGATACGACTCATGGAGTCCTCTGCCGATGCCAGGAGATAATCAGCTCCGCGGGCGGCGCAATAGCCGGAGATACGATCCTTGACGTAAGCCAACGCCGCCTTATAGGCCTTAGCGATATCACGGTCGATATTCTTCTTGTAGGTTCTGGTTGCGTTTTCGGAATCAAAGAAATGGACGCGGCCGCGAGTCATGGGATTCAACTCCTCCCGCGACAACACCTGCACGCAAAGCGCGTGACGGCGCTTTCCTACCAGATGGTCGATAGCGTCCTCGTAGTTGTTATCCGTCAGGAAGTCGGAAATGATGACCGACATACCGTCGCCATAGCCCACGTTTTCAGGCAGAAGGGCGTCGCTGATATAGCTGTCGCCGTCGAACTCGATCTCGTTGAGCTTATTGATGGAGGTATAGTAGGCCTCTTTTCCTACCATGCCAAGGATAACATCATAGACCCGCCCTTCACGGATGATGTAGACAGAAACCTTATCCATCTCACACACCGAAAGGTAGGCAATGGTGGCGGCGATCCTCAAGGCTTGCTCTGCCTTGGCGGCACTGCCGTAGGCCATGGAACGGCTGGCATCAATGTAGATGCGGGTATGCATCTGCCGCTCGTCCAAGTATAGCTTAAGATACAGCTTATCGAAGCGGGCGAGGGCATTCCAGTCGATCTTGGTCACGTCGTCTCCCGCCTGATAGTCACGGTAATCCGCAAACTCACAGGAGGAGCCATAGGTCTTACTTTGGTGGTTACCGCCGAAGAGACCCGCCACGTTGTTTTTGATCAGCATTTGCAGAGTTTCCAGCTCCTGCAAAAACGCCTCGTTGATGATGGTTTTATTCATAGCCGACGATTACTTCTTTTTGGTTTCCTTCAGGAGCATACCAATGACGTCGTCCACGGAAAGATGCTCGTTGATAGCGGCATAGCTGACCTTGATTCTGTGACGGAATACAGGGTATGCCAGCGCGTCGATGTCAGCGTAGGACACGTTGTAGTTGCCGTTGATCAGCGCGCGCACCTTAGCGCAGGTGATGAGCGCCTGGGCGGCACGGGGAGACGCGCCGTACTTGATGTACTTCTTGGCGGTGTCGGAGGGCTTGTCCACCTCAGGGTGGGTACCGGCCACCAGGCGCACAGCGTAATCGAGGACGTCGTCAATGACGGGTACGGACTTGGCCAGCTCACGCATTTCCAGCACAGTTCTGCCATCCACCACAGTCTCGGCTACCTCGTCCATGGTCATCTGGGTCATCTTGACGATACCGGCCAGCTCGTCGTTGCCGGGGAACTTCATAACCAGCTTGAAGATGAAACGGTCCATCTGTGCCTCAGGCAGAGGGTATGTACCATCCTGCTCGATGGGGTTCTCGGTTGCCATGACAAAGAAGGGCTGAGCCAAATGATAGGTCTCGTTACCCACGGTGATCTTATGCTCCTGCATAACCTCCAGCATAGCGGCCTGGGTCTTGGGAGTGGCGCGGTTGATCTCGTCGGCCAGAATGAGATTGGCAAAGATGGGGCCCTTGCGGAATTCCGTGATCATATTACCCTTCTCATCGCGCTTGATGACGTCGGTACCGGTGACGTCGGAGGGCATGAGGTCGGGGGTGAACTGAATACGGGAGAAGGGCAGATTCAAAATGCGGCTGAGAGAGCGCACAAGACGGGTCTTACCAACGCCGGGCACACCCTCCAGCAGTACGTTACCGCCTGCGATGATGGCAATGATGACATTGTCCAGCACGTCCTCCTGGCCCACCACGTCCTTGTGGAACTCTGCTTTGATCTTTGCGACTGTAGCACTGAAATTCTTTACTTTTTCGATGTTTTCCATGGTATATTTTCCTTCCTCGTTATGTATTCGTTATGGATCACGGTGCGGTGGTTTCTTTTTCGGAGCCGTCGTACAGGGTGGCGAAATAGTCCGCGATGAATTGCTCCAGCGTTTCGGGGATCTTACCGTCAATGATTTTTTCGGAGACGCTTGCGTAGTAAGCGTTGATAACGTCGCCGTACTTGACGTACTGGTTGGTATTGGGATCGTAGATAACGTCATCGCTGCCATAGAGGATCTCCATGTTACCGATACCTCCCTGGCTGCCCTTGTCCTCTTCGTCCTTTTCTTCTTCCTCAGGCTCATCGTCCGCCGCAGGCAGTTGAATCTTTTCCTCCGCGGGGAGATCGTCCTCGGTAAGCTCGAAGATTTCCATCAGGCGGGCGACGGTGGTATCCTTCACGTCCTTGTTGGTGTACTGAATGAACATCGCGTCGCTCAGATCGTCAACGGCAGTCTCAAATATGTCGTCCAATTGGTTTTGTATCCAATCACGGGTATACTGCCCTACCTGGCTCTGAAGCTTGGTCATGGCGCTCAGATGCTCGCCAAAGCCTTCATACATACCGTCATTTTCGGGTACCTCGAGCTCGGCAACCGACATCATCATTTGACGGAGGGCGGATATATAAGCCTCCAGGGGCTCGGCGACTTCATCCGTGCGAAGATTCTCTCTTGCAGTTGTCAAGGTCTCCTGAAGCTCCAATCCGCTGAGCATATCCATGGACATAGCCATATCCGCCACGTCCTTATGCTCGGAGATCTTCATGGCCGCCGCAAAGGAGCCTGCGGAATTGTGCTCACGGATGACTCTGTTAAGATTGGTGATCACCGCGATCACGATGGTTTTCATTTCGTCCTCTGTGGAGGTGACCCTCAGGGCCTCCAGCAGGGATTCCAGCTCTGCCACCGTGGCGCTCTTGGGAGAGGCCTCCATCTTGGAAGCCTTGACCTGCTCAATCAGCTCAAGAAGTGCCGTCTCCTGCCAGGTGGAAAGCTCAAAGGGGATCTCCGGCTCCTCGATCTCGGGGGGCTCCTCTACTGCCTTGATGGGGGTGATAACGGCAACGACGGCCAGCGCGCAGGCCAAAGCGGGGGCAAAGGCATGCAACCACGGATGACGGTATCTCACCCTACGGGCAGACGCCTCCAGAAGTCGCCTGTCGGCATCCTCTCTCTGGAGCCTGAGCATATCGCTATCCTCATGCTGATAAGCCAGCATGGTCTGCACCTTTTCACCCAAGCCAAGGTCTTGGTCCAGCTTTTGTGCGATCTTTCTGACAGAGGGACGCAAAACAAGGAATGCTGCCAATCCCGTCAAAATCGCCACTCCTCCGCCCACGGGCAGATAAAGCATAGGATCGGGCGTTATGGTCGTCAGCTTTTGGTAAAGCACGACACCAGCCGCCGCCAGTATACCGCAGGAGAGACCGAAAATGACACTCTTGATCAAGGCATTTCTTCGCAATTTTTTCTTGAAGCGGACAAATCCGCTACTTTGTTTACTTACGGTACTCATTCATCACACGCCTCTTTCCGTAAAATATATGCTATGTTCAAATGTCACAAGTAACTAAGGGTAAAATCAGACATAATCGACAATTTTTTGTCGAGAATCCAAACTTCCACTTTTATGCAATACTCTGTTTTGCATTATAGCACAAAACCCATAAAAAGTCAAGGCTAATATCAATATTTACGGTACATTAATATACTATAAAGATGACAAAACGGCACAAGGCAGTGCCATTGCGGAGCTTATGGTACTCAAAAAATCAGAAAACCGCCGCAGGAAATCCTGCGGCGGCGGGGATGATTATTTCAAGGGTTCGATCAGTCCGTAAGAGCCGTCCTTGCGGGCGTAGACGACACAGGTGTCACCTGTATCCGCGTCGTTGTAGATATAGAAGGAGTGACCCAAGAGATTCATTTGCATGATGGCCTCCTCCGCGGTCATGGGCTGGTACTCAAACTTCTTGGTACGGATGATAAGACCGGGATCCTCTTCCACTACCTCCTCAGGGAGGGGTTCGGGAATAAAGGCGGTTTCACGAAGCTTTTTGGCCAAACGAGTTTTATTTTTGCGGATCTGCCGTTCAATTCTGTCAATGGTTTCGTCCATAGCCACGCGGAAGTCGTCTGCATCGACCTCGCTACGGAACAGGGTGCCTGAGGCATTGATGGTGACCTCCAGAGTGGACGTATTGCGTTTTCTGCTCAAGGTGACCACCGCCTCTGCCGTGCCGTCCTTAAAGAACTTGTCGAGCTTGGCAAGCTTTTTCTCGATCATGGCCTTGGTGTCATCGAAAACGTTGAGTTGTCTTCCTACGATTGTGATCTTCATACTGTGTTCCTCCTTGGTTTAGGAATCAGTTAGCGTCAGCCTCGCATAGCCTCGGAAAGACAAGCGGGGCTCGAACGAGACCTCCTTTAACTGCATCTGTATTATAGCATATTTTTGTGATTTTGTAAAGAGGATTTTGATTATTTTTTGCATTTTTGTGCAAAACGACGGCGTTTTCAAGAAGGTTAGAAAGACAACTTGTTGCGTTGCTACGCTCCGCCCGGAAACAGTTATCGTGAGCGAGGGTGACGCCCGGGTCGAAGGATTTTACGGGAAACCAAACCCTTTTTCGACAATGTTTTTTACCGGCATAAAGAGATCCTTCGGCTCGGTCGGCGGCCTTGCTCAGGATGACTGCGCACAGTAGTCACCCCTACAAACAACGGTTTACCGTTTACAGCTCATCGCGGTATGTGGTACGCACAGGATGCACTACCCCGAGCGATGGCCGCGGGCACTGCCCGCTAAACAACAGGGTATCTCTAAATACTCAGTGTGCGGCGAGATGCGAGGGATTTTTTCGTCAGACTAAACAAAAATCTGCGCGCATAGTCGTCCCTATGCGAAAGAATTTTGTGACGTATGACGGAAAAAGCACCGTCATA
>SVTR01000036.1 GCA_015063685.1 Oscillospiraceae bacterium | reverse complement strand
TTCACGGGCGGCAAGTAACAGTCTCCACGCAGTTGGCAGTTCGTATAGATGCGTTTACGCATAGCGAAGAACCGAGGGCTATGCCCGCATGTGAAAAACCACCCGCTTGGCGGGTGGATGTTTATTGATTTGATGATTATGTCTCAACATGGACAACCTGATTATATCATGTTTTATGATAAAAAACGGGTATTCCCCTTGATTTCTTTCTACATCTGTGATATAATAAGTTATTAAATTCGGTTATCTATTTTCCCTCAAGAGAGGTTATTTCCATGTATAAAATCATCCATAAAAAATATCTCAACGCCACCGTGGTCATGATGGACATCGAGGCCCCCCGCGTGGCGAAAAAAGCCAAGGCAGGCCAGTTCATCATCCTCCGTGTTGACGAGGATGGGGAGCGCATACCCCTGACCGTGGCAGGCACCAATATGACAGAAGGCACCGTCAAGATCATCTTCCAGACCGTGGGTGCCACCACCAATGCCTTGGCTCAAAAATCCGAAGGTGAATATATTCAAGATTTCGTAGGTCCTTTGGGCAAAGCCACCGAGATCGAGGGACTTAAAAAGGTCTGCGTGGTGGGCGGCGGCGTAGGCTGCGCCATCGCGCTTCCCGTGGCGCAGGCACTTCACGAGGCGGGCTGTGAGGTACACAGCATCGTGGGCTTCCGCAATAAAGATCTTGTGATCCTTGAAGACGAGTTCAAGGCCTGCTCGGATAGGCTCACCATTATGACCGACGACGGCTCCTATGGCCGCCAAGGTGTGGTCACCGTCCCCCTTAAGGAAGCCATCGAGGCAGGGGAGAATTACGATCGTGTCATCACCATCGGCCCCCTCATCATGATGAAATTCGTTGTGGCTACCACCAAGCCCTATGGCGTGCCCACCGTGGTATCCATGAACCCCGTCATGGTGGACGGCACGGGGATGTGCGGCGGCTGTCGCCTTACCGTGGGCGGAAAAACCAAGTTCGCCTGCGTGGACGGCCCCGAGTTCGATGGCTTTGAGGTAGATTTTGACGAGGCCATGTCCCGCAGTACCATGTACGCTGATTTCGAGCGTCACGCCCGCGACGCCTCCTGCAATCTCTTTAAGAAGGAGGTGGAATGAGATGACCAAGCCAAATATGTCTCCCGTAAAAAATCCCATGCCCACCCAAGATCCTGCCGTCAGAGCTCATAACTTTGACGAGGTCGCCCTGGGCTACACCGAGGCGCAGGCCTTGGACGAGGCTACCCGGTGTCTGAACTGCAAGAATGCCCCCTGTGTCACGGGCTGTCCCGTGAATATCCATATCCCCGCCTTCATCGAGAAGGTCAGGGAAGGGGACTTTGAAGCCGCTTACCAGATCATCCGTCAGTCCTCCAGTCTCCCCGCCGTTTGCGGCCGTGTCTGTCCCCAGGAAAAGCAATGCGAATCCAAGTGCGTCCGCGGCATCAAGGGCGAGCCCGTGGGCATTGGCCGCCTGGAGCGTTTCGTGGCGGATTGGCATAATACTTTCTCCAATGAATCTCCTGTTCTGCCTGAGAAGAACGGTCATAAGGTGGCGATCGTAGGCTCGGGGCCCGCAGGTCTGACCTGCGCGGGTGCTTTGGCCTCCAAGGGTTATGACGTGATCGTGTACGAGGCTCTCCATGTGGCGGGCGGTGTGCTGATGTACGGCATCCCCGAATTCCGTCTCCCCAAGCACATTGTGCAAAAGGAGGTGGACGGCCTGCGCGCCATGGGTGTCACCATCGAGACCAACGTGGTGGTGGGCAAGACCGTCACGGTTGACGAGCTGTTTGAGGAAGGCTTTGAGGCCGTCTTCGTGGGCTCGGGCGCGGGACTTCCCAAGTTCATGGGTATCCCCGGAGAATCCCTCAAGGGTGTCTACTCCGCCAACGAATTTCTGACTCGCTCCAATCTTATGAAGGCCTATAAAGCAGATGCCACCACCCCTATCCTCCGTGCCAAGCGCGTGGCCGTGGTGGGCGGAGGCAACGTGGCGATGGACGCTGCCAGAACTGCCCTCCGTCTGGGGGCTGAGGAGGTCTCCATCGTCTACCGACGCTCCATGGAGGAGCTGCCTGCCCGTCGGGAGGAGGTAGAGCACGCTGCGGAGGAAGGGATCATTTTCCGCCTGCTCAATAACCCCGTGGAGATCCTTGGCTATCACAACCCCGATGACCGCCGCGATCCCAAGAACGGCTTCGTCACGGGCATGAAATGTGTGAAGATGACCCTGGGCGAGCCCGACGAGCGAGGCCGCCGTTCCCCCGTGGAGATTCCCGATTCCCAGTGGGTGCTGGACGTGGATTGCGTCATCATGTCCATCGGCACATCCCCCAATCCCCTCATCAAGTCAACCACCAAGGGACTTGATGTGAATAACCGAGGCGGCATCATCGTAGAAGAAGCCACAGGACTCACCTCCCGCGAGGGTGTGTACGCCGGCGGCGACGCCGTTACGGGTGCTGCCACCGTCATTTTAGCCATGGGCGCGGGGAAGACTGCCGCGCATGCCATTGATGAATATCTTGCGAACAAAGTATAAGGCATTTATTAAACGACTTCACGATTGAAATTTTCCAACCGAAAAAGCGCCCCCGGGCGCTTTTTTGTCTTCCGGGACAACATCTTTTGCATAATCGTGTCCTTCCAAATCTAAAAGAAAGGATTCCATACATATGAAATCGAAAATGATGCTCGCTCTCACGGCTTGTTTTCTTGCCTTGGGGATTACCGCCTGTAGCGGAGATGGGAATACCGCGGACACAGGAGCTACCCATACGGAATCTACGAGACCCGCCGAGGCCGTGGAGCAATCCTCCGATGAGGGAGCGGAAACTGTCAAGGAGCCTGATACAAAGCCTGCCGAAGAGCAAGCTTCCGACGAGGCGGATGCCTCAGCCCCAACAGCACAGGAAACGCTTTCTGAAACTGCTTCTCCAACCGATGAGACGTCCCAATCTGTAGACGAGACGGTTTCCGAGCCTTCCTCCGAGGCGTTTGCTGATACCGATCAACCCACGGAGCCTGATACGGATCCGGAGGAGACCCTGCCCGATAACATTGCCGTCGAGCCTGTGTATCCCATACCCCTGGAGATTACATGTGGGCAGGACTTTGCGATTCTGACGAGCGTAAAGTCAGATCCCGCCGTCCATCGATATGCCGAGGATTTGGCTGCCGAGGGCATCACCCTTTCTGATGACGGAACTCCGCTGACGGTGGTGATGCGTGAGCTGAACGAGCTTTCTTACGGTGCCGAGGAGGGTTATATTCTGACCGTCAATGCCGAGGGGGTTACGATCGAAGCGCAGACAGAGCGCGGACTTCACTACGCCGTCATGACCCTTCTGCAGTTGACGAAGGAAGGGAAGTGTCCTTACGTTACGGTGAAGGACGCTCCCCGCAACGGCTACCGCGGCGTTATCGAGGGTTTTTACGGTACGGCCTGGACTCACGAGTACCGTAAGGATCTGTTTGAGTTCATGGGGAAGAACAAGATGAACGCCTACATCTACGCCCCCAAGGACGACGCCAAGCACCGCGCCCAGTGGCGTGTGCTCTATTCGGGAAATGAGCTGAAGCGGATGGAGGATCTGATCTCTGCCGCCAACGAAAATTACGTCAAGTTCATCTATGCCATCTCCCCCGGCGGTGACATCAACCTGGGCAGCGGCTACGAGGCGGATTTTGAAAAGCTGATGGCCAAGTGCCAGCAGATCTACGATCTGGGCGTTCGTGATTTCGCCATTTTCCTGGATGATATCCCCACCCTGAACGCCGAGGGTCACGCCAAGCTGCTCAACGACTTCCAGACCAAATTTGTGAATACCCATGAGGGTATGTCTAATCTTGTGGCCATTACCACCGAGTATACCGATCCCTTCCTCACAAGCTATACCGACAAAATCGCCCCCCTCATTGACAAGGATATTCAGCTCATGTGGACAGGCCCCGGGGTGGTGCCTGCCGCCATCACCAATGCCTCTCTCAGAAGTATCATCCGCAAGTATGACAGAAACGTGTTCATTTGGTGGAACTATCCCGTCAACGACGTGCTGGTGAACAACCTCTATATGGGCGCTTGTGAGGGCTTGGAGACTGACCTCTACAAGTCCATCACAGGTCTGGTGGCTAACCCCATGAACCAGGGCTACGCCTCCCTTGTCCCCCTCTTTACCACCGCCGATTATCTGTGGAATCCCGAGGCCTACCAAAAAGAAGACTCTCTCAAAAAGGCCTGCGAGGTGCTCATGCCCGATGCCTCCGAAGCCCTTTTGAACTTCATCAACATGACCTGCGAGTCCCCCATGAACAATCACACCGACAGCGTGGCGCTGAAATCTCTCTTGGATGCCTTTAAGCAGAACCGTACTCCCGAAAATCTTGCCACCCTCAAAGGCCATTTCGAGAGCATGATCGCGGGAGCGGATGCCATTGCTGGAAGCGAAAACCAAGGGCTTTATCAAGAGATCAAAGATTGGGTGGCTAAATACCGCGCTTATGGAGTCATGGGTCTTGCCTATGTCCAAATGGAGGAGGCCTTTGCGGCAGGGAAGGATCTGAACACCCTCCTGCCTCTCCTGGGCGAGTACAAGACCGCCGAGGCTTCCCTCAAGTCCAATACCCGTTTGGTGTCCACCTATGTGCTGACGCCTTACTTCAACACCCTGCAGACCCGCATGAACGTCCTCCTTGGTATGGGCGGCGAGCTGTCCTTTGCCCCCGCCACTCCTATCACCGACTGTGACCATTACGCGGACTATGAAGCCAAATATATGACCGACGGTGACGACGCTACCTACTTCTGGACGAACGGTACGCTGTCCCAAGCGTCGAATAACGGCGTGGGCTACTTCGGTGTGGATCTGGGTGAGGTCATCACCGTGAAAAACATTTACGTGGCCACGGGTGTGGGCGGCAGCGACGCCCTCTATAAAGGCGCCTTTGAGTATTCCACCGATAACAAAAAGTGGACGGCCATAGAGCAGGGAACCTACAAGGATGAAATCCTCATTGACGGCCTGAACATTCAAGCGCGCTACGTCCGCATGAAGCAGACAGACAGGTCTAACACCAGCTGGACAAAGGTACGCGCCTTTGAGGTCAACACCTCCCGCAGCTTGGTGGAGACGCCCATGGTCTCATCTACCGTCACTACCAATCTCCCCACCTATCAGTCCTATACCCCCGCCCTGGCCTGCGACAATAACGAGGGCACCTTCTTCTGGTCCTCTCGCGGAGGGGAGGTGGGCGATTACATCCAGCTCGACCTGGGTGCCGTGGTCAGCATTGCTCGGGTCAGCTTTAAATCGGGCGTGGCGGGTCACGAGGCTGACTACATCCAAAACGGTGAGCTGTCCTACTCGAGGGACGGCAATGCCTGGACGTCCCTTGGCAAGATCAATAGCCGTGAGACGGTCATGGACGTGAATATCTCCGCTCGCTATTTCCGTGTCACCGTTAAGTCTGCCCAAACCAACTGGATCACCGTCTCCGAGTTTACAGCCACCTCCGACACCGACGTGTCCGAAAACCTGGCGCTGGATGAGTATTTCGTTCCCCGCACCAACCTATTGACCCTGCAGGATGGCCACATCCTCTCCCTCTTTGCCCCCGATGACCAAAAGGCCGAGGGTCATAGCCTCCGTGTGACCGTAACCGATACCGGTAGCGTCCGTATTCTGGCGGTCAGACTCCCCGAGGACGGCGTAACGGCACGGATCCTCGATCAAAACGGTGAGGAAATATCCTCCGTTGCCCTGAGCTATGAGACTGTCATAGAAGCCCCCGAAGGCTCCGTGATCGCGATTCCCTTGGGACAAGGACTTACTCTTGCTGAAATTATCTGGTAAAGGAGAATAACGAATAACTATGAAAGAAACCGTTTATTGCGGTAAAGGAACCCACGTTCCCCACGCCGACTTTATGGATTTTATTGATATGGTCTTCGGTTTCACCACCGATGAACAGAAATTTATCGGCTTGCTGCCCAAGCTCTACCGCGAGTACCGCCGTCCCCAGGACAGCAATTATGTGGTCACCGAGGACGGTGTCATCAAGGCTGCCATTGGCGCTTACGACCATGAGATCACCGTCTGCGGCGTGAAGCTTCCTTGCCGCGGCATTGGCAACGTGGCCGTTCATCCCGACACCAGAGGGAAGGGATACATGAAGGCCACCATGAACGCCGCCCTGGAGGACATGATCCGTGACGGCATCGCCCTCTCCACCCTGGGCGGCCGCCGACAGAGATACCAGTATTTTTCCTATGATAAGGCCGGCCCCTGCTATACTTATTCCGTAGCGCGGGACAATATCCGCCACACCTACGGTACCTTGGATGCCCCCTTTACGGTCAAGGTTATTGAGGATGCCAACGACCCGTTGATCGAGGACATCATGGCCATCGCTGCCAAGGCTCCGTATGTTCCCACCCGTGCCCGCGAGGACTTCCTGGACATTGCCCACACCTGGAAATGCCGTCTGCTGGCCTTCCTTGACGGTGACCGCCTTGCCGGATATTGCATCATGGATCAAGGCACGGGGATCCACGAGATCCGCGCCGCCTGTGACGATGATTTCATGGGGCTTATCCGCTCGGCTTCCGCTTTTGTCGAAAAAGGAATCTCCGTCGCTCTGCCTGCCTTTGACGCGGCGTATATCCAAGCCATCGACCCTATGGCCGAGCATGTCAGCCTGAGCGCTTCCATGAGCTACACCGTGCTCAATTACCGTCTTGTGCTCGAGGCCTTCCTGAAGCTCAAGCTCACCTTCGCAAATCTCACCGACGGAACGGTGACCCTGCTTATCCACGGCTATGCCGGAGACGAGAGGGTACGTCTTACCGTCAAGGATAGTGTGCCTGTTGTCACCGAAGTCTCAGATGAGGTCCCCGTGGATCACGAATTCACCCACATGGAAGCGCTGAATGTCCTCTTCTCACCCATCAGCCCCCGAAGAAACGGTATGAATGCCCTCATGAGGGAGTGGTTCCCCCTGCCCATCTGGATGTATCGGGCAGATGAGGTTTGATATGAAATAACTTTATTGAACGTCACACCCAAGGATATCTCTATGAAAGGAGTTTGCTATGAAGAACCTGTTTTCCTTTTTCAAAGTAATCAGTATGTTTACCCTGTGCCTCCTTTGCGGATGTATAATGATGACCTCTTGCACAAAGGATCAAGTGCCGGAGGGAACAGAACAGGGCACCCGGGCATCTGCTGACGACCCTACCGAAGCTTTGACGGATGCCGACAGCGAGCCTGTCTCTGCGGCAGCAACGCAGACCCTAACCGAGACTCCGGACGTTACGGTTGAAGAACCCACCGAGGCAACCACCGAGCTTGAGACGATTGTCGAGACTCATACTGTAGAACCCGGTACGGTTGAGGAACCCACCGAGGCCATCACCGAGAGCGCGACCCCGACCGAAACCGAGGCGCCCGACGAGGTAAATACGGAGGATCCCACTCTCAACCTGTTCCCCACCGAAGGAAACGTGGAGATCGGTATTTTCTGGGAGCCGCCCGCAGAGTTTACCACTCCCGAGCAGTACGATTGGATCCGTGATGCCAACATCACCTTCATTGAGATCACTAACCACCGCGGTGGCAACAATAAGGAAAATCTCCAAAAGCAGATCGCCCTGGCCAAGGAACGGGGCATTGATATCGTTTACAACGTGGGCTATGACGGGGTCAATCTCTTGACGATGAGCCCCGACGCGCTTACCAAATATTGCGAGGAGCTGGCCAAGGATCCTACCATCACGGGCATCCACGTGGTTGACGAGCCCGCCAATCCCTGGGCATATGCCAACGCCTGTGCCGCCATTAGCAAGGGCGGACTCATGCCTCGTCTCAATTATCTCCCCTCCTGGGCGACCTGGGTCTTCGAGAATTACAATGGCCACATTGAGGACACCATCATCGCCACGGGCAAGGAAAATTACGGATACCTCTGCTACGATCACTATCCCTTCCCCTACGACGGCGGTATCCCCAATATGTTCACCAATTTGGATATCATCCGCAAGATCGGCCTGAAATACGACGTGCCCACCGCCTTCTATCTTCAGTCCATCGGTGAGGGCGGCAACTTCCGCCGTACCAACGGCAACGAGATCCGTTACCACATGGCCGCAGGTATGGCCTACGGCCTGAAGTCCTATACCTACTTTACTTGGTGGACCACAGGCTTCTGTGATCCCAAGGATTACGCTATCATCTCTCCTTACGGCGAAAAGACCGACATTTACGATGACGTGGCACAGGTCAATGCCGATGCGCTGGTCATCGGCCCCCTCCTCAACCGCCTGGATGCCATCGAGGTCTACCATACCGCCGGACGGGAGGACAGCATCGTCAAATGCACCGCCGATGACGTGCCCTTGTATACCACCGACGGCAAGCGCTTTGGTATCATTATTTCTCTCATGACAGATCGGGAAACAGGGCGCGACTACGTGATGCTGGTCAATAAGGACTACACCCATGAGCTCACAGCCACCTTTACCCTCACCGATGCCTTTACCTATCTCTACGATTGTACGGGCGGCAGCTATGAGGCCCTGGACATTTCAAGCGGCGAGGTGACCTTCAACTTCAAGAAGGGCGGTTACGTCCTTTTGGCCGCAGGCCAGCAGGATAACCTCGTGGACGATCCTTGGGATGTCAGCGCTAACATGGCTGAAGGAAAGGCTCCCGCCGTCAGCGCCGTCAACCCGGGAGGCGGTTACTATGCTTATACCCTCACCGACGGCATCCGGGACGGCGACACCCCCAATGCTCTTGGTTGGAAGTGCAACGCCGACACGGGCTTTGCCGAGGTGGATCTTGGCCGTGTGACTGCCATCAACCGCGTGGACATTTATCCCACGGGTACCAATTACTCCCGTGGTGAAGCTTTCCCCCGTGACTTTACCGTTGAGATCTCCGCCGATGGCGAAAGCTGGATCAAGGTGGTTGAAAAATCCGACTATACCGATGCCCGAACCGCCATTCCCACCTTCACCTTTGAGACGGTGGAGGGCCGATACGTCCGTATCAACGTAACGAAAGGCACGGGAGTGGGATTTGAGCTGGCTGAGATCGAGGTCTATTACGACGACGGCACAGTTCCCGCACCCGAAAATGACAAGTTCTATACTCAGGTGGGCGATGAACCCGTGGGCACCAATATTGCCTTGAACCGTACCGCCTCGGTTTCCTCTTACGTTAACGGCTGGGAAGCCTATAAGCTGGTGGACGGCCAAATCAATTCCGGCTGGACGTCGGGGCTTAACCGCCACAACACCGAAAATGGGGAAGAGTGGCTCATGATCGACCTTTCTACCACCTATACCCTGGATAAGGTGATCATGCATCCCCGTACCGCGGATGAATATTTCCCCAAGCTTTATTTTATCGAGGTGTCGGAGGACGGAAAGAATTTTGAAACCGTCTACCGCGGTGAGCTGCCCGAGATCCGTCCCGGAACGAATACCCTTGAGGTGATCCTGGAGGGCGAAGTGACTGCCCGATACGTCCGCGTCAGAGGTACCGTTCTCCGTGACAAGCCGGGCTTTAATGATGGCTTCCTCTTCTCCCTCATGGAGATTGAGATCTACCACAAAAAATGAAAGGAGAGTAACCGTGAATACCTTTCCGAACATACAGACAGAGCTCCCTAAGGGTGAATGCCAGACCATGTGCTTTATGACCGATGACCGCATCACCCGCAAGAACTTCGTGGATCTCCGCCTGCTGGTGGACGATAAGACGGTGCTGAAGAACCCCCACAAGGGCTGGTTCTGGCACTTTATTGACAACGGCTACGGCCGCCCCTTCTACCGCGACGGCTACGAGGACGACCCCATACTGGACTTCCCCGGCCTCAACCACCTCTACCTCCGCTTCGACTGGGGCGACGTGGAAAAAGAGGAGGGGGTCTACGACTTCTCCTACCTGGACGAGATCATGGACAAGTGGGGGGCCTACGGCTATACCTTTGCCCTCCGCGCCGTGACCTACGAGGCCGACCCCAACCTCAACTACGCCACCCCCGCCTATGTTTTTGAAAAGGGCGCGCGGTGCTATGAGCTGGAGAACGGCAAGATCCAGCCCGACTACGCCGACCCCATCTTCCTCCACCACCTGGAGAACTTCCTCGCCGCCCTCGGCGAAAAGTACAATGGCGACCCCCGCATCGAGCTCATCGACGTGGGCACCATCGGCACCTGGGGCGAGGGACACACCGTGGAGGGGGACGGCGTGATCTACCCCCTGGACGTGGTGAAGAAGCACTTCGACCTCCATTGTAAGTATTTCCCCGACACCTTCGTGGTCTGCAACGACGACCACATGGTGGGCCGCATCCCCAACGGTCAGGCTGAGGTGCAGGAGGTCTTGGACTACGCCGCCGCCCGAGGCATGGGTGTCCAGGACGATTCCATCTGCTGTGACTACTACTTCCAGATGAACGGCTACGATACCATGCGCGCCCCCTGGGCCTTCGATAAGCTGGCGGATAACTGCCCCAATGTCATCGAGATGGCCCACTACACCTACATCAAGCCCCAGTTTGAAAGCTACTTCCGCGACGGCCTCACCGCCATGGAGGCCTACAAGTCCGCCCACGCCACCTTCGCGGGCTTCCACGGCTACCCCCGTAAGTGGCTGGAGAACGAATTCTACCTCACCGAGTACTGCGCCAACCGCCTGGGCTACTGGTACTTCATCACAGGCGCCTGCATCCCCGAGCTGACCGATACCGTCTACAATATCGTCACCCTGGACATGGAAAACCGAGGCTGGGCGAGAGCCTACTGGCCCTTCACGCTGAAACTGCGCCTCAAAAACGAGCAGGGAAGCTATGAAATTCCTTTGGACGCCGACAACCGCGATTGGCTCCCTGACACCGCCTTCACCCTGGACCTCCGCGTGGATGCCCGAGGCGTGCCCGCGGGGGAGTACGAGGTGGCCGTGGGCCTCTTTGAGGGGGAGCGGCCCGTCAAGCTGGCCATCAAGGAGACCGCCCTCGATGAGGGCTACTACACCGTCGGACGCACCGCCGTCCGCACCGTTTAAATGGGAAAGGAGCGTATGAACATGGAAAAGAAATATCCCAACCTCATGCCCGCCCCCGCCCCCGACGGCTCCCAGACCATGTGTGGGATGTTTGACGATCTCTCCACCCGCAGGGACTTCATCGACCTCCGTCCCCTGATAGACGATAAGACCCCCCTGAAGAACCCCCACAAGGGCTGGTTCTGGCACTACATCGACAACGGCTACGGCCGCGACAACTACCGCATCCACCACGACCACAGCGACGCTCTGACCGATTTCCCCGGCCTCAACCACCTCTACCTCCGCTTCGACTGGGGCGACGTGGAGAAGGCCGAGGGGGTCTACGACTTCTCCTACCTGGACGAGATCATGGAGCTTTGGGCGCCCAGAGGCTACAAATTCTCCCTCCGTGTCTGCACCTATGAAAATGATCCCAACATGAACGGTGCCACCCCCGCCTATGTCTACGAGCAGGGCGCCCGTGGTTACCGTCTTTCGGGCGGCCGCATTCAGCCCGATTACGGCGATCCTATCTTCCTTCACCACGTGGAGCGGTTGCTCTACACTTTGGGAGAGAAATTCAACGGTCATCCCCTCATTGAGTGCATCGACGTGGGTACTATGGGCACTTGGGGCGAGGGGCATACCGCCTGCGGCACAGAGGAGATCATTCCTCCTCCCATCGTCAAAAAGCATTTTGATCTCCACGCCAAGTATTTCCCTGACACCTGGGTGCTGTGCAACGACGACCACATCTCCTGCCGCATCGCCCACGGTAGGGCCGAGGTCCAGGAGATCCTGGATTACGCCTACCAGCGGGGCTTCGGCATCCAGGACGATTCGGTGTGCTGTAATTACTACACCCAGGTCAACGACTACGATACCCTTCGCGCACCTTGGGCGTTTGATAAGCTCTGGAAGAACGCCCCCACCGCCATTGAGATGGAGCATTACGGCTATGTCCATGCCCACAACGATCACTTCCGCGACGGCCTTACCGCCATCGAGGCCTTCAAGCGCTGTCACGCCACCTTCGCGGGCTTCCACGGCTACCCCCGTGACTGGCTGAAGAACGAGTACTACCTCACCGAGTACTGCGCCAACCGCCTGGGCTACTGGTATTTCCTCACGGGCATGACCATGCCCACCCTCACTCCCACCGCCCACAATATGGTCACCCTGGATGTGGAGAATCGAGGCTGGGCCAAGGCATATCACAAGTACGATCTGGTCTTCCGCTTCCGCAGTACGGCGGGGAAGGACTACGTCATCCCTGTGGAGACCGACAACCGCAAGTGGATGCCCGGTGTGAAGCAGACCATAAAGCTTCAGCTTGACCTCCGCTCGCTTCCTGCAGGCAGTTACGAGGTGGCCATCGGTCTGTTCGAGGGGGAGACACCCATCAAGTGGGCGCTCAAAGAGACCGTGTTTGACGGCAGTTTCTATACCCTCGGCAGAACGACTGTGAATGAAATTTTGGAATTTGAAAATTGAAGGGCATCTCTAAAAACTCATCACACGCCGATATGACGGTGCTTTTTCCGTCATACGTCACAAAATTCTTTCGCATAGGGACGACTATGCGCGCAGATTTTTGTTTAGAGGTGACCTTTAGTCTGACGAAAAAATCCCTCGCATCTCGCCGCACACTGAGTATTTAGAGATGCCCTGAAATTATTCGACACGTTCCTCAAATAATAGGGAACCTCTAAAAACTCTATTGGCGAGCGAGCCGCAAGGGAGTTTTGCGTCAGATGATACAATTTTTCGCACGCGTAGTAGAGCTACGCGAAGAAAAATCTGTGAAATATGACGGAAAAATCACTACGGCTTCGCCGTCAAGAGAGTTTTTAGAGGTGACCAATACTACAACATTAGCAATATAACATATTTAAATGTTTATGAGAAAGAAGGATGATTAATGAAAAAAATCCTGCTTGTTATCTTGTCCTTTGTCATAATCCTGAATTTAATGGCTTGTAATCAGACAAGCACTCTCGAGGTGGTTAAATGCCTGTATTGCGGCGAAAAGAACTTGACAGACTCAAAATTCTGTGCCTACTGCGGAAAATCCTTCTTGCAGTCGGATAGTGAAACGGCCGCCGATGGTTCTTCCGGCTTTGGCAAGGATGAAACCGAAAATGAAGAATACACCAACGGAGAAGGTGAGACCCTCGTGCTGCCGGATAGTGAAACGACAGCCGATAGCTCCTCCGGCTCTGACAAGGATGAAACCGACAATGAAGGATCCACCAACGGAGAAGACGAGACCCTCATGCTCCCGGATAGTGAAACGGCAGCCGATAGCTCCTCCGGCCCTGACAAGGATGAAACTGACAATGAAGTATCCACCAATGGTGAAGGCGAGCCCCTTCCCCCGGAAGATCTTTACGTCATGCAGAACTCCGGTGCGAACAGCGTTTATTACGGTAGCAATATCTGTATTGACGGCGACATGATCTATCTGGGCTATTACGGCAACCTCTACGTTTTCTGCGGCAACGAGGTGGCAACCTATGCAGGCGGTGGGAAGACTATATCCTCTATGGCAGAAATGTACTTGTATAATGGCTACGTGTACTATGCCAATCAATCCAATCATTGCATCTACCGCATGAGCGTGGCTGACGGCGAGCGAGAGATCGTGCTGTCGAGTGTAGGAGAAATTCAATCGACCTTTATGCTCAAAAATATTCTGTTTGTTGAAAGTGATGTGACTGACAGCAGCTACAATGTTATATATACATTGAATCTGGATACACTGGAAAATAAAGAGTTGATTCGCGATGACAGACCTTACCAGTTGATTCAAATCGACAACGATCTTCAGTTATTAATGAGCGATACAGACGGTAAAACTCTTCGATTGCTTCGTATGAACGCCATCGACGGAAAGGCAGAAGAACTGTGGAGTATGAACGTTCTCGAAAGTATCTTTTACGTAACACCCAAAACAGAGGGGCCGTACATATATTTTAGAATCTCCGGATTTGACGAAAGCGGCGAGGATGTCTCGGTTTATTATAAATTCAACCAAGAAAACTACATTGCCGAACGCTCCACCCGTGATGAGTATAACAATATAAGCAACGGGCCAAATGATGATTATGAATGGCAATACTATTTGGCCTGGGGCTCCAACAACCTGTGCCGCGAGCATAAGGAAACCGGGGTGCAGGAGCTTCTTCTCAGGAGTGGCTCCGGTCAGCGAGAAGAAGGCGAAACAGTTGCCAAAACCTATGCCATCAAGGAGATCATATATGCCGACGATACACGCATCATCTTCACCAGATCGAGAATGGCCGACGGCTTGGAATGGTCTGTCTGGATGGTGGACTCCGACGGTAACAACCTGATAGAGCTGATCCGCAAGGAGTATCACGCCAATGAACCCGAGCCCTATCCCACCGGTGCGCCAAGTGCTTCGGGCGGTAGCTCGGGCAGCTCCGGTTCCTCCTCGGACAACCCCGCCGTCGGCACCAAGACCTGCGCCCTGTGCGAGGGCGACGGCCGTGTCACTTGCTACTACTGTAAAGGTAGCGGAAAAGGCCCCACCATTTACGTTATGGGCATCCCCACGGAGCAGGGTTGTACCTACTGTGGCAGCGCGGGGTGGCGACTCTGCTCGGGATGTGGCGGTCGCGGTCAAAAGTAATCACGAAAGCAACGCGTTTTTCAATTCGCGAACCACGGCTAATTTGTTAAAACCCCTTGACAAATCTCAAAAAATATGCTATCATATAGCATCATAAACCTGTGACGAAGAATAGTACCCGTCCACCTCTGCCATAGAGACCCGCCGATGCTGGAAACGCGGGACAGAGACACGGCGAATGGACTTCCGAGGGCAGACCGAGCCGCGCAATCTTGTGATTGCCGGGGTAGTATCTGACGGCCGCATACCGTTACCGTGCGAAAGAGGAGGGAAGCACCCATAGGTGGATGTCCCTCAATCGTGGGTGGTACCGCGGATTTTTAGACAAAATTCGTCCCCGACAGAGATTTATTCCTCTGTCGGGGTTTCCTTTTTTCCTCGGTAGGGGAGCACCTAAGATCACAAAGAAAGAGAGGACATAACCATGTTCCAAAACACCCCCGTTTCCTTCTCCGGCGTTCAGCCCAGCGGAAACTTGACCATCGGCAACTACCTTGGTGCCATTAAGAATTTCGCCTCCTTCTCCGAGAAGTATAAATGCTTCTACTGCGTGGTAGACGAGCACGCCATCACCGTCCGTCAGGTGCCCGCCGACCTCCGCCGCCGCACCTACGAGACCCTGGCCCTCTACATGGCCTGCGGACTGGATCCCGAGAAGAATACCCTCTACGTCCAGTCTCATGTGAAGGAGCATGCCGAGTTGGCATGGCTCCTCAACTGCTTCACCGGCTTTGGTGAGTTGTCCCGCATGACCCAGTTCAAGGATAAGTCTCAGAAGCACGCCGACAACATCAACGCCGGCCTCTTTACCTATCCCGTCCTCATGGCTGCCGATATCCTGCTCTATCAGACCGACGTGGTGCCCGTGGGCATTGACCAGAAGCAGCACGTGGAGCTGTGCCGCGATATCGCTACCCGCTTCAACGCCATCTACCCCGACACCTTCACCATCCCCGAACCCATTATGGCCAAGAGCGGCGCCAAGATCATGTCTCTCGCCGATCCCACCAAGAAGATGAGCAAGTCCGACGAAAACACCAACGCCGTGGTCTACATCCTGGACGACCGTGACACCATCATCCGCAAGTTCAAGCGCGCCGTCACCGACTCCGACACCTGCGTGAAGTACGCCGAGGGCAAGGACGGCATCAACAACCTCATGACCATCTATTCCGTCTTTACGGGCAAAACCATCGAGGACATCGAGCGCGAGTTTGAGGGCAAGGGCTACGGCGACTTCAAGATGGCCGTAGGAGAGGTCTGCGCTGATGCGCTGGCACCCGTGCAGGAGAAGTTCAAGTGCTACATGTCCGATAAGGCACAGCTGGAGGCCCAGATGAAGAAGGGCGCCGAGGAGGCATCCTACGTGGCCAGACGGACCCTGTCCAAGGTGCAGAAGAAGCTGGGCTTCGTGCAGATCAGATGATTCATGCCAATATTTGCTTTCCGGGAGCATCGGCCGTCAAAGCCGATGCTCCTTTTGCTATATTCTGAAAGCTTTTTTTACCTAAAGTGGGAAAATCGCGGGGAATCTGCGCAACTTTCGTTCTATCCCTTGACAAAACAGAAAAATGTGTGTATAATATAATGGTTGACGAATGTAAAAATAACACAGATAAAATATAAAATCAAAAAAGAAAGGATTTGAAATCATGGATGTGAATAGCTCTACCGAAAAGCATAATGAGCAAGTAGATATAGGTTTTTTGGTCAAAATCCTTAAGGCAACGCTGATTCGCATGGTCATCATTGGCCTGATCTGCGGCGGTGCCGCGGGTGCTTTCAGATACTTTACCACCACCCCCACCTATACCTCCACCATAACCTATTACGTCAATGCCGTCAGTACGCGTGCCAGCGACGGTGAAAGCGTTGTTACCCCCGGTAGCACCTCTGCCGCAAGAGACCTGGCCGAAACCTTTACCCAGGTGATTACCAGCAGCATCGTCACCGAAGACGTTTTAAATCTGCACCTGGCAGATACCGCTCAGTATGGCGATACCTATAAGAACTTCACCCGCGAACAGCTGAGAGCCATGGTATCCGTCTCCGTGGATACTCAGGTGTTGACCATTAACGTGACCCATGCCGATCCCGTGATCGCTCACGAGGTGGCAAAGGCCTTTGAGCGTGTCGTTCCCGGCAAGCTGGATTACTGCGTGGGTATCCAGACCGCTACCGGTGAAGAAGCATACGAAAGCGTAGCAAAGCGTATGGACAGCGCAGAGCTGGACCGCTCTCCCTCCGGAAGAGGTAGCACCACCTTTGCTTTCCTGGGCTTTATCCTGGGCGCAGGTCTGATTTACATCGTTGCCTTCCTCCGCGCGCTCTTTGATAATACCGTCTACACCGAAGAGGATCTGAAGCCTTATTTCACGACTCCCGTCATCGGTCAGATCCCTACCTGGTCTAACGAGAACTCCAAGGATGAGAAAAAGAAGAAGGCTCGCAAGCAAAAGAAATCCGCTCCCTCGGACTATGTCAAGGGGGATGGCGTGTCTTCCTCCAGCCGTGACTATACCGGCCGTCTTTTGTCTAAGAAAACACCCTTCGCTATTGCCGAGGCCTTCAAGCTTCTGCGTACCAACCTGTGCTATACCACCAAGGGAGAGACCTGCGCCGTGTTCGGTGTAACCTCTGCTTACGTAGGCGCGGGTAAATCCATTCTGATTGCCAATACCGCAGTTTCCTTTGCCGAGATGGGCAAAAAGGTGCTTTTGCTTGACGGTGACCTCCGTTGTCCCGTGCAGCACCGTGTCTTTGGCCTTGATCCCAAGACCTACGGTCTCAGCGAAGTGCTGGCAGGCGTATGCCGTGACGATGCGTTGGCCATCCGTCCCTCCGGCTATGAGAACCTGGACGTGGTCACCAGCGGTCGTATTCCTCCCAATCCCGCAGAGCTTTTGGCATCTGCCAAGATGCGTTCCTTCATCGAAGAGGCCAAGAAGAAGTACGATGTGATCGTGATCGACCTGCCTCCCATTTGCGAGGTTACCGACGCGGGTATCCTCAGTGACGTTATCACAGGCTATGCCTTCGTCATCCGCGCTGCCTATTCCGACCGCCGTCTGGTGGGTATGGCCGTAGAGACCATGGAAAGCCTGGGTGGCTCTGTCATCGGCTTTATCCTCAATGACGTGGATATCAAGTCCGGCGATTACTACAAGAACAAGTACTATGCGTCCGGTAACTACAAGTATGGCAAGTACGGTAAGTACGGAAGATACAGCCAGTACGGAAGATACAGTAAGTATAGCAAGTACAGCAAGTATAGCAAGTACAGCAAGTACGGCAAGTACGGCAGCTACGGTAACTACGGTTATCAGCGCAAGGTTGGCGACTACCGTTACGGCTATAGCGACGAGGAACTGAGCGAGCAGAACCTCGAAAAGTCCGAAGAGGTCAATGACACCTCCGCAGAGTCCTGATATCATGAAGCTGATTGATTTTCACGCTCATTTCCTGCCTCGCCTGGATCATGGCTCCCGTAGCTCTCAGGTCAGCCTGAGTCAGCTGAGTCTGATGCAGGCGGCGGGTGTGGATACCGCTTGTGCTACCTCTCATTTCTATCCCCAGGAGGTTTTGGCTAAGTCCTTCCTTGAGGCTAGAAACGCCGCCTTTGATCGACTTTTGGAGGTCTTGGGCGATACCCCCAGACCAAGGATCGTATTAGGCGCCGAGGTGCTCATTTGCGAGGGCTTGGATCAGATGGAGGATCTGGAGGAGCTCTGTTTGGAAGGCACCAACGTGATGCTATTGGAAATGCCCTTTTCCGCCGGCGCTTGGACGGGACGCCTGTTTCGAACGGTGTCTGAAATTGCCGATCGTGGCATCAAGCCTGTTTTTGCCCATGTGGACAGATATCCCCCCAAGCTGGTGGAGCAGCTCTTCGATATGGGTCTGACAGCACAGTTAAATGCGGATTCGCTGAACCACTTCTTCAAGCCCAAGCACCTGACCCGATGGATAGAAGAAGGTCAGATCGTCGCTTTGGGCAGCGATCTTCACGGTTGCGCGGAGGATGCGTATCTGCCGTATACCAAGGTGTGCCTTTCTTTGAAAGAGCGTACAAATCAGATCATGGCGGAGACCGAGGCGCTTCTTGCGTCTGCGGTGCGCCGTTGAAAGAAACATCAATGCTTTCAAAAGATAAAGGGATCATGACCGTTAAAGGCTTGACCGTTTGTGATTCATATGCGAGTCAGAGGTCAGATGTGGTTGTGATCCCTTTGTTTCGATAGTATCAGAAAGGAGAAGGTATGGCTGAGCATATGGCATACTGCATCGGCATTGACGGTGGCGGAACAAAGACCGAGGGTGTTCTTACAGATATTTCGGGGCATGTGCTGTGCATAAAGAAGTACGGCGCTTCTAACCCCAATGATGTGGGACTTGAAGCCTCTGCTGAGCTGCTTTCTCACTTGATCAGCGACCTTTTGACCGATGGAGGCCACATCTGTCCCCAAAAGGTCAGCGTTTTTGCCGGCGTTGCGGGTGCCCTTCAGCAAAAGGAAAAACTGACCTATATGCTCAGAAGTAACCACCCCCACCTGGGTGGCTTGTCCGTTCACTCGGATGTGATCAACCTCCTCTCTGCTTCTTCTGAGAGCGGTGAGGGCGTTTGCCTGATCTGTGGTACGGGGAGCGTTTGCTTTGTCCGTCGAGGGAATGAGCTCCGCCGCATCGGTGGCTGGGGATATCTCCTGGATCGTGCCGGAGGCGGCTACGATATCGGGCGCATGGCTATCGAAACCGTTTTGAGAGCCCATGACGGCAGGGAAGACAGGGATGCCTGCGCACCGCTGACGAGGGCCATTACAGAACATCTGGGGGAGGCACCCCAGCATATGCTTTCGGAAATATATGCCCAAGGCAAGCCCTTGATCGCCTCCTGTGCCATCCCTGTTTTTGATTTGGCACGGAAGGGTGACCCCATGGCCATGCGGATATTGAAGATCAACGCTGAGGCCCAGGCTGAGTGCATTGCCGCGGCTTTGGAGGATAAGCTTCATGACGCAGACGGGCATGAAACCGTGGTTTTGGGCGGAAGCATCTGCGTCAAGGAGTCAGGGCTTTGGACAGAACTGATCACAGCTCATCTTCCAAAACGGGTGCGTGCCCTCGTTGAACTGAAGGTCATTGACGTGCCGCCCGTGTTTGGCGCTTTGGCTGAGGCCTTAGCCATGATCCCGGGTGTAGACCGCGCGGCTTGCTTTGACGTTTATAAAAGAGAATTTTTGTCCTCATATTTATCTTGATAATTTATACAAATGGAGAGTATTATGGATCGATCCAAAACCCTTACATATGAATCACATGGTCCGGAGGCCGTCAGAAGAATGCAAAAGCTAGTGCTTTGGATTTCGGCTATCGGCTTTGGCTTGTATTCTCTCGTGCTGGCCCCCCTGTATACCCAACTCAATTCCGACGTTGCTTATCAGGAGGCCGTGATCACCTATGTGCTTTACTATGCCTATAACCTGGTGCAGATTGCCGTCTTTTACGCGGTCTTTGCCGCTACCATATACGCCGTGTGGCGCGGAGGCTTTTTAGGCTCCAAGGCCGTGTGGATCACCTATACCCTGGCACTTGTGGGTAAATATCTCCTCAATTTCCTGATGGACTGTATCCTTGACGGCAGCATCCCTGCCTTTGATCTCTTCCTTTCCAAGGATCTGCCCATCATGCTACCCAACCTTTTGCTGGAAATCGGACAGTATGCCTTGATCCTGCTCATTACTTGCCTGATCATTCGCAGAAAAAAGCGCAAATGGCAGGTCAGCCTGTTGCTGAATGAATCCAAGGCAGGAGACGAGCGTGCCCTCGCTTTCCCCATCACTAAGCTGCTCTCCTTTAAAAATCCCGTGCAGGCATCGGCCTTTTGGAGCTCTGTGGTCTTTATGGTCATGATGGTGGTTTCCCACCTGATCTATCAGCTTGCCCAGCTGATCTATATGCATTCCAACGAAGGTGAGCTGGTTCTTATCACCGATATGATCACCGACGTTTTCTTGGGAATCATTGCCTATTTTGTCATGGTGCTTCTCCTGTCCTCCTTTGACAGACGGGAGATTTCCGATCTGGCAGAAGCCTCCCGAGGAAGCTCTACTTGACCGACAGGGAGGGCTTCCTCCCTTTCTTTATAGGGGCTGATGCTCTCTCTCCCTGTGAGGGATCATTTGCTTGACCTGCGCCCATTCCTCCCGTCCCACAATGCCCGATAGGATCAAAAGCCCCAGATAGATCATCGCCGTAACCGTAATGAACAGGGTCAAGGTAAAGGCCGTGTCAGGGGCAGGGATGTGCAGAAGCATTCCGCACAGACGAATGATACAGGTAGCCCCCGCCACGCATAACAGGGGACCGAACACCTGCTTTTTCAGATTGACCTCCATGCGGCTGACACGGAGCATCCTGGTCAGGGATAGTGTGGTGTTGAGGGTCTCCGTGACGTATATGGTCAGAATGTACCCTTGCAGTCCCATGCGTGGAAGCAGTAGCCACACCATGATTACCGAGCAGAGTGCGTCCGCAATGTTTACGTTCATGGAATAGACCTGCTCCCCCATGCCCTTGAGCACGGCGTCTACCGAGCTGTCCACGTACATGATGGGGATCAGGGGGGCCAATTGACGGATGTACATACCCGCCTCCTCACTATGATAGAGCAATAGCCCCAGCTCTCTCGAAAAGCAGATCATGATCCCCGCAACTCCAAAGGAAAAAAACAAGGCAGGTTGAATGATGCGCTTGGAGATCCGCGCCACACGCCCCATGTCTCCCGCGGCGTGGGATTCCGCGATTTCGGGGACCAATAGCCCCGAAAAAGAAGAGATGAAGGCCGAGGGAAACAGGACGACGGGCAATACCATACTGTGGAGTACACCGTAGGACGTCAGCGCGGTGCTCCAATCTGCGCCGCTGGCCTTGAGTCCCTTGGGTATGAGAATGTGCTGTAGGGTGATCAGTCCCGATCGAAGACAGGCGCTGAAGGTGACGGGAATGGTGATCCCCAAAAGTTTTCGTGTCAGCGCCCGCGTGGGCTCAGGCGTTTTCTCCGAAGCCCTTTGCTCACGCACACGTGCCTTTCTGCCGATATCCCAAAGGTAGGCCAAAAACGTGAGTATAAGGCCGATCACCTCCGATAGGGCGCCACCCAGTACCAGAGCAAGACAGGTAGCCTCCACTCCTTTCCCGAGCCACAGCGACAAAAGGTAAGCACACCCACCAATGCGTACAAGCTGGGTCAGCACACCCACCAGAGCGTTGGGAATGATGTGCCGCAGAGCAGTAAAATATCCGCTAAGGCAGGAGGTCAGGGCAATGGGGGGCAACGTCAACGCCAGGATCCGCAGAGCGCGGACGGTACGCACGTCTCCCAGCCACTCCCGTCCCACGGTGGGTGCCAAGATGAGTAGCAAGCAACAGGCTACCATACCAAAGCATAAGCTGTATGTGAGACAGCGGCGGAGACACCGCTTGATCTCCGCTTTGGCGGCCGCTGTGCCCTCGCCGTAAATGCCCATGGTATCCGCTACTAAACGGATCGTCCCTAGATTGATACCCCCACATCCCAAGGTGATGGCAAAGGCGTAAACGCCGGACAAAAGGGAATAGAGTCCCATGACCTCACCGCCCGCCCGGTTGGATAAATACACGTTGAAGGAGACCCCCACCGTTCGCATCAGAAGATTGACGGCAATAAGCAGTAGCGCGTTGAAGGCAAATCGGCGGGTGGGACTTTGGTTCATGGCAAACATCCTTTCGGCTTGTTTTTCTGTAGGGCATCTCTGAATATGCAACGTGTGATGAGCTTATAGAGACGCCCTGTTATGCAGAGCTACCATAACCATATGTACGAGCCTTGGATTTTATGAATTGATAGGCACTGCTCATGCCCGACGCGCGATGAGCTTTCAGGAGAGGCCTGATCATACATTCAAAACTAAATGGATACGAGGAAACTGAATCATGAAGCATCATGTTTTATGCGGTATTGACCGTTTGAAGGAAGTTGAAGATCTGCTCCGGGGTAAACGCGTGGCATTGCTGACCGCCGCCTCCGGGGTCAATAAGGCAGGTGTACCTACCTATACGCTGATCAGCCGAATGGCGTCTCTGACCATGATCTTTGCGCCGGAGCACGGCCTGAATTCCGCTATGCAGGACGGTAAATTCGGAGATGAAGACGGCGCCGTCCACGGGGAAACGGGAGCGCGTCTGTATAATCTTACCTCCAAAGGGCATCCGAAGCTTTCAGATCTTTTGACTCAGGTGGACATGGCCGTGTACGATATCCAGGACGTGGGTGCTCGCTTCTATACTTATCTTTGTAACCTGACCCAGATGATGCGGGCGTGCCGTGAGGCGGGTGTTCCTCTCCTTGTCCTGGATCGTCCCAATCCCATAGGCGGCATTGGTTGTGAAGGCCTGATTTTGGACGAGACGCGGTTTTCTTCCTTCGTAGGAGAATTCGCCATCCCCACCCGCTACGGACTCACAGTGGGGGAATATGCGGCCTACGTCAATGAGGAAAAGGGTATCCACTGTGATTTGACCGTACTTCCGTGTGCCGGTTGGACGCGGGATATGTATTTTGACGAGACCGATCTGCTGTTCGTCAATCCCTCTCCGAACATTCCGTCGGTCAATTCTGCCATCAACTACATCGGCTCTTGCGTTTACGAAGCCACCAACCTGTCCGAAGGACGGGGAACCACCCGCCCCTTTGATTACGTAGGCGCTCCCTTCGTGGACGGTGACCGCCTGTGCTATGAAATGACTGCGCTGGGCCTGCCCGGGGTCATCTTCCGCCGCATCTGCTTTACCCCTGTTTTCAATAAGCATGCGGGAGAGGTGTGCCACGGCGTTGAGCTGCACGTTACCGACAGGGAAACTTACGAGCCCTTCCGAACCATGCTCTATATGTTCAACCATTTCAAAACCTATGACGAATTTACCTGCCGACGGGACGGACTTGCCCTCCGCGTGGGACAGGATGTGCTCCTCGACCCCTACGATCCTGAGGTTTTATTGAGAAAAAATCAGGTTGCCCTGGAAGCGTACCGTGAAAATGTAGAAAAATACCTGCTGTACCGTAGGTGAGTTTCGTTGAATGAGTAAAAAATTACAAAAAAGAAAAAATCCCTCTTGACAAGTCTGCCGCCATGCATTATCATATACGGTGGATTTCCGAAATACGGAAAACATTCTGGCTAAGGGAAGGAGGGATTTTGAATGAGCATCTATGCTTGCGAGCTGTGCGGCTACGAATACCGCCCCACCCAGGGAGATCCTGAAAACGGCATTGAAGAAGGTACGGATTTTGAGGACCTTCCCGCTGATTGGACCTGCCCCCTGTGCGGTGCCTCTAAGGAGGACTTCGAGCGTGTTGCCGGGGACGAGGATGAATCCGACAACCGTTGATCATGCGAGAATATCATGGATATTTCCCGTATGAGTTCCGGAGCATGAACGCTATTCTGTTCCCTAAAGAAAAGGCCTCTGTTTGACAGAGGCCTTTAAAATTTGGGCTATCTCGGATAGAGATAGCCCTTTTTGAATGGATCAGTCCTTACTGCATCCACAGCTGCCCTTGATGCGGTCAATGGGCGTGAGGGGCATGGGAGGCGGCGCAAATTCGGTGACGGGAAATGCCATGGAGCGGAACAACTCGCAGGGATCACCGGGGGTGGCGGATACGCACTCCTTGTCGGGAATGATGAATTCGCTGGCAGAGATCAGATATTGCGCGGGTCTGATCAGGCGAACAAGAGAGAAAATACCAATGGAAACCACCAAAATGCGGTGCTCGTGACTGCCGTTATCACTATTGCCGTTGTCCGTGCAAAGAGGCGCAGACAGACAGGCCGTGATGGACGAAGGCACGTCGCAGGCACAGCAACAGCAGCAGCATCCGCTATCGCTTGCAGGCTCAAGAACATGAACCCCCAAAACCACGGGCTCTACGACCTCGACCACGGCCGTGGGCACAGTTCGCTCCTTGTAGCAGGGCTCAGGCTCGGCACAGAAGTCGGAGCAGTCACCGCTGCTGCGGAAAATGCTGACATTGCTCTCGCCTCCCCAGAGCACCACCTGCTTTTCAATGACGGCAATACCGTCAAATTCCTGGCTGCGACCGGGGCAGATGCACCCCTCAAAGATCAGCCTGATGTAGTAGCGGATGGTGATGGTGTAAAAGCCGCGGTTGAACTGCACGGGATCAATGCCGATATAGGTCCAGGCGATACAAACGTCCTTGACACGAACCTGGGTCGTGCGGTCAATGATCTCCTGTCCCAGATCGGTGAGGAAGACCTTTACGTTTTCATAACAGTCGCGGTCACGGCAGGAGTCCAGGATCCGATTGGTCTCGATGCAAAACGTATCTCGAGGGCCGTCCTTTCCGCAGGCGTGGGCAGACAGAGGAGAGCCGCAGGGAAATCTGTTTTCACCCATATGAAATACCTCCTTTTTCAAATGGTCATATGATGAAGGCAGGGAAGAACCTACCTATGCCCATGATATGCCCTCTTCCCTGATTTGTTGACAGAATATTCTGATTTTCCCCAAATTGCTTGTTAAAAACAAGAGGGGAAATAAAATGAATTATCTTCCCAATAAATAAAGGGCTACCTCAAAAATGGAAAAAATGTGTGGGAAATGTGTGCGCACAACATTTTGCCGAGCCCACTTGACGAAAACTCAACTATATGATATAATATACTGATTAGATATTTTCTCGGAGGGCTTATGGTCATACTTGGCATCGACCCGGGACTGGCCATTGTGGGCTGGGGGGTCATTGAATACAGCGGTAACCGCTTCCGCACTCTGGCATACGGTGCCATCCGTACCCCTGCGGGCATGGAGACACCCAAGCGCTTGCTCTCCATCCGCCGAGACATGGAGGAGCTGATCAAAAAATACAAGCCCGAGCACATGGCGGTGGAGGAGTTGTTCTTTAATACCAATATCACCACAGGCATCCGTGTGGCCGAGGCCCGTGGTGTGATCTTGGCGGTGGCCGAGGATTTCGGCGTGAATATCTCGGAATACACCCCCTTGCAGGTCAAGCAGTCGGTGGTAGGCTACGGCAGGGCAGAGAAGCGTCAGGTCATTGAAATGGTAACCCGCATCTTAAATCTTCCTGCGCCTCCCAAGCCCGACGATACTGCTGACGCCCTGGCTATCGCTATCTGTCATGCCCACAGCGGCTGCTCGCGGCTGGCGGACTATTATAACAAGTAGGAGAACGCAAGGGGAGACCTTCTTGCAAGAAGGTCTCCCCTTGACCCCTTCCAAGAACCTTCAAAAAAGGAATTGTCCAATAGATACAATACGTAAAAGGAGACATACTATGTGGTGTGCCGACAACTGGAAAGACTATGAACTCATCGACACCTCCGACGGCGAGCGTTTGGAGCGCTGGGGAAAATACATTCTCGTTCGTCCCGATCCTCAGATCATCTGGCGCGGAGTGGCCAAATCGCCCCTATGGAAAAAGGCGGACGGTATCTATCGCCGTTCCTCCAAGGGCGGTGGCGCGTGGGTCAAGAACGACCTGCCTGCCGATTGGCAGATCGGTTATGGAGATTTGAATTTCGTCCTCCGTCCCATGGGCTTTAAGCACACGGGTCTGTTCCCCGAGCAGGCGGCCAACTGGGATTGGTTCTCTGGCATCATCCGCAAGGCCAAAGCCGAGGAACCTGAAAAGCCCATCAAGATTTTGAATCTGTTCGCCTATACCGGGGGTGCTACCATGGCGGCGGCCAAGGCGGGAGCTGAGGTGGTGCACGTGGATGCCTCCAAGGGCATTGTGGCTCAGGCTAAGGAGAACGCCAAGCTGTGCGGCTTGGAGACCGCCCGCATCCGCTACATCGTGGATGACTGCAAAAAATTTGTGGAGCGTGAGCTGCGCCGTGGCAACAAATATCACGGCATCATTATGGATCCCCCTTCCTACGGCCGCGGCCCCGGCGGCGAGGTCTGGAAGCTGGAGGACAGTGTAGACGAGCTGGTGTCCCTCACCGCAGGGCTCATTGCTGACGATGCCCTTTTCTTCCTCATCAACTCCTACACCACGGGCCTGTCTCCCTCTACTATGAACTATATCCTTGACCTCAAGGTAAAGGCTACCCACGGCGGGCGCACCCAGGCCGACGAGCTGGGTCTCCGCGTTTCCACCACCGGATCCGTCCTCCCCTGCGGCGCCAGCGCACGTTGGGAGCGGTAAGGGGTACGAAACGTACGGGGAGTACGCAAGGAGCGTTGCCCCTTGACCTCACCTGGACCTTTTTGAAAAAAGGGTCAGGACTCCGAAAACTTTTCATAAAAAAATTGACCAAGAGAGCGAACCCCCGACAGAGAAGGGAAAGCTTATGATCTGTCGGGAGATATTTCCGTAAAATCAAAATTTGCGTAAGCAAATTTTTACCTTCACGTTCCGCTGTCGGCGGAACATTTCACTCGCGTGAAGTGAGAATATCACTTTTGCGAAGCAAAAATATCACATTTCTCCAAAGGAGAAATATATCATTGCAATGCTGTAGCGCAAGCTGACAGCGTTGCTTGGAAAGGAGTGCGTCATGCCTCTGATAGACATAAAACATTTATCTTACGCCTACCGCGAGGAAAACGGCGAGCCCGTCCCCGTGCTGAAGGATATATCTCTTTCCATAGAGAAGGGCGAGTACGTGGTGATCCTGGGTCACAACGGCTCCGGTAAATCCACCCTTGCCAAGCTACTCAATATGGTGGTAGATGACTATGAATTCGCCGAGGGTGAGATCAACGTAGAAGGTATCAACGTTCTTTCCGAGGACATTACCGAAGAGGACGTGCTGAATCTCCGTAAGACCGTGGGCATGGTCTTCCAAAATCCCGACAACCAGCTTGTTGCCACCATCGTAGAAGAAGACGTAGCCTTTGGCCCCGAAAATCTGGGCATCCCCAATCCCGAGCTTCGTGAACGGGTAGACAACGCCCTCGCCACCGTGGGGATGACTGAATACGCCCACCACGAGCCTCATCGCCTGTCAGGCGGTCAAAAGCAGAGAGTGGCCATTGCGGGTATCATCGCCATGATGCCCCGTGTCATGATCTTTGACGAATCTACCGCTATGCTGGATCCCATCGGACGCCGTGAGGTCATCGATACCCTGGAAATGCTCAACCGGGAGAAGGGAATCACGGTGCTATCCATCACCCATTATATGGACGAGGCTGCCAGAGCCGACCGTGTCATCGTGCTGGATGATGGCAAGGTGCTCCTGGACGGTACGCCCGCAGAAGTCTTTTCCCACGGGGATATGCTCCGTGCCGCAGGACTGGAGCTGCCCCAATGCACCGCCCTCTGCTATGAGCTCATGGCCGCAGGACTGGAACTGAAGGGTCCCTTCAATACGCCCGAGCAATGTGCCAAAGCATTGGCCAAGGCTTGGCGGGAAAAGGAGGGATGCTGATATGTCAAAGAAGAAAAAGCAGATAGAGGCTGAGGCTATGGCTTCTGTTGAGATCATCCATCCCGCGGAAAATCCCAAGCTCCGTCTCTTGAACGTCTCTTACGTCTACAGCAAGGGAACCCCCTTTGAAATGAAGGCCCTCGACAGTGTGTCTTTGGATATCCATCCCGGAAAGCTTACGGGCATCATCGGACATACAGGCTCGGGTAAGTCCACCATGGTTCAGCTGTTCAACGGTCTTACCACCCCCACCTCAGGCAAGGTTTTGCTTGACGGCGAGGATATTTGGGCAAAGCCTAAGGAGATCGGCAAGATCCGCTTCCGTGTGGGTCTGGTCATGCAATATCCCGAGTACCAGCTCTTTGAGGAAACCGTGTCCGAGGATATCGCCTTTGGTCCCAAAAACATGGGACTTCCCCGCGAAGAGGTTTTGGAGCGAGTGGCCGAGTCCGCCAGATTCGTAGGACTGCCTCCCGATATCATGGATATGTCTCCCTTTGATCTTTCGGGTGGACAGAAGCGCCGTGTGGCCATCGCGGGTATCATGGCTATGCGTCCCGAGGTGCTGGTGCTGGATGAGCCTGCCGCCGGCCTTGATCCCCAAGGCCGCCGTGCCATCTTCTCAGGCATCAAGCAATATAACCGACAGACGGGATGCACCGTTATCATCGTCAGCCACAGCATGGAGGACATGGCCGAATTTTGCGACGACGTGGTGGTCATGGCTCATTCCAAGGTGCTGATGGCAGGCAGTCGGGATGAAATTTTTGCTCACGCGGATAAGCTGGAGGCGGTAGGCCTGGATATTCCTCAGATCACCCGCCTTGCGCTGATGCTGGTCAAGGAGGGACTTACCTTCCCCGAAAGTCTTTATACCGTTAATTACGCTGCCGCCGCCTTTAAGGACGCCTTCGGGCTTAAGGAAGGAGGCGACGTATGAAAGGCTTTGCTCTCGGTCAGTATTATCCCGCCGACTCTGTGATGCACCGCCTGGATCCTCGCATGAAGGTCATCATGGCTGTTGCGTATATTGTGGCATCCTTCCTTTGCAAAAACTTCTATACCTTTGTTTTGTTGCTCCTGTCCGCAGTCTTTCTTGTTCTTGCCAGCAGGATACCCCTGAAGATCGTTTTCAGAAGCATCCGTGCTCTCATCTTCATCATGGCCTTTACCGCCGTGCTCAATATTTTCTGGTTCGTGGAAAAGGATGCCGAACCCCTGCTTCAATGGCGGTTTATCACCATTTATACCGGCGGACTTTACAACGCCCTGTTTATCCTCATCCGCATTGTGGCCATGGTCATCGGCACCAGTATTTTTCTGACCTACACCACGTCCCCCATCGCTCTGACCGACGCCATCGAACGGCTGTTGCATCCCCTGGCTAAAATCAAGGTGCCGGTGCACGAGTTTGCCATGATGATGACCATCGCTCTCCGCTTTATTCCCACCATCGTGGAGGAGACCGATAAGATCATGTCGGCGCAAAAGGCACGCGGTGCTGATTTTACCACCGGTAGCCTGATGAAGCGAGCCAAGGCGCTGATCCCCGTGATCATTCCCCTCTTTGCCTCGGCCTTCCGACGTGCGGGAGAGCTGGCTACGGCCATGGAGTGCCGCTGCTACCACGGCGGGGAAGGGAAGACCAAGCTCCGTATCCTGAAATATCACGTCCGCGATTTCCTTGCCCTGTTTTGTATTCTCCTTTTTATAGCCGGCATCGTTGTCATCAATATTTTGGGCGCGAAATTCGGCTGGCTTTATACCATGTGACCGAAATCTCTTCCAAAATCGGGTCATATGTAAACGAAGAAAGGATTTAAAAAAATGAAAAAATTTCTTGTGATCGCATCCGCACTTTTGATGCTGACTGTGATCTTTGCTGCTTGCAACGGAGATCATACTCCCGCCGTGACCGAAGGCAATACCTCAGCGGGAACGGATCCCGTTACCGAGATGTCCACGCAACCCGCCGAAAAGACCGAAGCGCCTACCGAAATGCCCACAGAAGCGCCTACCGAGGCGCCCACTCAGGCGATGACGTTGCCTGTGGAAAGCGAAACCTACGGCGCCCCTGCGGCGGAAACTCTCGTGGAGACCATGGCTGCAACCGAAGCACCTACCGAGGTATTTACCGAAGAGCTGACTGAAGCCGCCACCGAAACGCTCACGGTAAAGACCTTTACAGTCTCCTTCTATATCTCCGGTGCTTTCGTTCCCTCTCAGCCTGAGCCCCAAACGGTTGAGGAAGGCGGGTACATCACCGTTCTCTCGGTCAATCGCCCTGAGGACGGCAGCTCTTTTGACGGTTGGTATACCTCTCCTACCTGTGAGGCTGACAGCAAGTTCGATTTTTCTACTCCGATCACTAAGGATATGACCCTGTACGGATGGCTCTCAGGTCCCATGACTGAGCCCGTCGATCCCAATGAACCCACGTATTACATCGAGCCTGAGTTCATTGACTATAACGCCAAGAATGACGGTGCCAACTACAAAAAAGAGATGGGCTCCGCTGAAATGATGACGGAGGGAGACCGTACCTTCGTGCGTCTTTTCCCCGATATGAAGGGTATCGGCGACGGTTACGTTACCGTTATCGACGTGGGCAGCTATACCCAAGTGGCTAATTATATGGCCATCAGCTACCGTACCAACGGACACCTGAACGGCCAGATGTATATGGGCACCGGTGAGCGCTGGAACGGCCAGGGTGATGAGATCAGCCTTGAGTGGATCAAGGACGACGAGTGGCATCTCCTCATTATCGACCTTGACAACAGTGTGTTGACCTCTGTGGAGGATTACGTTCTCAACTACTGCCGCCTGGATATGTTTGAGAATAAAACCGAGCCTCACGAATATCTTGACGTGGAGTATATCGCTTTCTTTGATGCTTACGAAAAAGCAGAAGCCTACGATGCCGAGCGGCACCATACTTCTGACTGATATCCGGGTTTAAGATAACCGTAGCTCTTCACAAGACAGCTCCCGCTGATTGGCGGGAGCTGTTTTTCTAAACTTGTTGATTGAAAATTAAATAAAAAGTAAAAAAACGCTTGCTTTTAGGGAAACATTGTGATATAATGAGTACAAATTATAGGTTTGGGGTTCCTTAAACCTATAAAATTTCAGAAAGGAAGAAACATTATGAAAAAGTTTCTTGTTTTAGCATCCATCCTGCTTTGTCTGGTCGTGGTATTTGCTGCTTGTAGCGAAGATGCTCCCACCACCGAAACAGGGGATAGCACCGCAGCGGTTACCGATGCCGTAACTAAGGCTCCCGAAACCGCAAAGCCTTCGGAAGAAACCAAGGCTCCCGCTCAGGACGAGACTACGGCTCCCATCGCGGACGAAACCAAGGCTCCCGCCGACGAGACTGTCGCTGACGAGACCGTCGGTGAGACTGTCGTCGATGAGACCGTCGTAGACGAGACCATCGTTGAGATTCCTACCGAGGAGCCCGAGGTTCCCACCGAGGAGCCCGAGGTTCCCACCGAGGAGCCCGAGGTTCCCACCCAGGAGCCTGAGGTTCCCACCGAGGAGCCCGAAGTTCCCACCCAGGAGCCCGAGACCGATGCTCCCGTCGATCCCAGTGAGCCTCTGCACACCGTTGAGCCCGATTTCCTGGCCAACTACGCTGCGCAGGAAGGCAATATGGTCTGCAACAATGACCTGGGCACCACCGAGATGCTCACCGAAGCAGGCAGAACCTTCTACCGCCTGACCTCCGCGGGCGGCGATCCCTACATCGCCTTCATCGACGGTCAGAAGCAGCTGAAGGTCGCTCGCTACATGGCTATCTCCTACCGCACCAACTCCGAGAAGGCCGGCCAGTTCTTCATGGGCTCCGGCGATGGCTGGAACGGTAACGGCGACCAGTTCGTCTATGACTGGAACGGCGACGCCAACTGGAATCTGGCCATCATCGACCTGGACAGCGTTGGTCTGACCGCTCTGACTGACTATGTCCTGAACTATGCCCGTCTGGACTTCTTCACCGAAGCCGGCGCTGAGGGCGACTACTTCGACGTTGAGTACATCG